>NZ_LMRM01000003.1:0-167498 GCF_001426045.1 Methylobacterium sp. Leaf94
GCCGAGGCAGGGCACGCCGAGGGCCGTCTCGACCTGACGTCGGAACCGCAGGCGCCGCGAGAAGGCCTCGCGGGCCACGGCCATCAGGCAGCCCGCCCCCAAGCCCAGCGCCAGGCTTCCACCGAAGACCTTGATGGCCGTCGGGAACGAGCGTGCCGTGGGCACTTGCGCCGCTGTGATGATGCGCGCCTCGGTCATCGGGAAGCTCTGCTTCTGTATGCCGTCGACGTACCGCGACATGAAGGTGTCGCGGATCGTCTTCACCGTCGCCGACGCACTCTCGAGCTGNCTCGGTCATCGGGAAGCTCTGCTTCTGTATGCCGTCGACGTACCGCGACATGAAGGTGTCGCGGATCGTCTTCACCGTCGCCGACGCACTCTCGAGCTGAGTCAGCTGAACCCGGCCTTCGCGCGCCTGGATCGACCGCTCCGACAGGTCGGCGAGCTCCTTCTGAAGGTTCTGCTCCTTGATCTGCGCGATGGCGAAGTCGCTGCGCGCACCTTCGAGGATGCGCTGGACCTCGTCGTTCATCGAGTTCTGAAGCTCGTTCATCTTCGCGCGGGCTTTGATCGTCGCTTCGTGCGTCGCGCCATACCGGACGGTGAAATCCGCCATCTGGCGCTTCGCATCGAAGTAGGCGTTGCGAAGCTGGATGATGACCTCGTTCGAGAACTCATCGACGAGCGCGTTCTGCACCCCGCCGGTCCTCGCCATCTCGTTGATCTGTGCGACCTTTGCTTCCGCGCCGGCACGGGCGAAGCTCGCTTCCAGCACTTTTTGACTGAGATCGAGGATCTGCTGCTCCTCGATGAAGCGACCATCCATGGTTACGATATTGTTCTTCAAACGATAATCGATGACAGCCCGATCCGCTTTGCTGACGTCATCCTGCAACTCGGCGATTCGTTCGACAAACCACGTGCTGGCTTTTTCGGACGCCGCACGCTTTGCCTCGAGTTGATCGTCGATGTAGGCCTGGGCGAGCGCATTCGCGAGGCGTGCGGCCTTCTCGCCGCTGCGCGCCGTCACCGTGACGGTGATGGCGTAGGAGAGATCGACGCGCTCGACGTTGGTCGCCTTGCGCAGCACCTCGGCAGCTCGGTTCCGGCGGTCTTCGACGGACTCAGCCTCCGGGTCATCGGCGAGGCCAAGAGCTGCGACCAGCTTCCGGATCATGGACGTGGATCCGACGAAATCCGGGTCCGTGTCGAGCTTTTCGGACATTACGACCCGATCCAGCACGCCGTTCGACTTTAAAATCTCGATTTGACTGAGTAACGCTGAGCTGTCGATCCGGCCAGAGGGCGTCGAGAAATTCTCGTCGACAGCCGATAGACGCTTGAAGTCGACGAGAACCGTCGAGAATGTCTTGTATGATGAGGGGGCGAACATAAAAACCAGCGTGCCCAGGACCAGGGCGGCCAGGATCGTCTTGCCGATGAAGCGGCGCTGGCGCCGAAGAACGCCGAGGATGAAGGCGATGTCGCCTGGATCTCCCGGAGCCCGTATCGCGAGGGGGGTTCCCGTCGTCGCGCGTGGATTGGTGGCTAACATCGGTCCTCGATCGAGGGTGCCATGGCTTTCGGCCGACGCAGGTCAGCGATGCAGGTCGCCAGCGTGGATACGTGGGAATCTTAACACGATCGCTTCCATGTCCGCCATGCGACCGCGACGGTTCATACCTTGGCGTCGCGACGAGGCGCATTCCCGATACGCATCGTCCGCCGCCCATGCCCGCTGATCAGATCCGGCCACTTACATCGGCGATGAAGGTCGAGATACGGTTGAGGAGCTGCGCATTTGCATAGGCCGAGATCTCTTGCGAGCGAACGAGGCCCTCGATGCTGTCGAGGCCTTCCTTCAACGCAGCTTCATCATCGACGACCGTGGCGATTCCTTGCGCTTTCATATGCCGCGACGTGGAAAGCTGATGGTCGTTGCGGTGTTCGCCGAATGCGGCCCGGCGCGGCATGACGAGAATCGGCTTGCCGAGCTCCAAGGCCGTGATGATTGAGCCCATCCCGGCGTGGCCGACGACGGCTTTCGCAGCAACGACATGCTGCCGAAACTCCGAGGGCGACATGGTCGATTGATATTTGATGTTTTTCGGTACGAGCTTCGACGCCCCGATTTGCGCCACCACGTCGGAGCGCCCACGAGATCCGGCCCAGTCATCGACGGCGGAAATCAGACGGTCGAACGGCAACTGGACACCCACCGTTACAAAAATCATATGACCGACCCTTCGTAATACGGACCTTCCGGCTTCGCTAAGTGCTGCCACTGCGTGAGCCAGAGGTCCGCCACCCCACCCGCCATCTTTCCGGACATCGAAAGCGTGTCGACGTTCGCAAAGCTGTCGATCCAGATGGTCTTGGCTCTGATCAGGCGTCCGAGTCTCAGCGCAACGTACCCAGGCGCCGCACCTGTCGAGACGACGATGTGTGGCCGCTCGCGGAGAACGACGATCATCACGGACAGAGCCATACGCAGAAACGCGAGCTTGTTCCAGCGGTTCGCATCCGGGACGCGATGAAATCGGTGTCCGGCGACTTGGTCCCGCGCATCAAGCGTGCAGATAAAGGCACAATCACATTCACCGAAGGCGGGAACGACGCGCAGAAGCTGGATCCAGTGTCCACCGCCTGACGCGACCGCCAGCAAGCGCGGCCTTTTATGTTTCGCTGCCATTGCAGCCTCCCAGTTTAACCGATAGCCTTGCTATATATGCAAGGCTAACAATGGAATGCTCATCAAATTGTCGTATGGAATCGTTTCGAAAGACAGCCAGAGACCATGCCAATGACAATGGAGTATCACGAGAAACGTTCCATTTCGAATGTCTTAGTCAATCTGCAATATAGTCTTCTCCAAATAAGTTTATTACAAATCTCGATGACATGACTTGGAAATAACACTACTATGAAACGCGACCTGGGTGGCCTGTAAGATATCTCGTGATCGGTTCCTGAATGGGCATTCGCACAAGCGTGTCGATCGCATTCCAGGGCGTATTTGGAAACCCATGTTGCAGAGCCGGGGTCCTCAACGCGACCAGCCCCTATCGTCAAGGGCAATGGCGGCGATCGCTTCGCTCGCAAGGGGGGGCGATTTTCTGGACGTCGCGTTGTTCATTCGCCCCGCATGCCGGATGGAGTAGAATCGGGATCGAGGTTGATTTGAATTTCTAATTGCAAATGTCCGAAGTCCGATTGAACCCAAGTCATCATCGACTGGCTCGAAACTTTAGCTCGGCTTGTGCCGCACCGCAACATCTTTGATAATTTGGGTGCAGGGGACGTGCCTGAGAACTCGCCCGATAAGGCGCCGAGAGGCAGGGGTGGGTGGCCAGAATGGCGATGATTCCAAAGGGTGCCGAAACCTCGACCGGGACCTGGCGCGGACATCCCAACGATCCGGCAGTCGTGGGCCACGTTGGGCGCGCGGCGGCCGATGGCGGGGAGCAGCGCGCGGGAAGTCGGGCAGCAGGGCGCCGCGGCGCAGGCAGGTCTGCCGGGCCGGGTCGTCGAGGGGGATAGCGCGGACCGCGCAAGCACCGGATCGCAAGGGCGGTGCATCTTCGCGCGTCGCTGTTTCTGACGTAGACAGGTTGGGACGTCCGCGTGCGAGTGCCCGATATGTCCCCCGTTGCGCGATACCCCGACAAGTCCCCTGCTGGGATCCCGCGGATGCGAATCGGCCTCGGCTTTTCGGCGTCACGGTCCGCGTACCTCTGCGCATTCATGGCGATCTGCGCCGCGAACGGTCTGGCGGGTCGAATGTTGCAGGCCCTGGAAGCCGAGGGTTGGGTCGTCGCCGGATCGCGGACGTTCGACATCAGTGCCATCGTCTGGCTCGGCATCGTCTGCGGGATCGCCCTCGCGTTCACCGACCGAGGGGGGAGCGAACCCATGCGCGGGGATGTCGTGGTGCTCGGTATCGCCGCGCCCTTCGTCCTCGCACCTTCTTCCGCGCTTGCGTGGGTCACGCTCACGGCCATCGCGCTCTGGACGCTGGCGACATCATCCGGCCGCCTCGCTCGCGGAGCCGCGATCCTGCTCGTGGTGACGATGCCGATGTGCTGGACCCGTCTCCTGTTCAACCTCGCGGCGCCGTATATTCTGTCGGCCGATGCGCTGATGGTCGCCACAATTCTCGGAACCGAGTCGTCTGGAAATCTCGTGGCCTCGTCGAATGGCCAAACCTACCTTCAGATCTACCCGGCCTGCTCCTCTCTGGGCAATGTCTCGCTGGCATTGCTGGGTTGGGTGATCGCCATCAATGTCGTGAGGCCGCGCGCCCGGCGAAACAACATGCTTTGGGGAGCGCTCGCCTGCTGCAGTGTCGTCGCGATCAACATCCTGCGTCTTGCAGCCATTGGCCTCCTTCCGGAGCATTTCGAGTTGCTCCATGGCGCGGTCGGCAACAGCGTGACGAGCTGGCTCACCCTCGCTGCCATCGGAGCAGTCTGCTGGGCCGGTGTTCGAGCCCGCCCCTCGGATCCTGTCGCGCAAGACCTTCCGAGGCAGACCGACACCGGTGCGGCCATCCGATGACGCACCCGATGTCCGACCCAGCCAGGGTCGCCGAACCGGGATACCCGGCCGCTGGGGGGACCGACGCGCCGCGGCGCACGGGCCTGCGTGTTCCTGTGGGCTTGGCTGTCCTCGCCCTGTTCGCCATTACGAGCATCGGTGCGAAGGTTCTTATAGGAACTGCTCCGGACATCCGAAATCCTGCTTCCCTTAAGCGAACGCTGGTCGCGCGCCTCATGACAGAGGGCTTCAGCGTCGACGAGGCCCCAGGCTCGGCGGAAGTCTCGCTCACGGCGAGACGTGGAGACTGTCGCCTCGCATTGACGGAGGCGAGACCTCAGGGCTGGAACCACGCCCTGATCGAGCGGCAGACCGGCGAGACGGACAAGCTCATGTTTCTCTTCGAGGGACAGATGACCAGCGATCTGCCCCGCTACCGCGCGACGTGGCGATATCAGACTGCGCGCATTCTCCGTCAGGTCGGTGGACGGCCTCACTGGCATCCCGTGCTGGCGATCCGCGTGGGCCGGCAATGCCCGGTCCGGTTCGAGACTTTCGCCGTCCCCTTGGCCCTGTAGCATCCGCGCCGTGCCGCGTGATCTGTCGCGCCATCTCCTGCACGTTCGGCGCTGCGCCTGGAGCCGGAACCATGCGCCGACAGGATGTGATCGAGGGGCCGAGATCGACCGCCGGCGATACCTGCAAGCACTGACTTGGTGGCCGCGTCGAGGAGCGCGCAGGCGGTCTGGGCCATCCCCCTAAGACCCGGCTGCATCACCGTTCGCGTAAATCCCTTCATCGCGTCAGTGCGCGATCACAGTGTGACACGAAAGGGACATCATCCTGGTCTGAAAATGACGCATCAGAACTGCGCATCTCACCTCAGGCGACAGGATAGTAGTCACGATACCAGTTTACGAACTGGGGTATTCCTTCTGCGAGTCGAACCTTTGGGCGATATTCAGTGATTGATCTGATTTTTGAAATATCTGCCCAGGTCGATGTCACGTCTCCTGGCTGCATCGGAAGCATGATTTTCTTTGCTTTTCGGCCAACGGCTTGCTCAATAATTTCGATGAAAGTGAGTAGATCTTCGGGAGAATCATTGCCAATATTGAGAATCCTGTTTTCGGCCTCAGGCGGTGGTCGATCGAGAACGCCGATGATCCCATCCACGATATCGTCAATAAACGTGAAGTCACGGCGCATCCGGCCCTCGCCATAGACCTCGATCGGTTCTCCTAGAAAAATTTTACGGGTGAACGAATAGTAAGCCATATCGGGACGGCCCCAAGGTCCATACACCGTAAAGAAGCGAAGCCCTGATTGTTTCAATCCATAGAGATGCGCGTAAGTAGAACTCATCAACTCGCAGGAACGTTTCGTGGCCGCATAGAGCGAGACCGGGGAGTCTACCCTATCTGTCTCCGTAAATGCAGCGCCTGACCCTGGCCGATTGCCGTACACAGAACTGGATGACGCATACACGAGGTGCTCGAACCGGCTATTGTCGCGGCACGCCTCCAAGACAGACAGGTGGCCTTGTAGATTTGAGTGTTGATAGGCGAAGGGGTTCTCGATGGAGTAACGAACGCCTGCTTGAGCACCAAGATGAACCATTCGCATGACGCCTTCGTCTCTGACGAGGGTCCTGAGCGCAGGCGCATTCGCAAAGTCCATACGTTCCATGCGAAAATTGGCAAATTTTTCCAGTCGCCCGGCCCGCGCCTCTTTCAAAGAAACGGCATAGTAATCGTTAAATACATCGATTCCGATTACGCCTTCTCCGCGTTCAAGCAATCTCTTGGCGACATGATATCCTACGAAGCCTGCGGCTCCACTGACGACGACTGGATCGGTTCTGACTGGCATTATGCCCTCATTATCGTTTCTTATCGCGTTGACATCGGCGCAAAGCAATTATAATTGCAAAAGTAGATAAACACAAAAACATTGACCCGATTGACCGGATAAATTTTTTGTTTTGGCGATGAATTCGGAGGCATCTATCCAGGCGATTTTCTCAGGCGCGTGGAAACGAAATCACGGAATAAATCCCTGGCATCGGGATGGCGAGCGCCGAGGGGCCTTCAGCGCATCCACGCGAATGGTCGGCGACGTGCGCCTCGATGGACGGGACCGCGCTTGCTCGACGCCTTCGGAATCACGCGCCGAGACGGAAGTGTCTGCATCTTGGAGCTCCGGGACGACTGGGAGGGACGTCGTGTCTCGCATAGGGTCGGTGTTAGGCTGAAATGTGAGTGTGACCGGGGAGCCTGACGGGCAGCCATTCGAGGCTGGTGCGCGCCCGCAGGTCGAGGGCCCGGTCCGACCGCAGCGTGCCGACGAAGCACCAGGGGCAGATCAGGTCCGAGAACACCGCGATCGTCGGGGACATTCGCGACTCCGGCAGGTCGGGAGGATCTCGGACGTCACCGCGACGGCGTCGTCGCCAGGCGCCGGGCCGTGACGAGGCCGAGGCCGGCGATGACGACGGCGCAGAGGCTGAGGGCGGTGAGCTGGCCGAGGCCCCGGAGGGCGCCACCGAGGATGGCCACGCCCAGGGCCTGTCCGCAGAAGAACGAGAAGGCGTGGAGTGCCACCGCCGAGGCGCGGGCGGTCGGCGCCACCTCGGTCACCTGCACCTGGAAGGTGTTGTGGAGCATGTAGAAGCCGAGCCCCAGGGCCACCAGGGCGGCGCAGTCGAGCTGCCAGGTGCCGGCCAGCCCGAGGGTGACGAGGGCCCCGGCGCAGATCAGGCCGCCGCCGATCAGCATCCGCGACAGGCCGAGGAAGCGCAGGAGCAGGCCGACCGAGAACGCGTAGAGCAGCCCGCCGGCGGCGAAGCCGGCCAGTGCCAGGCCGGCCTCGCGAGCCCCGCCCTCGCCGCGGGCCTCGATCAGCGGGGCGAGGTGGGGAAAGATCCCGAACACCGCGATCGCCTCGATGAACACGGCCCCGAACAGGATGCGGGCGCGCGGATTGCCCACGATGGTGCGGTAGCGCGCGACCGCCGTGCGGAAGTCCGGTCGCCGGGCCGGGGCTGCCGCGCGGCGGTCGAACCCGAGGAGCGCCGCGCCGCAGCCGAGGGCCGCCACCGCCGCGGTGATGGCGAAGACGCCGGCCCAGCCGATCGCCCCCTCGATCAGGCCCGCGAAGGTCGAGCCGGAGAGCTGCCCGAGGATCACCGCCACGAGGAAGCGGCCGATGGCGACCTGCCGGCGTTCGATCGGGATGCGGTCGCCCATCAGCGCGAGCGCCAGGGGGACGACGCCGCCAGCGCTGCCCCCGGCGATCATCCGCAGGACGAACAGGGTGTCGAGGCTGGTGGTCAGCGCGCAAGCTGCCAGCGCCAGGGTCAGGATGCCGAGGCAGATCGCGATGATCCGCTCCTTGCCCAGGGCATCGCCGACGGGGCCGAGGATCGGCTGGATCAGCGCGTAGGGCAGGGCGAAGGCGGTGGAGAGCAGCGCCACCGTGTGGGGATCGCTCTGCAGGTCGCGCGCCAGCACGCCGACCAGCGGCTCGATGGAGCGGCCCGCGAAGGTGCTGGCGAAACCGGCGAAGGCCAGGATCACGATCAGGCGCGTGGTCGAGAACTCGGCCTTCAGGTCCGTGATCCTTGCTGGCGGCGGGCGAGGGGGGGCTGGCGCAGGGCGAGGCCCAGGAGCGGGCATCGCCATACGCGGCCGGGATCGGCCCGTCGATCCCGGTCCTCCGCGGTCAGGCCTGGACCCCGGCCCGGGCCACGTCGCCGGCATTCGGCAACTCCGCGATGCGCCAGCACAGGTCCATGACCCGGCGCACCTGGGCGTCGGGCAGGATCCCGTTCGCGAGGTCGGTGAACTTGGTCTCCAGCGCGGCGTCCGACATCGGCCGCTCGACGCTGCCGATGGCATGTTCGATGCGCCGGGGCAGGCTGCGGCCGTCCGTCAGCACCACCGTGAGCTCGACCTGCTCGGGCCGGATCGCCGGGTCGACCACCGGCTTCACCCGGGCGCGCAGGGCCGCGATCACGGGGTCGTTCACCGCCCGGTCGCTGAACTGCTTCTCGCCGCCAGCCCCCTCCACCAGCGCCACCGCGACGGCGTGGGTGATGCTGAACTTGCCCTCGAGGCCGGTGCGCGGCGTGGTCTTGCCGGTGAGTTCGAGCACCAGGGGATGGACCTTCATGTCGACCCGCTCGATCATGTCGGCGGTGAGATGGGCCTCGTTGCGCAGCTGCACCGCCGCGTCGATGGCCGGATGCATGACGATGCCGCAGGCGAAGGGCTTGTAGGTGTTCAGCGCCGCCTCGTAGCGGGTGCCGAGCCCTTCCGTGATCTCGCGGTAATCCTGCTTCGTCGAGATGGTGTTGGCCCAGCCGCGCCTGGCCTCGATCATTCCGTCCGAGCTCGTGTAGTTCTTCGCGGCCAGGATCGCGGCGAACAGGCCGTTCGAGGCGGCCCGGCCCGGATTGAAGCTCTTGTTCATGGAGCCGAAGGATTCGCGCAGGCCCACGGGCTGCGAGGCGGCGAGCCCGAGCGCCCAGACCATCTGCTGCTCGGTGAGGCTCATCAGCTTGCCCGTCGCGGCCGCCGCCCCGAACACCCCGGCGGTGCCGGTGATGTGCCAGCCGACATCGTAGTGGTTCGGGTAGACCGCGTTGCCGATCCGGCACTCCGTCTCGACGCCGAGCACCAGGGCGTTGAGGAAGTCCGCCCCCGAGACCGGGTTCATCTCGGCGTAGGCGAGGATCGCCGAGGCGACGGGGCCGGCCGGGTGGATCACGGTCTTCAGGTGGGTGTCGTCGTAATCAAAGATGTGGCTGGCGACGCCGTTCAGGAAGGCGGCGTTCAGGATGTCGAAACGCTCGGGGCGCCCGAACAGGCCGGCCTGCGGCGGGCCGGAGAACGGCTTGAGGGCCGAGACCGCGACATCCAGGGTCTCGTGATGCGATCCGCCGATGGCGACGCCGACCCAGTTCAGCAGGGTGCGGGTGCCCTCGCGGCGGACGGCCTCGGGCAGGTCCGCGTAGCGCGCGCCGACCACGTAGCGGGCGAGGATCCGGGTGACCTCCGGCGGCACCGGCTTCGGTTCCGCCTTGGCCTCGCCCTTCGTCTCCGGTGCGGCTTGGGCGGGACGGACGGCGCTGCCGGTTCCCACGAGCGCGAGGCTCGCGGAGCCGAGCAGGGCGCGGCGGTCGATCGTCGGCACGGGCATGGATCTCTTCCTCTGGCGTCCTGCGGCCCGCGCCCGAATGGACGCCGCCGTGCCGGACGCGCCGGGGCCGAGGCCGCCGGCGGGACCGGAACCGAGGCATAACCCGACCCTCGCGGCAGGGCTCCCGCTTTCTGCAAGCCATCCGCGGTTTTGCGCGCCGGTTACGCATGAGAAACAAGATATCCGGTGGGATACAAAGGTCTCGATGCGCCGTGCAAGCACAGGTTTCGCTTTCGGAGCGTCCTTCCGGCGACGTGCAATCGGAGAGATGCGATCCGGCGTGAACCCGACGAGCCCGCCGACGGCCCATGTGCTGGCCGATCCGCTTCAGGGCTTGGGGGCCGTCTCCGTCGCAGTGAGGTCGATGTCGACGCCGACCTCCAGGGCGACCCATTGGCCCGAAGCCCAGGGTCCCTGTCCGACGCCGAACTGCGTGCGTACGAGGTCGAGGTGGCCCACCGCCCGGGCCGTCGCTCCCGCGAACGTCAGGCGGAAGGGCAGGGCCGCGTCGCGGCGGATGCCGCGGATCGTCAGGCTGCCGACGGCCTCGTAGGCGTCGCCGCCCTTGGCGACGAACCGCGTCGCCTCGAACCGGGCCTGCGGCGTGGCCTTGACGTCGAACCACTCCGCCTGGGGCAGGGCGGTATCGCGCTGGGCATCGCCGGTCTCGGCGCTCGCGAGGTCGATATCGACCACGGCGTGCCCCGTCTCCGGGGTGGCGGGGTCGAAGGTGATCTGTGCGCTGAAGCGCTTGAAGCGACCCTTGAAGGGCGTGCCGACCTGGACGCCCGAGAACCCGATCCGACTCTGGGCCGCATCGACGGTCCAGGCCGCAGCCGCGGCGCAGGCGGGCAGGGCCAGGGGCGCCGCCGCGAGGGCGACCGCGAAGGCGAGGCGAGCGGCGATCATGGCTGGAATCCGGACTTGAGCGGGGCGCGGGGCAGCATCCGCCGGAGGGTGTCGTCGCGCAGGACGAGGTGGTGGCGCAGGGCCGCACCGACATGCAGCAGCAGGAGACCGATGAGGAACCAGGCCCCCCAGGCATGGACCTGCTTCAGCACCGCCTCCACGGCGGCCTTGTTCGCCAGCTCCGGCAGCACCGGCAGGTGCGGCCAGGGCAGGACGCCGTAGAGCACGGTCGGCAGGTTGAAGGGCGAAGCCGAGACCACGGCCCAGCCGACGAGCGGCAGGCCGAGGAGGAGCCCGTAGAGCAAGGCATGGGCCGCGTGCGCGCCGGCCCGCTCCCGGGCCGGCAGCGTCGCGGGCAGGGGCGGCGGCCGGTGGGCCAGGCGCCAGCCGAGGCGCAGCAGCGTCAGGGCCAGCACCGTGAGGCCCACCGACTTGTGCCACTGGTAGAGCTGGAACCGGCGCATCGGCGCCAGGTCCCCGTGCGTCATGGCGAGACCGATCGCGATCAGCCCCAGCACCGCCAGCGCATTGAGCCAGTGCAGCGCGATGGCGACGCGGGTGTAGCGCGGCTCGGGCCCGACGCGGGCGGTCTCGGTCATGACGCGCTCCCTTCGGCGGGGTGGACGGAAAGGCCTATTCCTTGCGCTCGAAGGCGCCCGCGATGGTGAGGTGCAGGTCGTCGCCGATCAGCGGCACGTAGGTCTTCACGCCGAACTCGGAGCGCTTGAGCGTGCCGGTGGCCTCGAAGCCCACGGTGACCTTCTTGTTCAGCGGGTTCACGCCGGCGCCGATGAGGGTGACGGTCAGGGTCACCGGCTTCGTCACGCCGTGCAGGGTCAGGTCGCCGGTGACCTTCGCCTTGTCCTTGCCCTCGGGCGTTACCTTCGTGGAGACGAAGGTCATCACGGGGAACTTAGCCGCGTCGAGCCACTGGTCGCCCTTGAGCTCGCCGGTCAGCTTCTCGCTGGTCGTCATCACCGAGGCCACCGGGATCTTGATGGACAGCTTCGAGGCGGCGGGGGTCTTCGGCTGCAGCTCCAGGGTGCCCGAGACGTCCGAGAAGCCGCCCGAGTAGTTCGAGAAGCCCATATGCGAGACGGTGAAGCCGACCTGGGTGTGGCCGGGATCGACCGCGTAGGTGCCGGCCTGGATCTGGGCCGGGTCGCGGGTCGGCGGGGTCTGGGCGAGGGCCGGCGCGGCGAACGCGAGGGCGAGGGAGACGGTCTGGGCGACGAGGGATGGCGAGAGACGGATCACGGGGTTCGCTCCGAGGATGAGGGCGCCGATGAGGGTGGCATCTGGGCGCCGGGTCGGTGGATCGCCAATAGGCCGCTTCCCGCGGGTGCGATAGCGCGCTAATCGGGGACACATGGTTGCGCATCTGGAAACCTTCGCCGGAAACCTCGACGATGTCCGGGCCTTCTGCGCCGTCGTCGACCTCGGTAGCATGACCCAGGCGGGCGCCTTCCTGCGCGAGACCAAGGGCAGCGTCAGCCGGCGCGTCGCCCGCCTCGAATCGGTGCTGAAGGTGACGCTGCTCGCCCGTACGCCCCGGGCGGTCTCGCCCACCGCCGAGGGGCTCGCCTTCCACGCCCGGGCCCTGGAGAGTCTCGCCCTTCTGGACGAGGCCCTGCAGACAGCCCGCGGTGCCCGCACCCTGCCGCGGGGGCACCTGCGGGTGACGGCCTCGATCGATTTCGGGGTCGAGGTGCTGCCGGATCTCGTGGCGAGCTTCCGGGCCCGGCACCCGCAGATCACCCTGGAACTCCTCATCACCGACAGCCGCCTCGATCTCGCGGCCAACCGGGTCGACCTTGCGCTCCGCCTCGGCGGCGGCGACCACCCCGACAGCGGCTACACCGCGCCGATCCTGGCCGACCTGACGATCGGCCTCTACGCGGCCCCGGCCTACCTGGCCCAGCGCCCGGCCCCGGCCGACATCGACGGGCTGGCGGCGCACGACGTGGTGCTGGCCCGGGAGCGTCTCGGTGCCACCCAGATCCTTGTCTCGGACGTGGAGGGGCGGGAGGCCGGGATCACCCTGCGGCCGGCCGTGCGGGCCACGGATTTCGCCACGGTGCTGCGCCTCACCCTGGCCGGGGCCGGGATCGGCCACATCCCGAGCCTCGTCGCGGCCAAGTCCCTGGCCCGGGGCGACCTCGTGCGCGTCCTGCCCGACTGGGCGAGCCGGGGCGGGACCCTGCGCGCCGTCACCCTGGCGGGCCGCGAACTCCCCGCGCGGGTCCGCCTGTTCCGCGAGCACGTCCGCACCGAGATGGCCCGGCGGGCCGCGATCTGCCCCAGGTCCGGGCTCGATCGTCCCACGCCTGTGCCGGCATCGGTGGCGACCTGTGACGAGAGTTCAGGCAGAGTGTGATCCCGGGGGCGGCGCGCCCCGCGCGGCGGGGTTCCGGCGACGAGCGGTCCGGCAGGGTGTCGGCATGGTGCGAGACGACGATGAGGGGCAGGATTGGCGCTCGGTCAGCACCCGCCCCCTGAACCCGGAAGAGCTGGCGGAGGCGCGCCAGCGCGCGCACGAGCCCGGGCGCGGCCGGGGCGCGACCGACCCCGTCGACATCCCCAAGGCCGGCTGGCGGGACATCCTGTGGCGGGTGTTCTGGGCGATGCCGCAGGACCGGGTGCTGACCACGGCGGGCGGCGTCGCGTTCTTCGCCCTGCTGGCGGTGTTCCCGGGCCTCGTCGCGGTGGTGTCGATCTACGGGCTGTTCTCGGATCCCCACGTCATCAGCCAGCACGTCAGCCTGCTGGCGGACATCCTGCCGCCGGGCGCCCTCGAACTGGTCTCGGACCAGCTGGTGCGGATCGCGCAGCGCAGCACCGGCTCCCTGAGCACCACGTCCGGCATCAGTCTGCTGATCGCCCTGTGGAGCGCCAATTCCGGGGTGAGCGCGCTCTTCGACGCCCTCAACGTGATCTACAAGGAGCGCGAGAAGCGCAGCCTGGTCCGCTTCTACGCCACCACCTTCCTGTTCACGATCACCAGCGTGGTGTTCTTCCTCGTCTCCACCGGCGCGGTGGTGCTGCTGCCGGCGATCCTCGACCGCCTCGGCTTCATCACCGCCACCGACACCGTCCTGCAGATCGTGCGCTGGCCGGCCCTGCTCGGCGTGGTCACCCTCAGCCTGTCGCTGATCTATCGCTACGGCCCGAGCCGGAACCGGGCGAAGTGGCGCTGGGTGACCTGGGGCAGCAGCCTCGCGGCGCTGTTCTGGGTCGGCGCCTCGGGGATGTTCTCCTGGTACGTGGCGAGCTTCGACAGCTACAACCGCATCTACGGGTCGCTGGGAGCCGGCATCGGGTTCATGACCTGGATGTGGCTGTCCATCGTCATCGTCCTTGTGGGGGCCGAGATCAACTCGGAGATGGAGCGCCAGACCGCCTGCGACAGCACCGAGGGCCGGCCGAAGCCCCTGGGCGTCCGCCAGGCCTTCGCCGCCGACAGCGTCGGGCCGAGCCAGGACTGAGCGGGAGCCCGGGGCCGGGCGGCGCCGTCGCCCCCCCCTGAGCCCGGGAACAGCGGCAATATCCGACGGGTTTCCGGATGGCAGAGCGTCGGGAGTGGTGGATGGCCGGACGACAACACGCACGACCACCCGGGCCGGGCGGAGCAGGGACCGCCGCGGCGCGGGCCGGCGGAGGCGCAGCCGTGACGGGGTCGCGCCCATGGTGAGCGCTTCGGCGACCGTCGCGCAACGGGATCTCGACCGGCTGATCGCCCTCGGGCGGCAGAAGGGCGAGCTCTCCCCGGCCGACCTCCAGGCTGCCCTACCGATCCACGGCATGAGCGCCGAGGCGATCGCACAGGTGGTCCTGGACCTCGAGGCCGCCGGAATTCCGGTTGAGCTCGAGGACCTGCTCACGGGGCGGGCCCATCCCGACGGAATTGCGCCGCTGCCCCTCGCGCCCGCGCCCGGACCGCCCTCCCTCGACGCCGCACCGGCCGCGCCGCGCCCGGACGCGCCGGCGTCCCGGGCCGGCGCGCCGGTGGCCGCCGGTGCGGAACCGGGGCCCGCGACCCCGTCGGCCGAGGGGCACCGGGTCCGCAACGCCGTGCTGGTGGCGGGCCTGATCGTGCTGGTGCTGATGGGGGCGGTCCTGATCGCCCTCGGGCGCTGAACCGCGGCGCGGGGGGAGACCGCCATGGACATTCAGGCGATCATCGCCGAGCTGAGGCGAGCGGCCGAGGCGAGCGCGCAGGACCACAGGGTCGAGGCCGGCGAACCGGGCTACCTGACGCTCGACGGCCGGATCAACTGCGGCGAGCCCATCATGGGGATCGAGGGCGCCCCGGCAGGCGGCCCCTGACGGCCACCCGCACGACAGCCCGTGCCCACGGGCCAGCCGGAACGCGCCCTCCCGGGGCCAGAAGGACGACCGATGAAAGCCGAGATCCTCAGCCTGCGGACCCTGCACGAGGGCTGGAGCCGCTTCTCGCTGGCGCGGGTCCGCCTCGCCGACGGCAGCGAGGCCGAGCGCGAGATCGAGGACCACGGCAACTCCGTGGGCGTGCTGCCCTACGATCCGGTGCGCCGGGTCGCGACCCTGGTGCGGGAGCTGCGGGTGCCCGCCCTCTACGTCGCCGGCGAGCAGAGCCAGCTCGAGGCCCCCGCCGGCCTGATCGACGACGGCACCCCGGAGGACAATGCCCGGCGGGAGGTGCTGGAGGAGGCGGGCCTGCGCCTCGGCGACCTCGACTTCGTCGGCGCCACCTATTCCTGCGGCGGCATCTCGACGGAGCGCATCCACCTGTTCCTGGCCGCCTACGCCGCCACCGACCGGGTGGACGGGGGCGGGGGCGCGGACGGCGAGCACGAGAACATCCGGGTCGTCGAGATGCCGTTGGCCGAACTCGCCCGAATGGCCGATCGCTGCGAGCTGACCGACCTCAAGACCCTGACCCTGGTCCTCGCCCTGCGCGCCCGCCGGCCCGCGCTGTTCTCGGGCTGATCCGAGAGTCTGTTAGGAGTCCTGAACCTGACAGATTCTCGGGTCCTTTCGTCTCGTTTATCTGTTCGGGATAACCGGTTTCCACGGATCCCCGACAAACGCTAGACCGCGTCGCCGATGACCCCGGCCTCGTCCTGGGCCTGCAGCACGTCGGGGCGGGGCATCGAGATGATGTTGTAGCCGGAATCGACGAAATGGATCTCGCCGGTGACGCCGCCCGAGAGATCCGAGAGCAGGTACATCGCCGAGCCGCCGACCTCCTCCTGGGTCACCGTCCGGCGCAAGGGGGCGTGCGCCTTCTGGTGGTTGAACATCAGGCGGGCATCGGCGATGCCGGCCCCGGCCAGGGTCCGCATCGGGCCCGCCGAGAGGGCGTTGACCCGGATGCCGTCCGGGCCGAGGTCGCCCGCGAGGTAGCGCACGGAGGCCTCGAGGGCCGCCTTGGCGACCCCCATGACGTTGTAGTTCGGCATGATCCGGGTGGAGCCGCCATAGGTCAGCGTCAGGAGCGAGCCGCCGCGGGGCATTCGCTTGGCTGCGCGCTGGGCGATCTCGGTGAAGGAGAAGCAGGAGATCGTCATGGTCCGCGAGAAATTCTCGCGGGTGGTGACGTCGACGTAGCGGCCCTTGAGCTGTCCCTTGTCGGAGAACCCGATGGCGTGGACGACGAAGTCGAGGCCCTCGGGGAAACGCGCGTCCAGGGCGGTGAACAGCGCGTCGACGCTGGCGATGTCCTCGACATCGCAGGGCAGGACGATGTCCGAGCCGACGGAGGCCGCCAGCGGCGTCACCCGGCGCCCGAGGGCGTCGCCCTGGTAGGTGAAGGCCAGCTCGGCCCCGTGGCGGTGCAGGACCTTGGCGATGCCCCAGGCGATCGAGTGATCGTTGGCGACCCCCATGATGAGGCCGCGCTTTCCCGCCATCAAACCCGTCATGCACGTCCCCCGGTCGCGGATCCTCGGGTCCCTCGGACCCGTCATCGTTGGTGGGAGGCTTAGCGCGGGGGTCGTGGCCCTGTCCAATCCGACCGGAGCCGAAGGCGCCTTCGCCGAAACGCAAAGGCCCCGTCGTGCGGGAGCCGCGACGGGGCCTTTGGGTGCAGGCGGGGCGGCGGGGCGGCTAAAAGTAGCCGTCGGTGTCGCAATTGGCGCGGTCGATCATGACTTGCTTGATGTAGACGGCCGTGGTCCCGGCAAGGGCGAGGCCGCCGACGGTTCCCAGCGTGAACCACAACATGGCTGTGCCTTCCAGCAATCCCGAGAAACAAAGAACGGCGGAAGGTCTCTCCAGTTCCTTAACGGGCCGGGCCGGACGTTAAGCCTGATCCGGATCCGTCGCCCTCAGGCGTCGACGTGCTTGAGGACGAGCGTCGCGTTGGTGCCGCCGAATCCAAAAGAATTCGACAGGACGTGCCCGAGCTTGGCCCCGTCACGGCGCTGGCGCAGGATCGGCATATCGGCGAAGGCCGGGTCGATCTCGTCGATATGGGCGCTCTCGCAGATGAAGTCGTTGTTCATCATCAGCAGCGCGTAGATCGCCTCCTGCACGCCCGTCGCGCCGAGGGAGTGGCCGGTGAGGGACTTGGTGGCGGCGATCGGCGGACAGTCGTCGCCGCGCCCGAAAACCTCGCGGATCGCCTCGATCTCCTTGTCGTCGCCCACGGGCGTCGAGGTGGCGTGCGGGTTGATGTAGTCGATCCTGGCGCCCTTCAGGCCCTCGATCGCCTGGCGCATGCAGCGGACCGCGCCCTCGCCGGAGGGGGCGACCATGTCGTGCCCGTCCGAGGTGGCGCCGTAGCCGGCGATCTCGCCGTAGATCGTCGCGCCGCGCGCCCTGGCGTGCTCCAATTCCTCGAGCACCAGCACGCCGGCACCGCCCGCGATGACGAATCCGTCGCGGTTGGCGTCGTAGGCGCGGGACGCCCGGGCGGGGGTGTCGTTGTACTTCGAGGACATGGCGCCCATGGCGTCGAACAGCACCGAGAGCGTCCAGTCGAGGTCCTCGCAGCCACCCGCGAAGATGATGTCCTGGCGCCCGCCCTGGATGACCTCGGCAGCGTTGCCGATGCAGTGGTTCGACGTCGCGCAGGCCGAGGAGATCGAATAGTTCACGCCCTTGATCTTGAACCAGGTCGCCAGGGTCGCCGAGGCGGTGGAGGACATGGCCTTGGGCACGGCGAAGGGGCCGACGCGCTTGGGACCCTTGTCGATCGCGATGGCGGCGGATTCGACGATGACCTTCGTGGACGGTCCGCCCGAGCCCATGATGATGCCGGTGCGATCATTGGAAATGTCGCCCGCCTCCAGGCCGGCGTTCCGGATCGCCTGGTCCATGGCGACGTGGTTCCAGGCGGTGCCGCCGCCGTGGAAGCGCATGGCGCGCCGGTCGACGACGCCCTCCGGGTCGAGGGTGGGGCGGCCCTCGACCTGGCTGCGGAAGCCGTGCTCAGCGTAGGAGGCCGAACGCCCGATGCCGGACTTGGCCTCGCGCAGGGAGGCGAGGACTTCCTCGGTGTTGTTGCCGATGGATGAGACGATGCCCATCCCGGTGATCACGACACGCCGCATGGACACGATGCTCTCCGCCGCCGGGGCTTGTTCTTCGCGGTGCTTGTTCTCGAGACGGCACCTTCGCGTGGATTCAGGTAGGACTCGGGCGTCCCGATCTCAACCGCGTCGGGCTCAGCCGCCCGCCGCCTGGGCCTGGAACAGCGCGACGCGCAGGTCCTTGGCCTCGTAGATCCGGGTGCCGTCGGCCTCGAGCCAACCGTCGGCGATGCCGAGCACGAGCTTGCCGAGGCGCACCCGCTTGATGTCGATGCCGTAGACGACCTTGGTCACCGTCGGCAGGACCTGGTCGGTGAACTTGACCTCTCCGACGCCGAGCGCCCGGCCGCGGCCGGGGGCGCCGAGCCAGCCGAGATGGAACCCGACGAGCTGCCAGAGGGCGTCGAGGCCGAGGCAGCCGGGCATCACCGGATCGTTCTTGAAGTGGCAGCCGAAGAACCAGAGGTCCGGTCGGATGTCGAACTCGGCCAGCACGTGGCCCTTGCCATGGGCGCCGCCCTCGGAGCCGATCGAGACGATGCGGTCGAACATCAGCATCGGCGGCAGGGGCAGCTGCGCGTTCCCGGCGCCGAACAGCTCGCCACGGCCGCAGGCGAGCAGTTCCTCGTAGGAATAGTGCGAGGCCCGCTGGGGCGCGGCGGTCGCCGGGGCGGTGCCCGACGGAGCGTTCGGATCGGAAGCGGAAGACATGATGAGCGGATCGGTCCTCAGGGTTGGGTCCGGGGCGCGCGTGGCCCCCTCGGCGTCGCGCCGCCGGCGCCGGAACGGACACGGCACGGGCCGATCCGGCCGGCGCTGCGGCGTGAAATCGGCGCTTCGTTAACACAGGGCTTGTGCGCCTCAAAGCTGTCCGCCCGTTCGAAGCGTCCCAATCCGCGGCCGCCGCTCGGAGGCACGACGGGAGGGAGGGGGCCGCCGCGTAGGGCAGGGCCAGCCCCGCGTGCGGCTCGGGTTGCGATGCGGCAGCGGGTTCCGTATACATATCCGCTGAGTTTCCCGTTTTCCGCGTGGGATGTTTGTACGCCCGATGTCGAACCTTCTGCCCCTGCAGGCCGTGCTGAACGCGCGGGCCTCCGTTCCCGGCGGCGACATGGCCGCCGGCCGTCGCGGTTGCCCGCTGTCGGATCTGCGCGATCGCCTGCGCCGGGCGGGCCTGCGCCCGACCCGCCAGCGCCTGTCCCTGGGCTGGCTGCTGTTCGGCCGCGGCGATCGCCACCTCACGGCGGAAATGCTCTACGACGAGGCGATGCGCGCCAAGGTGCCGGTGTCGCTGGCCACCGTCTACAACACCCTGCACCAGTTCACCGAGGCCGGCCTCCTGCGTCAGCTCGCGCTCGACGGATCGAAGGCCTACTTCGACACCAACCCGAGCGAGCACCACCACTTCTTCCTCGAGGACGAGGGCCAGGTGTTGGACATGCCCGATTGCGGGATCACCGTGGATTCCCTGCCAGACGCCCCCGAGGGCATGGAGATCGCCGGCGTCGAGGTGATCGTCCGCCTGCGCCGCCGTGGCCCGGTCGCCCGCAAGGCCTGACCGCCGGCCGAATCCGCACGCACCGTCATCGAGGCCCGGGCAACCGGGCCTTTTTCTTTGGCGCGGTGCCTGACGCGCCGCGCAACGATGGCGCGCCTCGCGAAGTTATCGCCGGCGCGCCGTCCTCCCATCCCATCGAAACCGGACCCATATGGCCCCCACTCGCATCGTCTGCGTCCGCCACGGCGAATCGACTTTCAACGCCGCTCACCGCCTGACCGGCCAGGATCCCGGCCACGTCGACGCCCGCCTGACCGAGCGGGGGCAGGGCCAGGTCCGGGCGGCCCGGGCGGCCCTGCACGACATCCCCTTCGATCTGGTGGTGACCTCGCCCCTGACCCGGGCGATCCAGACCACCCAGGGCATCTTCGGCGACCATCCGAGCCGCCCGCGCATCCTCGTCGAGGTCCTGCACCGGGAGTGCCAGGAGAGCAGCTGCGATGTCGGCCGGGCCGCCTCGGTGCTGGCCGCCGAGTTCCCGGACGTCGCCGTCGACCATCTGCCGGAGATCTGGTGGCATGCCGAGGGCGCGCCCGACGCCCGCGGCGTGCATATCGAGCCGCGCACCCTCTTCGACGCCCGCGTCCTCGGCTTTCGCGACTGGCTCGCAGCTCGGCCCGAGCACAGCATCGCGGTGGTCGGCCACGGCACCTTCTTCTATCACCTGACGGGCGTCTGGCTCGACAACTGCCAGACCGTGACCTTCGACCCGATGGCGGCGCCCGCCCCGGTCTGAGCCGGGCTCTACGCGAGCCCCGACCGCGCGGCGTCCAGGCGCCGCTGCACCAGCGCGCGCTCGAGAGGCGCCGCCCGGCGGCCGATCTCCAGGGCCTCGTCGAGGATCGCCACGGCGCTCGCCCAGACCTCCGGCACGAAGGCCGCGGCACCCTCCGCGACCTCGGCCGCACAGCGCGCATCCGCGAAGGCCTTCCCGGCGGCGGTGGCGGCCCGGGCGACCGCCGCGGCCCGAGCGCCCTGCCTCCAGGCCCCGCGCTGCGAGGCCTCCTGCGCCCGCGCGCCGCCCTGCCAAGCGGCGTCCCGGGCGACCGCCCGGGCCCGGTCCGAATCCGCGGCCCCGTCGCAGGCCGCGGCCAGGGTGGGCAGGCCCGCCAGATCCAGGAGGGGCGGCAGGATGCGACGGACGCTCGCCAGGGCGAGGAAGGCGACGCGCTCGGCCTCCACGGCCGGGACGTCCGCCGAGCCGGAGAGCCGCAGCACGAAGGCCATCAGGCGCGGCCGCTCGGCATCGGGCATCGCATCGTTCAGGCCGAGGGCGTAGGCGGACAGGGGCGGCGAGAAACAGGGCGGGCAATCGGCTGAGGCGCGGATCGCCCGATAGGGCAGGCCGGCGGCCACGATCGCCGCCTCGTTGATGCAGGTGCCGCCATCCGGACCGGGAAAATCGTGCGAGCCGGCCAGCAGCCGCCAGTTCAGGATATGCTCGAAGCCCGCCGCCATGCCCGCGCTCTCCCCGTCTTCGGATCGCGAGAGTGCCACGGCCTCACGGGCTTGGCGAGGGAGAGCGTGGCGAGGGAAGGCTTGGCGAGTAAGGGCGCCAGAGGCGTCAGCCGCCGAGATCGGCCGCGAGCCCGGCCAGCATGGCGAGGCCGAGCACCAGCACGAAGGCGCCGGCCAGGAGTTCGAGGCCGCCGACCGCGAGCACCCCGGCCCGTCCGCGTCCGCCCGCGAGGCGCAGGGCGAAGGCCTTGGCGAAGACCGCGAGGCTCGCCAGCGTGCCCGTGGTCAGCGCGGTGCCGAGGGCCATGGCCAGGGTCGCGGCGATGCCGGCGGCCAGCAGGCCCTGCGAGGCGGAGAAGACCAGGATCAGCACCGCCCCGGCGCAGGGGCGCGTGCCCGCGGCCAGCACGACGCCGGCGCGCTCGCGCCACGAGTCGAGCCGGGCCAGGGCCGCGGCATCGTTCAGGTGGACGTGGCCGCAGCCGGGGGCGCAGGTCGGATCGGTGCGGCCGGCCAGTCGGCCGGCCTTGCGCCAGGTGACGCTGAGGCCGAGGAGCGCCACGAGGGCGAAGCTCACGGTCTCGATCACCGTGCCGGCGCGGGTCATGCCGGCGGCGGTGGCGCCGAGCACCAGGGTTCCGATGCCCACCAGGGCGATGGCGACCAGGGCCTGGAGCAGGGCGGCGGCGAAGCTGAGGCTGAAACCGCGGGTGAGGGCCCGCTCGCCGGCGACGATGTAGCCGGCGATCACCGCCTTGCCGTGGCCCGGTCCGGCGGCGTGGAAGACGCCGTAGGTGAAGCCGAGGAGCATCATCGGCCCCCAGGCGCCGCCCGCCTTGAGGGACTGCACCGCGGCCTGGAGGCTGCGGGAGAAGCTCGCCTGCAGGGCGAGGATCCGGCCCCCAAGGCCGCTGGCGGACGGGGTGGCCTCGCGAAAACCGATGCCGAAGGGCGAGCGCGGCGGCGGCGCGGTGACGCTCGGGCTCACCAGCCAGGCGAGGCCAGCGACGACCAGGGTCGCGAGGGCGACGGCCGCCAGGACGAGGACGACCTGCCGGGTGAGGCGGGACCGGCCGTCCGGGCGGGCGGCGTCGAGGGCGGTGCCTACGGACACGCGACGATGATCCGGTTGGCGAACTGGACGCCGTAGTTCGAGGCCGAGGTCAGCGCCTCGAAGAACGCCTCCGACATGCCCGGTTTGGCATCGCCGGGCTTGGCATCGGCCGTCTTGGCGTCCGGGGTCTCGGTCTTGGGTCGGGTGAGGGTGGCGGCGCAGCCGGTCGGCGCCCCGGCGAGGCGAGCGGCATCCACGCCCTCCGCCAGGCTGAAGGCGACGAAGAAGGTCGGGTCGTAGACCTCCAGGGCCGTGACGCCGCGGCCCTGCGCCACCGGCGTCTTCAGGGGCAGGAGGAAGCTCAGGGTCAGCTTGTCGCCCTCCATCGCCATGCGGGGCTCGACGGGATCGGCGAAGGCCTGCTCCTTGCCGCCGACCTTCATTTTCGTGAAATAGGCGAATTCGGCGAGGTTGGCGGTGTTCTCGGCGGCGAGGCCCGCGAGTTCGTCCGGCGTCAGCTTGCCGTCGTTGTTCGTGTCCAGCCCCTGGGTCACGAAGGCCGAATACGAGGCATCGAAGGTCCAGGCGTGGCGGACGCCGGTGACGCGGCCGCCCTCGCCGTAGGCGATCTCGGCCTTGGTGGTCACCCAGACGTGGGGATGCGCCTGGGCGGGGAGCGCGGACAGGGCGGCCCCGAGGGCGGCTCCGGCCAGGGCGGCGAGGCGGAAAAGCGAGGCGGTCGGCATGGCACGGGACGCTCGCGAGTCAGGGTAAAGACTTCGTAAAGCCGCGCCGGCCGCGGGGTCCGTCGCTGCGGACCGGTCTCCCGCCTCACTGGGGCAAAAGCGAGGCGTCGGCCCATGGGCGCTTGTGCCTCCGGAGCACGCGCCCCGGGACCTCGGAGGCCGTGTCGCGCAGGCGGGCGGGAGCGACGCCGACCGCGCTCGGCCCGCAGCCGGCCGGGGTCAGTCTCGCCGGGTCAGAGCGGCGATCTCGGCACGCTCGTCGGCGCTGAGGCCCGCAGCGGCCGCGGCCGGGCGGCGGCGGGACAGGCGCCAGAGCCCGAACAGGCCCAGGCCGATCACCGCGACCGGGGTCAGCCACAGGAGCAGGGTGTGCAGGGCGAAGACGGGGCGCAGCAGCACGTACTCGCCGTAGCGCCCGACCACGTAGGCCTGGACCTGCTTGTCGTCGTCGCCGGCGGTCAGGCGCTCGCGCACGATGAGGCGCAGGTCCCGGGCGAGGGGAGCGTCGGAATCGTCGATGGACTGGTTCTGGCAGACGAGGCAGCGCAGGCCCGACGAGATGTCCCGCGCACGCGCTTCCAGGGCCGGGTCCTTCAGCACCTCGTCCGGCTGGACCGCCAGGGCGCCGCCGACGGAGGCCAGCGTCAGCCCGAGCGCCAGGGCGAGGTGCGGGAGCACGGCCCGGCTCATTCGGCGGGGGCCATGCCGGGCGGGACGGGCTTGGCCCGTGCCCGCGCCGGGGCGCCGACGCGCATGCGCCGGTCGGTCAGGGAGATCGCGCCGCCCAGCGCCATCACCACGGCGCCGAGCCAGATCAGCAGCACGAGGGGCTTGTAGTAGAGCCGCAGGCCGATGGCGCCCTCCGGCAGGACCTCGCCGAGGCTGGCATAGACCTGGCTCGCGCCGATGGTCAGCAGGCCGGATTCCGTCACCGTCATCTTGCGGCTCGGATAGAACCGCTTGCCGGTCTCCACCGTGCCCACGAAGTCGCCGCCCGCGTTGCGGATGGTCAGGAAGGCGGTGGTCTCGGCGTAGTTCTCGCCGGTGCGCGGACCGACCCGGTCGAGGGTCGCCACGTAGGGGCCGGAGGCGAGGGACTCGCCGGGCTTCAGGGTCTTCAAGCCTTCCGTCGCCCAGCCCTGCGCGGCGATGCCCAGGACCACGACGCCGACGCCCGCATGGGCCATCGCGGTGCCCCAGGCGGAGCGAGGCAGGCCGGCGGCGCGGCGCCAGATCGCGGCGCCGCGGGCGCGGTTGCCGCCGTAGCCGCGGGCGCGGGACACGATCTCCATCGCGGAGCCGATGACGAGGTAGGCGCCGAGGCCGATCCCGACGGGTGCCATCATCGGGCCGCCCCAGGTCAGGGCCGTCACGGCGAGGCCGACCATCAGCGCGGCGGCCAGGGCCGCGAACAGGCGCTGCGTCGCCGCGTGCACGTCGCCGCGCTTCCAGGCCAGGGTCTGGCCGAAGGGCACGATGAGCAGCAGCGGGATCGCCAGGGGCACGAAGGTGTAGTTGAAGAAGGGCGGCCCCACCGAGATCTTCTCGGCGGTCAGCATCTCCAGCAGCAGCGGGTAGAGGGTGCCCACGAAGACGGTGGCGCAGCCGGCGGCCAGGAACAGGTTGTTCATCACCAGCGCGCCCTCGCGGGAGATCGGCGCGAAGATGCCACCCTGGCGCAGCATCGGCGCCCGCCAGGCGAACAGGGTGAGCGAGCCGCCGATGAACAGGATCAGGATCGCCAGGATGAAGACGCCGCGGGTCGGGTCCGTGGCGAAGGTATGGACCGAGGTCAGCACGCCCGAGCGGACGATGAAGGTGCCGAGGAGCGAGAGCGAGAAGGTGAGGATGGCGAGCAGCACCGTCCAGACCTTCAGGGCGTCGCGCTTCTCCATCACCACGGTGGAATGCAGGAGGGCGGTGCCGGCGAGCCAGGGCATCAGCGAGGCGTTCTCGACCGGGTCCCAGAACCACCAGCCGCCCCAGCCGAGCTCGTAATAGGCCCAGTACGAGCCCATCGCGATGCCGAGCGTCAGGAAGCTCCAGGCGATCAGGGTCCAGGGCCGCACGGCCCGGGCCCAGACCGCGTCGATGCGCCCGTCGATCAGCGCCGCGATGGCGAAGGCGAAGGTGATCGAGAAGCCGACATAGCCGACGTAGAGGAGCGGCGGGTGCACCGCGAGTCCGAAATCCTGGAGCAGCGGGTTGAGGTCGTTGCCCTCCACCGGGGCCGGGCTCACCCGGGTGAACGGGTTCGAGGTCGTGATGATGAACAGCACGAACACGAAGGTGATCAGGCCCTGCACCGCCAGGGTGTTCGCCCGCAGGGTCGGCGGCACGGACTCGCGGGAGACAGCCACCAGCGCCCCGAACAGGGCGAGGATGAGGACCCAGAGCAGCATCGAGCCCTCGTGGTTCCCCCACACGCCGGAGATCTTGTAGAGGAAGGGCTTGGCCGTGTGGGAGTTCTCGATCACGTTGAGGACCGAGAAGTCCGACGTGACGTGGGCGTAGGTCAGCGCCCCGAAACTGAACAGGATGCAGGCGAAGGCGCCGAGGGCGGCGGGCGTCGCCACGGCCCGCAGGGCCTGGTCGCCCGAGCGGGCGGCCCAGACCGGCATCACCGCCTGGACCAGGGACAGGGCGAGCGCCAGGGCGAGCGCGAAATGGCCGACCTCGATCAGCAAGGCGGGGTGTCCTTCCAAGGGAGGATGTGCCGCGAGACGCGGGGCCGACGGGGGACGGGCCGGGGCGCGCGGGCCATCATCGCTCGCTGCGCTGGCCGAGGGTCTTGTCGCCGGCGACCGTCTGGGCCTCGGGGGCGGCCGCAGCGGGCTTGTCGACCAGGCCCTTGCCCTCCTGCCACCGGCCCTGCGCCTTGAGGGCGTCGGCGACCTCGCGCGGCATGTAGGATTCGTCGTGCTTGGCCAGAACCGTGTCGGCCCGGAACAGGCCGCCCGGCAGCAGGGTGCCCTCGGCGACCACCCCCTGGCCCTCGCGAAACAGGTCGGGCAGCAGGCCGCGGTACTGGACCGCGATGGTGGCGTTGGTGTCCGTCACCGCGAAGTCGACGGTCTGGTCCGGCCCGCGCTGGAGCGAGCCGTCCTTCACCAGGCCGCCCAGGCGGAAGCGCGTGCCCGGGGCCACGGTCTGCGCGGCCACCTCGGTGGGCGAGCGGAAGAACACGATCGACCCGCTCATGGCCGACAGGATCAGGCCGAGCGCCAACGCCAGCACGGCGCCGCAGGCGGCGATCAGGATCAGGCGGCGGCTCTTGCGGGTCACGTGGGCAGGATCCCGGTTGATGGCTCGGACGGTGGGGCGGCGCGCGTTCCGCGCCGGACCGCCCGGCGGGGTTTCTTGCAGGTTCCGGTGTCGGCCGGGGCGCCACCCGGGTCAAGGGCCGGGGCCGGGACCGATTGTCAGGGGCTCAAGGCTTTGCCGCCGCATTGCCGGGCTTCGCACTAGGCTGGAGGCTGAGCTCGCGCGACAATTCGCCGAGCCGCTCCATGGCCGCCGCATCGGGGCTCAGGGCCATGCGAGCCCGATCGAGGGCCTGCATGGCGCGCTCGCGCTCGCCGAGCACGCTGTAGGAGCGGATGAGGCGCAGCCAATCGTCGACGCTGCCGCCCTTGGCCACCAGGCGGCGGTCGAGACCCGCGACCATGCCGCGGATGGCGGCGTCGCGCTCGGCCACCGGCATCGCCTTGACGGCCGCGACGGCGGCCTCCGTGCCGGCTCGGGCGGCCTCGTCGGAGGCCGAACCGCTCCGGGCGGGAGGAGCGGAGGGCGTGGCCGCGGCCGCATCCGCGGGGGCCGCGGCCAGACCGGCCTCGGCGGCGATCGCGTCGAGGCGGGTCTTCGCCTCGGGATCGTCGCCCAGGGCCTTGCGCGCCCGCTCCAGGGCGTCCTTCGCCTTGTCGCGCTCCTGGAGCACCCCATAGGAGCGCACGAGGCGCAGCCAGTCCTCCAGGCTCCCGCCCCGGTCGGCCAGGCGCTTGTCGAGGCTGTCGACCATGGCGCGGATGGCGCCGTCGCGGCTCGCCGGGGGCAGGGCCTGGAGGGCGGCCGCGGCGCCGGCCTCGGGGACCTTCGTCTCGCCGGGCGCGGCCTCGCCCTTCAGGCGCGCCAGGTTCTCGCGGACGAGGGGCAGCCAGGGGGCGTCGGCCGGCGCCGCGTCGGCCATGGCCTGGAGGCGCTGGATCGCCTGGGGAATGTCGCCGTCGAGCTCGGCCGCCCGCGCCAGGTAGAATTTCGGCTTGGCGACCTGCCCGTCGAGGTCGACTGCCCGCTGGAAGATGGCCTTGGCCTGGGGCGTGACCGCGCCGTTGGCCGCCGCCACCAGGGCCTCGCCCCAGTCGGACAGGCGCTGCGCCGTCTCGCCGAGGATGCGGGTGGCGGCCTCGTAGGCATGGGCGGCGTCGTCGAAGCGGCCCATCCGCATGTAGACGGGGCCGAGCACGGACCAGCCGCGCCCGTCGGTGGGATCGGCCGCGAGCCGCGCCTCGATCTGGCCGATGGCCTTGAGCAGGTCCTGGTCGCCGCTCTGGGCGGACTGGCGCTCCGCCGCCCTCTGAGCCGGCATGTGCGGCGAGCCGTAGAGACCGTAGGCGATGAGCGCGACCAGGGGGATGGTGGAGAGGGCGAAGGCCGAGGCCGCCCGGCGCTGGCGCAGGGCCGGCTCGGCGATGTCCTGGGCCGCCGGGACGCCGGCGCGATTGGCGCGCAGCAGGCGCCGGGCCGCCTCGGTGCGCGCGGCCTCCGCCTCGGGGGGCGCGATCAGGCCGCGGGCCTCGTCGCGCTCGATCTCGCGGAGCTGGTCCTCGTAGAAGCCCGTCTCGGTGGCGAGGCCACCGCCCTCCGGCGGGGCGGCGGGATTGGCCCGGCGCGACATCGGCCAGAGCAGGGCGAACACCGCCGCGCCGGTCATGACCGCCAGTATGAACCAAAGTGCCGTCATCACGCCCCGAACGCTGCCCCGCTTGCATGTAGACGCGGGCCCCCGCCGGCACGATGCAGGCCTCGGGCGACACGGTGTCACGCGCAGCACGTCGGGGGGAGGACGCAACCCTAGAGCATGACGGCTTGCGGGGAAACCAGGTCCCGGGATCACGGCCGGGGATCGGCGGCCCTCACGCCGCTGCACGGCGCTCCGCGAGTCCGCGGCTCAATGCGGGGCCACGCCGGCCGGCGCATCGCCCGGCACCTCGATCACCGCCCGCAGGCCGCCCAGCGTCGCCTCCTCCAGGCGGAAGCGGCCGCGATAGAGGGCCGCGAGATCAGCCACGATCGAGAGGCCGAGCCCGGAGCCGGGCTTGGTCTCGTCGAGGCGGCGGCCGCGCCCGAGCACGTCCGCCCGGTCCTCCGGGGCGAGGCCCGGGCCGTCATCCTCGATCGCCACGAGAAGGTGGGGATAATCGTTCTTGCCCACCGCCTCGGCGCGGATCGCCACGCGGCCGTGGGCCCATTTCGAGGCGTTGTCGACGAGGTTGCCGATCATCTCCTCGAAGTCCTGGCGCTCGCCCCGGAAGCGCAGGCCGGCCGGCACGTGGACCTCGTAGGCGATGTCCTTGTCGCGGTAGATCTTGCCGAAGGTGCGCACGAGGCCGGCCAGCGCCGGCTCGACCTCCGTGGAGGTGCCGAGGGTGCCGGCGAGCGCCGCGGCCCGGGCGCGGTCGAGGTGGTAGTTCACCTGGTCGCGCATCACCGCGGCCTGCTCGCGGATCTTGGCCGCGAGGTCGTCGGGCGCATCGGCGGCGCCGACCTCGTTGACGATGATCGAGAGCGGGGTCTTCAGGGCGTGCGCGAGGTTGCCGACCTGCGTCCGCGCCCGCTCCAGGATCTCCCGGTTGGTCTCGATGAGAAGGTTCACCTCGCCCGCCAGGGGGGCGATGTCGCGCGGATACTCGCCGGTGATGCGGTCCGATTCGCCCCGCCGGATGGCGCCCAGCGCCGTGCGCAGCTTGGCGAGCGGCGCGAGGCCGAAGCGGATCTGCAGCAGGGTCGTCAGGGCGAGCGACAGGCCGAGGAGCCCGAAGGTGACCATCAGCGAGAAGCGGAAGCGGTCGACGTCGTTCTCGATCTCGTCGGCGGGGCCGGCCACCCGCACGGTGTAGCGGCCCTCCTCGCCGAGATCGACGTCGCGCTCGATGATGCGCAGGCGGCGCTCGTCCTGGGCCCGGCCGTAGCCCTGGCGGATCTGGCCGATGCCCGCCTTGCTGTCGGGGGTGGCGGCCGCCTTCAGGGGCACGCCCACCAGGGAGCGCGAGGTGCGCAGGTCGCGCGGCTTCGCGTCGGGCCGGCCGATCTGCCAGTACCAGCCCGACAGGGGCAGGTCGAAGCGCGGATCACTCAGGGTGAAGGACCGGCTCTCGGGGTCGTTGGGCGAGACGAGGTCGGTGGCGAGGTTGTTGGCGTAGACCAGCAGGCGGCTGTCGAAGGCGCGCTCGGTGTTCTCGCGGTACAGGGTCGTGAGGATCCAGGCGGCGATGAGCAGGATCGCCGAACTCGCCAGCAGCGCCGAGGTGGCGAGGCGCACCGCGATCGAGCGGCGGCGCATCGGGAGCCAGGAGGGGGAGGGAATCATGCTGGCCAAAGTCTGGGTTGCAGCCGATCTGCGTTGCAGCCGAAAATCAACGCGACGGCCGAGGATGTGCCGCCGCCGATCGCACGGGCCTTGGGGTGGTCGCCTGAGATTTCGATCGACTCCGGCTTGACCGGCACGCCCATTCTAGCCTGGGCGCAGGCCCGTGTCTCACCATGACTCGATCCGTATAATCCGCAGAATACGGATCTGTCTCCGCTTGTTGTCGAGGCTTGGATCGGTATGAACCTGTTCAAACTGATCGATACGGATGCCACCGACTTCGCCAAGCGCGCAGGATTCTATCAGGACGAGGTGATCCGTAACCCGGTCGTGATCAGCAAGAACGGGCGCCCGAAGACGGTCCTCGTGGCCTATGACGAATTCATCCGCCTGCGCGAACGCGACCGGCGTTCGTTCACGATCGATGATATCCCGGACGACATCGCCGACGCGATCCTGAGCGCCGAGGTCCCGAAAGGCCTGACGGACACGGATTAGCGCAGGTCTCCGACCATGGTCCCGGGCGAGCCGCCGATCGCCCGGGACCGTGATCCGCTACGCGTTCCTCTGGTCGGACGAGAGTCGCGAGGGTTTGGAATCATCGCGGAAGGACCGACCCGCCGTCCTGGTCATCGCACGCAAACCCACGGACGGAAGCTGCATCGTGGTTCCGATCACCCATCGGGAGCCCGAGGGCCGAACCGTCGGCCTGTAAATTCCCGCGGAGGTTTGCAAAAGCGTGGGCCTCGATGACCGGCGACAGTGGGTCATCGTGTCCGCGGGCAACGATTTCGTTTGGCCGGGACCGGACCTACGGTCCATTCCCGACCACGACCCGCCGAGCGTGATCTACGGAACCGTGTCGCGGCGCTTCTTCGCCCTCGTGCTCGCGCACATGCAGACCCTGATCCGGGCGAGGCGGCTCGCGGTGAGTCCGCGTCGTTGAGATCACACCCGCGGCGCGGGCTGGTTCGGGTCGACGAGATAGCCGAGGCCCCGCACGGTCTGGATCAGGTCGACGGCGAGCTTCTTGCGCAGGCGGCCGACGAAGACCTCGATGGTGTTGGAATCGCGGTCGAAATCCTGGTCGTAGAGGTGTTCGGTCAGTTCGGCCCGCGAGACCACCCGGCCGGTGTGGTGCATCAGGTAGGAGAGCAGGCGGTATTCGTGGCTGGTCAGCTTGACCGGGTTGCCGTCCACGAAGACCCGGCCCGAGCGGGTGTCGAGCACCACCGGACCGCAGGCGATCTGGCTGGTGGCGTGGCCGGCCGCGCGGCGCAGCAGAGCGCGCACGCGCGCCATCAGCTCCTCCATGTGGAACGGCTTCGTGACGTAGTCGTCGGCCCCGGCATCGAAGCCGTCGACCTTGTCGGACCAGCGGTCGCGGGCGGTGAGGATGATGACCGGGGTCTTGATGCCGGCCCGGCGCCACTTCTGCAGAACGCTGACGCCGTCGGTCTTGGGCAGGCCCATGTCGAGGATGATGGCGTCGTAGGGCTCGCTCTCGCCCAGATAGCCCCCCTCCTCGCCGTCGAAGGCCTTGTCGGCGACGTAGCCGGCCTCCTCGAGGGCGTTCACCACCTGCCGGTTGATGTCCCGGTCATCCTCCACGACGAGCAACCGCACGGTCCCGAACTCCTACGATGATGGCCCGGACCCGCGGGTCGGCGCGGCGCGCACGTTAGACGTCTCCGCGCCGGCGCGAAACGGCTTCCGGCCGAAAGCCTTCACGGTCCGCTGACCTGCCCGGTGGTGGCATCGACGACGACGTGGACGAACTGGCCGTCCCGGCGCAGGGCCGTGAGCAGATAGACGAGGGTGTCGTCGCTCCGGCACAGGCGGGCCCGCTGGATCTCCGCGCGGGGAATCACCTGGCGGGCGGCGCGGATGGCCGCCACCGGGGCGATCACCCGCTTCTCGGCGACGGCCTCGCGCAGGTCCGCCGGACTGAGACAGGTTTCGCTGCGGGGCATCGCGATCAAGGGCGCCGAGACCGCGCTGGTGCCCGTCGTCGTCTCCTCCGCGAACGTGTCGATCGAACCCGTCGCGAAGCCCGCGACGGTCAGTCCGATCAACACCAGGGCGAGGAGGATGCGCATGCGATGACGTTTAGGAAGGATGCACTGAATGTGCCCTGAATGCCGACCCAAGCCCAACCTCGGCCATTCGGTTCCCGCCGGGCTCCCGGGGGCTCGCGGCTCAGGCCGGCCCGGGGGCCTGGGCGGCGAGGCGCGCGAGGGTCGCCCGGAGGGTCGCTCCGACCAGGGCCTGGCTGTCGATATGCGCGAGGGCGGCCCGCCGCAGGGCCTGGGACGAGCGGTCGAACCCCGTCCGGGCGGCGTGCAGGCGCAGGGCCGCCACCCGGCGGCGGTCGCGGCGGCGATTCAGCAGGAGGGCGAGGCGGTCCATGGCGGTGTCCTCAGGGGCGGGGCCGGATCTCGGCGAGCCGGCGCAGGATGTCGTCCAGCTTCTCCCGCGCCCGCTCGTCGTTGCGCTCGACGCTGCGCGCGAGCTCGGCGATCACGCGGGCGAGGTCGTCCAGCACCCGGGTCCGGCTCTCCAGGGCGGCCGCCACGGCGGCATGGCTCTGCGAGGCCCGCTCGAGGGCGGTGGCGGTGGCGCCGGTATCCCCGAGGCGCGCCTCCTGGGCGCGCACCGAGTCCCGGTGGAGATGGAAGCAGGCGAAGCCGAGGAGGACGGCGACGATCCATCCCGCGCCCTCCTGCGAGACGAGCAGGTGCGCGGCCTCCAGGGCGATCTTCTGCAAGGCCCCCTCCCTCGTGAGATTCCCCCCGCCCGCGGACCCCGTCCGTCAGGCCGGGCGGTGCGCCCGCGCCGCCCGGAGCGCGGGCAGAAGCGTGTTGGCGACCGTGGCCTCCTCCGCCAGGGGCAGGCTGCGAAACACCTTCTCGCCGAGGCCGTCGACGCCGCCTGCGGCCCGGATGAGCCAGCCCGGAGCCGCGTCGAGGCCGCGCTGGACCGCGCCCGCGATCACCAGCGATCCCATCGGGACCGTCAGCGTGCGGCCTTGCGCCGCCCCCGCCACCGCGTTGACCGCGTAGGCGCCGACATTGCGCACCAGACGCTCCACCAGGCTGGCCGTGATCAGGACCCGCACGGGCCCGGCGATCCGCGCCAGGGCCGCCGTCAGGGCGGTGACCGCGAGGGGCACCACCACGCTCCCGATGCCCTGGACGGCCGCCGCGAGGGCGTCCCCCCAGGGGACGGTCACGGCGGCGGTCGCCGGTGCGGCCGAGGCCGCCGAAGCCCCCGCGACCGAAGCCCCCGCGACCGAAGCCCCCGCGACCGAAGCCCCCGCGACCGAGGCCGCTGCGACCGCCAAGAGGGCGAGGCCGACGCCGGCGGCGAAGGGGGCGGCGAAGGAGCGGGCGCGCAAGGGGCGGGCGCGCAAGGGGCGGGCGCGCAAGGGAACGGGGACGAATCGGATCATCGCGGACTCCATCGGTGGGGACATCGAAGCGAAGGCGGAGGGGCCGGCCCTCAGGGGCCGCCGCGCAGGCGGTTGCGGAGGGTCGCCCACAGGCGGGCCAGGGCGACGGGCCGCCCGGGCGCCGGATCGGGGGCCGGCTCGAGGCCGCGGCGCGGCAGCGGCGGGATGCGCGGCACCGTCCGGCGCTGCACGGGCAGGGGCGGGGTCAGGGGAAGCTGCAGGGACGGGGTCAGGGCACTTGGCGCGGGAACCGGCGCCGCGTCGCTCCGGCGCGCCCGCGGCAGGGCGCGGTCGTAGGGCGTCAGGAACTGGTCGTGCTCGGCGCCGCGCCGCGGGATCAGCGCGGCCGGGCGGTTCCAGAGCAGGATCGCCGCCGCGGCGCCGTCGCGGTCGCCGGCCTTCAGGCGCCGGACGACGGTGGAACCCGCGAAGGCCGACGGGCCGATGTTGAAGCAGAGCGAGACCAGGGCGTCGAAGGCGTGGTCGGGCAGGGCGTCGGGCAAGGCGTCGGGCAAGGCGTCCTGGATGGCATCGTCCACCGCCCGGACGTAGCGGGCGACGTCGCGCCGGAAGAGGGCGTCGCAGGCGGCCGCGGTCAGGCGCAGGCCCGGCGTCACCAGGGGCGGCCCGGCCGCCGCGGTGTGGCCGATGCCGATGGTCCAGATCCCGACGCTGTCGCGATAGGCGGTGAGGCGGCGCCCTTCGCGCGCGATGAGCACGGCTTCGCCGATGGCACTGAGGTTCATGGCCTGTCTCCGCTTGATGGCGTGGCAGCTAGACTTGCGCGATACGCGACGCGATAACTGACGCGATACTTGGAAGGACCGCGGGGTCGGGGCGGACATGCTGCGAAAGCTCATCTCGACGGCCTTGCGACGCGAGACCGAGACTGAGACCGGCGACATCGCCCGTGAGGGGTCGGCGCGGCCGCCCGACCTGGCGTTCCCGCCCATGCGGCCGGTCGAGCCGCCCGCCGCCCGGAACGACAACCCGCTGGCGGCCCTGTGCGAGGCGGTCGAGGCCGACCTGCGGGCGGCGGGATACCTGCGCTGACCCGCGCGGATCAGGGACCGGCGGCCGCCTCCAGGGCGGTGAGCCGCGCCTCGAAGCCGCGGGCGAGGAACAGCAGCAGCTGGTCGGTGCGGAAACCGTAGCGCTCGCCGGCCGCGCGCCCGGGACAGGCCGCCCGTGCCGGGACCGCCGGCGCGATCGTGGCGCCGTCCGCGTCGCGCACGGCCTCCGTGGCCGGGACGGCCTCCTGCGGGGCGACCGCCGGCCAGGAATCGCGGCAGACGAAGCCGTAGACGAAGGGATCGAGGCCCTCGGCCTCCAGGATCGCGACGGCCCGCTGGACGGTGAGGCCGACGTGGCGCCGGGCCCCGTCCCCCTTCCGCGCCACGGCGTCATGGAACCGGAAGGTGCCGATCTCCCGGGCCAGCGCGCGGCCGGCGGCGATCTCGGCCTCCGAGAGGGGGGCGACCGGCGTCTTCTCGCGGGCATCGGACGTGCTGATCGCTCCGGTCCCGGCATAGAGCACCGAGGCGCGCAGCGCCGGCGTGCCGAGGCTCCAGGTGTTGTCGGCGGCGTGGGCGATGATGCCGGCGACCCCGAGCCGCGTCGTCAGGGGGGCGCTGGTGCCGAGGCCGAGATTGCCCTCCGGCCCGAAGCGCGCCGCCTCGCGCAGGGCGCCGGGGCGGGCTCCGTCCGCCGGCTTGACGAAGACCGCGAGGCCCCCCGGAAAGCCGCTCGCCGTTCCGCCCGTTCCGGCCAGGCCGGCGACGGTCCAGGCGAGGCCCCCGCTCGACGCCTGCATCGTCAGGCCGCCGGCCAGCAGGCTGCCATCCGTGGCGAGGTCCTGGGTCAGGCGGAGGGCCGGCGCTCCGAGGAGAGGGGCGGGCGCCGGCCCGGCGACGTCGACCCGGCCCGTCGCCCGGTCGATCCGCAGGGCCTCCCGGAACCCCCCGGTGTCGGGCGCGACCTTGATCGTGAGATCGTCGCTGCCTGACAGCCCGATCTCGGCCCGTCCCGTGAAGGCGCTCTGGAACAGCAGGGAGAGGACGTTGCCGGGCCCCTGCTTGTTGAGGGTGCAGCGCAGGTCGCCGGTGCCCCCCTCGGCCGTCGTCAGGGCGGTCCAGAGGGCGGTGTTCAGCTTGGCCGCGAAGGGGTTGGCGGCGTCCGCCGTGGTACCGAGGCCGAGGCGCGTCAGGGTCTGGAGCTGCCGGAGGGTGCTGCGGAACCTGACCCATCCGGCGGCCGTGAAGATGTAGAGTTCGTCCTCGTCGAGGATCCAGGCGAGCCAACCGGGTTTCGGCGCGAGGCCCCGCCAGCGCCCGTCCTGGAACTGGGCGACCTGGCCGGACAGCCCCGCCCAGGCCCCGGTGGGGGCGGGGCTCAGCACGAGGTAGCGGTCGCCCTCGGCGGGGGCGGCCGGCGGCGCGGCGAGGTCCTTGTCGCGGCAGGCGAGCTGGACCACCGCGTCGAGCTGGATCAGGGCCTCGTTGTGGGTGACGTGCTTCTGGGCCTGGCCGGCCGCGATCAGCGGCAGCGCCAGAATCGGGGTGGTCTCGGGCATCGTCGGGCTCCGGGTGTCTCGGGACTGGGTTGGATCGCGGGTTCAGGCGGGCTCCACCGGCACCCGCGCCCGGGTCTCGGGGCCGGGTCCGGCCGCCGCGCCGACCTGCGCCACCGCCACGTCGAGGCGGTCCTGGGGCGTGCCGAAATCCGCCGCCTCGTCCGCCGCGGCGTAGAGGAGGTCCGACCGGTCCGCGCTCAGGGTCCGGAGGGGGTGGCCCGCGGCGGCGTAGAACGTAACCCGGTAGGCCTCGGGCTCCTCCAGCGGGACCTCGACGGCGTCCCAGGAATCCCCGTCGCGCCGGGCCCTCCGGATCCAGGCGAGGCGCACGCCCCCTGGCGCCCGCCGTGCCCGGAGATGGACGGGGCGCAGGGGCTTAAGGGCGGTGAGGCCTGCCGTGGCGCGCAGCGCGACGGTGGCCGGATCCGCCGGATCGCGCGCCGCCGGGCCGAGCCGGTAGCGGAACGGGCGGCCGGCCTCGTCGAGGCGCTCGACCAGGGGCACCACTGCCCCGTCGAGGCGCACGATCAGGCTGCCGGCCGGGGCCGCGCGCCCGGCCTGCGCCTCGCTTCCGGCCAGCCCGCGCAGGAGCCCGGTGAGCCGGTAGGTGCCCGGCCCCACCAGCGTGGCGCCGGCGGCTGCAATCAGCTCGATCGCCCCGTCCCCGGCGCTGCGCACCGCGAACAGGTTGCCGCCCGCGAGGGCCGCCGCCTCGCCGATGGCGTCGAGATCCCCGGCGTGGCGCAGGCGGACCGTGAGGGCCGCGCCCCGGTCGAAGCGCCAGAGCGGGCCGGGGGGCAGCGCCGTCAGGGTCTCGCCGAGGCAGGCGGGGTGGTCGACGAAGCCCTGCGGCACCAGCGGGGCGGCCTCGCCCTCCGCCCGCCAGATCGCCATCGGCCCGGGCCAGGGGTCGGCCGTCACCGCCAGCGCCTGCAGGGTGGTCGGGGTGCCGCGGTCGGCCGGCAGGTCGAGGGCGACCGCGAAGGGCGGCCCGGCCAGGGCCGGCACCGCCCGGCGCGGGCGCGGTCCGGCCGGTTCGCCCGCGCGCGGCGCCCGTCCGTGACGGGGGACGCCCCGCGTCTCGATGGTGCGCCCGCGCGGGCTGTCGGCGATGCGCAGGATCCGGTGCGGCAGCCGCTCCCCCGGCAGGGCCAGGAGGTCGCCCGGCGCGAGGTCGATCCGGCGCGGGCTCAGGGTGAAGCGCGCGGTGTCGCGGGCCGCGAGGGCGGCGTCGAGGGCGGCCTCCGCCAGGGCCTCGGCGCTGGCGCGCCGGGTCACCACGGCGGCCTCCATCCGGGTCTCGCGCCGGCGCCGGCCGGTCGGCCGGGTCGCGGCGGCGCTCGCCCGGCGGTACTCGGCGGTCTCGCCGTCGGTGAAGCCGATCCCCAGGGAGCGCGGCAGCTCCGCCTCTTCGGCCCGGACCCGGGCCAGGGGGGCCTCCGCGTCGCGCAGGACCACGAGGTCGTCCGCCGCGATCGCCTGCGGCACCTCCCGGCGCGGCCCGCGCACGATCAGCGCGCCGGCCGCGGCGGAGACGTCGAGGCCGTAGAGCTGCGCCAGAGGCTCCAGGGCCGCCCGGGCCGACATCGGCCGGTCGATGACGTAGCCGTCGAGGGTCGCGTCGGCGGTGATGGCGGCCGGCACGGTGATCCCGAGGTCGGCCAGGATCGCGGCGATGAGCCGGTCGAGCTCCAGCCCCTCGATCCGCCCGGTGATCCAGTGGCCCACCGGCCAGTTGCCCGCATCCGCCCAGACGGTGTCGAAGTCGGGAAAGGCCGGGTAGGGCCGGGCGTCCCAGCACCAGACGAAGATCCCCTCCGCCGGCACCATCGGCCCGCCATAGACCGGCGAGACCGGGTTGTGGGCGGCCTCGAAGCCGGGCAGGTCCGGGTCGAACCGCCCCAGGATCGCCGCGAGGCCGCGCGCCTGGATCAGGTCGTCGCGGGTGCCGCGCGAGGCGGGCGGGCTGGCGTTCTCGGCGGATTTCGGGTCGGGGAAGACGTTGGGGCCGTTGGTGCCCTTGTCCACCGCCGGCACCCCGATCTCGGTGAGCCAGATCGGCTTGCCCCGCGGCACCCACGCCGTCGCCCGGGTCTCGCGCCCGTCCTCCCGCTCGATGTGCGGGTTCGCCCACCAGCCCACGAGGTCCTTGGCCCGGAAGATCCAGGGCTTGGCGGCGGCCCCGTCGGTGATCGGCGTGCGGACCTGCGCCGCCCGGTCGGCCGCACCGGCATAGAACCAGTCGAAGGCCTCGCCGGCGCCGAGCCGCCCCTTGAGATAGACCGGGTCGTAGATCGAATCGGCGAGCGCCAGGTCGGCATGGGCGTCCCCCTCGCGCCAGTCGGTCAGGGGCGGGTAGTAGTCGATCCCCACCGCGTCGATGGCCGGGTCCGCGAACAGGGCGTCGAGGGGGAAGCGGACCGTGGCGCCGCCGTCGCGCACGTCGGCGCCGTACTCGGTCCAGTCGGCGGCGTAGACGAGCGCGACGTCCGGGGCGAGGCGCTGGCGCAGGGCCGTCGCCAGGCTGCGGAAGCCCTCCACGGCGGGGTAGCGCCCCGCCTCCGCCCGCACCCGGGTGAGGCCGACGAACTCGCTGCCTAGGATGAAGCCGGCGAGGGGAATCCCCGCGGCGGCCCAGGCGGCCGCGAGCGTCGCGTAATGCAGCACGAAGGGGTGATACTGCGCGAGGAAGGCCGCCACCTGCGTGCCGGCCGCGGCGGTGCCGTCCGGGCTCGCCGGCTGCCCGGGGGCGGGGTCGCAGGTGATGCGCCCGCGCCAGGGATAGGCCGGCTGGCCGGCGGCGGCCGGGTCGCGCGGGTCCGGCCGGCGGTTGCCCGCCGGCACGTCCATCATCACGAAGGGGTAGAGCACCACCGCGAGGCCGCGCCGGTGCAGGTCGGCCACGAGGCGGGTCAGGCCCGCATCCGAGGGCGTGCCGCCATAGGCCGGCCCGCCTTCGGGCCCGGTCGAGACGGGCGCCACCTGGTCGCGGCCCAGGCCCGCCACCGACCAGGCGTCGCCGCTCGTCACCTTGGCGGCGGAATCGACCCGGGGGGCGAGGGTGCAAAGCCCGGCGCGCAGGTCGTCCCCGAACCAGCTCGCCACCACGGAGACGCGCTCCAGCCGCGGGCAGAGCGCCTGGAGCGCGTCGAGGGAGGCGGTGACGTCGGTGCCCGCCTGCAGCTGGAACCGGTTGGCCGGGCGGGTCGTGCCGTAGCCCGCCTCCTCGGTGACGCGCAGCGGATCGAGGCCGAACTCGGTAGAGCCGGGGATGAGGCAGACCGCCCGGATCATCCCGGCGAGGCCTGCCACGGGGCGCAGCACCTCGAAGGCGAATTGCGGGATCCGGTTGCCGAACTCGGCCAGGGCCAGGCGCTCGAACACCACGTAGGCGAGGCCGCGATAGGCGGGCGCGTTCGCCGCCCCCTCCTTGGCGACGATGAGCGGGTCCGGTGCCTGGTCCCCGTCGCCGACGTGCAGGCGGAGGGCGACCGTGGTCAGGTCGATCTCGCGCCCGTCCGCCCAGACCCGCCGGAGGCCCGCCACCGGGCCCTCGCAGAGCCCGATGGCGAGGTCGACAAAGTAGGCATAGGCCGTCCGCTTGACCTTGCCGCCGCCGAGGCCCTTGCCGCCGGCCGGGCCGGCGGCGGCGGGGCTCGCCACCTCCAGGGGCCGGGTCGCCCAGATCAGGGTGCCGCCGATGCGGGCCCGGCCATAGACCCGCGGAATGGGATCGCCCTCGCCGGAGCTGAGGCCCGCCACGTCGGAGAGGCGTGGCCCCTCGACCGTGCGCCCGCCGGCGAGCCCCCCGAGCAGGGCGGCGTCGAGGCCCGACCCCGCCGCCGCCCCGAGGGCACTGCCGATGATCCCGCCGATCGGCCCGCCCAGCGCCGTACCGGCCGCCGCCCCGGCGGTTTGCAGGATCAGCGTGGCCATGGCGGACTCCGATAGCGGGGGCGAGGTCTGAGATCTCGGGGCAACTCGCCCTTGCGGTATTATAGCGATGTGCTATTTTTCGTTGGTGAAACGGATCGCTTACAGCAAGGCTGCCCTGAAGACGCTGAGCCGGATGCCGGCCAACGTCTCGGCGATGATCCGCTCGAAGATCGCCCTGCTGGCGGCCGATCCGGCCGCCCAGGCCAACAACGTGAAGGCCCTCAAGGGCGAACCCGGGGTCTTCCGCCTGCGGGTCGGCGACTGGCGGGTCCTCTATACGGACCAGGGCGAGATCCTCGCCGTGATCCGGGTCGCCCCCCGGGGCAGCGCCTATGACTGACCCCGACGAACCCGTCGCATCGGACCCTGCCGGAACGGACCTTCGCCCATGAACGCCCAGACCATCGTCACCCCGGCCGGCGAGCGCCTCGTCGTCCTGTCGGAAGCCGATTTTCGCGCCCTGAGCGAGGCGGCCGAGGACAATGCCGACCGCCTCGCGATCCAGGAATTCCGCCGTCGGCTCGCCGCCGGCGAGGAGGAGTTGCTGCCCTCCGGGATGGTGGACCGCATCCTTGGCGGGGAGAACCGCATCCGCGTCTGGCGCGAGCACCGCGGCCTCACCGCCCGCGCCCTGGCGGAGGCCGCCGGGATCGCCCAGCCGTTCCTGTCGCAGATCGAGACCGGCAAGCGCGAGGGCACCGTGGACACCCTGCGCCGGATCGCCGAGGTCCTGTCCGTCACGATCGACGACCTCGTCGGTTAGCCGCCCTCCACGCCCGGGAAGCGGAAGACCTGGGCGAGGTGGCGGCGCCACCAGGCCGTCAGGGCGACCTCCGTGACGGCGGCGCCGTCATGGGCGTGGATCATCGTGCCGGCGCCGGTGGCGAGGGCGCAGTGCCGGGCCGGCAGGTGGGCGCGGAAGCGGAACAGCAGGACGTCGCCGGCCGATGGCGGACCGTCGACGGGCAGGAGGTGGCGCGCGGCCGCGTCCGCCAGGGGATCGCAGCCGGGCGGCGCGGATTCGGCCCAGGACGCGGCGTAGGGCGGGGCCGCCTCGGGCTCCGGGCCGAGGGCCTCGCGCCAGACCCCGCGCAGCAGCCCGAGGCAGTCGCACCCGACGCCCTTCAGGGAGGCCTGGTGGCGATAGGGCGTGCCGATCCAGGCCCGCGCCAGGGTGACGATCCTCTCGGATGTCATCGTCTCGGATGTCATGGCGGCCTCACCGGAACAGGCTGCCGCCGTCGAGGCCCGGGCCGGCGCCGGGGGCGGGGCGCAGCACGAAATCGTTGCCCGGCAGGTGCGGGAAGCCCTGGAAGTTCGGCACGTTGGCGAACTTGTCGCGGCAGGTGGCGAGGCGCTTGTCGCAGCCCGCCGTCAGGCGGAAGCGGTCGCCCGGCGCCACCGGGCGGGGCGGGGCCTGCCAGAGGTCGAGGCGGATCGTCCCCGTCGCGCCGGCCTGGTCGCGGATCTCGGCCTCCTGTCCGGCCTGGCCGTCGCCGATCCAGGCGAGGCGTCCCCCGGCGAACCACCCTGGCGCGAAATCTCCCGCCAGTGCGACGGCGAGGCGGCCGGGTTCCGGCGCCGCCAGCACCGTGCCGGTGGTGGCGAAGCGGGCCTCGGTCAGGTCCACGCGGCAGCGGGCATCGCCGAGATCGGCCCCGCAGGTGGCGCGGTAGGTCCGGCCGCGCTCGGCGTCGAGCTGGTCCATCAGCCCGCGCAACTCGGCCACGAAGGCGGTGCCGGCCCGGCGCACCTCGCCGACCGTGCCGATTTCGAGGAGAAGGCGCGTCTCGGGGCGGCGCCAATCCACCAGCCAGGTTTCCACCGAGGCGGCGTCGTAGAGGCCGCCGGCGATGTCGGCGTCGGTGAGCCCGACCGCCGAGAGCGCCCCGGCGACCTCGCCGCCGCCGATGGCGAAGCCGAGCTCGGCGCTGGCTTCGGCCGCCTCCAGCCCGGAGCGGGCGGCGTAGGTCAGGCCGCCGAAGCTGAGGTCGCGGTCGTGGTCGGTGAAGCCGAGGCGGACGCCGTCGCGCCGGGTCAGGGCCCAGCAATGGCACAGCGTGGTCGCCCCGCCGGCGAGATGCGCGGCGAGGTCGGGGGGCAGGTCGCGCATGGTCTGGAAGCCCCGAAGAATGTCAGGAACGGGTCGGGTTGACCCGCGGGTCGGCCCGGAGCCGCGCCACCGCGAGATCGATGAAGGCCCGCACCTTGGCGGGTGCGCGCCGCCCCTCGGGGCTCACGACGTGGACCGGCATCGCCGCCGCCTCCGGATCGTCGAGGACGAGGCGCAGGCGCCCCTCCGCCACGGCCGGGGCGACCTGGTAGGACAGGAGCTGCGCGAGGCCCTGGCCGGCCAGGGCCGCCGCCAGGACGGCGTCGATGGTGTTGCAGGTCAGCCGGGGCCGCAGGGCGACGGTCCCGGGGCCGGTGCTGGCCGAGCCGATCACGGCGTGGTCGCGCAGGTCCCGCACCGTCCCGGGCGTCCCGTGCCGGTCGAGGTAGGCCGGTGCGGCGCAGAGCACCCGGCGGACGGTGCCGACCCGGATCGCCGCGAGGCCGGAATCGGCAAGCGCGCCGATCCGGACGCCCACGTCGGCGCCCTCCTCGACCATGTTGACGATCCGGTCGAGGAACAGGGCCTGCGCCGAGACGGCGGCGTGATGGGCCAGGTATTCGGTGATCACCGGCAGCACGTAGAGGCGGCCGAACTGCACCGGCGCCGTCACCGTCAGGGTGCCGGAGGGCGTGGCGTAGGAGCCCGCCGTGGCGGCCTCCGCCTCCGCGATCTCCGCCAGGATGCGCCGGCAATCCTCCAGGTAGCGCCCGCCCGCCTCGGTGAGCTTCACCGAGCGGGTGGTCCGGGTCAGGAGCCGCGCCCCGATCCGCGCCTCGAGGGCCGCCACCGCCCGGGTCACGGCCGGCGGGCTGAGGTGGAGCTGGCGCGCCGCTTCGGCGAAGCCCCCGCCCTCCGCCACCCGGACGAAGACCCGCATCGCCTGCCACCGATCCATGCCGTCCTCCGCCGACTCGCGATTGTTCCATTTTGCGGAACAGTGGCTTGCGCGGAAAGCGCATTCTCCCCGTCCGGCCCCTGGTCTTGAATGCGGATGTCGCCGGTGCCCCGGCCCTGGTTCTGTCCCCGTCCCCGAGGAGGCCTCCCATGAAGCTGTTCCACGTCGCGCTGTCCGGCCACGCCCACCGGGCCCGCCTGTTCCTGTCCCTGGTCGGCCAGCCCTGCGAGATCGTCGCGGTCGATCTCGCGAAGGGCGAGCACCGGACGCCGGACTTCCTGAGGCTAAATCCCTTCGGCCAGGTGCCGGTGCTCGTGGACGGCGAGACGGTCGTCCCCGATTCCAACGCCATCCTGGTCTACCTGGCCAAGCGCCTCGGCCGCACCGACTGGCTGCCGGAGGACGCGGCCGGCGCGGCGCGGGTCCAGCGCTGGCTCTCGGTGGCGGCCGGGCCCATCGCCTTCGGGCCGGCGGCTGCCCGCCTGATCACGGTCTTCGGCGCCGCCTTCGACGCGGCCGAGGTCATCGCCCGGGCCCACGCCATCCTCGGCCGCATCGAGGCCGAACTCGCCGAGCGGCCCTGGCTCGCCGCCGACCACCCGACCCTCGCGGACGTGGCGCTCTACAGCTACGTCGCCGCCGCGCCGGAGGGGAACGTCGACCTCGCCCCCTACGGCGCCGTCCGCGCCTGGCTCGCCCGCATCGAGGCGCTGCCGGGCTTCGTGCCCTTCCCGCAGACGCCGGCAGGCCTGCGCGCCGCCTGAGTCCCATCCCTCCCGTCAGGAGAACGCCCATGTCTCCCACCGACTGCCCCTCCCGCTCCCTCCCGGAAACCCGGCCCACCCCGCCCTGGCACGCGGGCGAGACCGCCCTCCAGGCCCGGGTCGGCGTCGCCGAGCGGATGGCCGAACTGGGTCCCCGGGTAATCCGCGACCACCTGATCGCGCAGCACCGCGCCTTCTACCGCCAACTCCCCTTCGTGGTGCTCGGGACGGTCGATCCGGACGGCGAGGCCTGGGCGACGGTGCGGACCGGGGCGCCGGGCTTCCTCGACGCGCCCGATCCCGGGCACCTGCGGGTCCGGGCGGCCCCCGAGCCCGACGATCCCGCCGAGGCGGGGCTCTCGGACGGCGCCGCCCTCGGCCTCCTCGGGATCGACCTCGGCACGCGGCGGCGCAACCGCCTGAACGGCACGGTGGTGCGCGACCGCCCGGACGGCTTCGCGGTCCGCGTGGCGCAGAGCTTCGGCAACTGCCCGCAATACATCCGCGTCCGGACCGATCCGGCGCCGGTCCCGGCCTCGCTGGCCGCGCCCCGGGTGTCGCACCACCTCGACGGGCAGGCCCGCGCCCTCATCGGGAGCGCGGAGACGATGTTCGTGGCGAGCTACGCCGTCGGCGCCGATGGCCGCCGGCAGGTCGACGTCTCGCATCGGGGCGGTCCCGCCGGCTTCGTCCGAATCGGCGCGGACGGGGTCCTGACGGTGCCGGATTATGCCGGCAACCGGTTCTTCAACACCCTGGGCAACCTGCTCGCCAACCCGCGCGCCGGGCTTCTGTTCATCGACTTCGCGACCGGCGACCTCGTGCAGATGACCGGGCATTCCGAGGTCGTCCTCGACGCTCCCGACCTCGCGGACCACCCCGGCGCCGAACGGCTCTGGCGCGTCACACCCCGCACCGTGATCCGCCGCCCGGGCGCTTGGCCGCTGCGGTTCGCGCCCCCTACGGCACGATCTCGATGAGCGGCACCCGCGGGATCTCCCCCGCGGCGAAGGCCGAGAGGTCGATGGTGAGGTCGTCGGTGTCGAAGCGGACCGGGACGTCGAAGGCGAAGCCCGCCGTCACCCGCGCGCCCGCCGCCGGCACGGCGTCGGCCGCGAAGGTGAGGCGGCCGGTGGCGGCCTCGCAGGCGACCTTGGCCGTCGGCACCGCGACGCCGTCCACCGCCACCCGCACGCTCTCGGCCACCGGCTTGGCAATGGTCCGCCGATAGGGCGCGGGCCCGGTGCCGTAGGTCTTGGCGAGCTGGAACACCCGGGTGGCCCCGTCCCCGAGGCCGAGGAGCTGGTCGGTGGCCGCGATCGGGCGCGAGGGCGGGCCGGACGTCGCATCGACCCGGTCGCGGTAGCGGAAGCCGTAGAGCCGGCCCCGCCGCTCCTCGAAGAAGCTCAGCACCGCGTGCAGGGCGTCGAGGGTGCGGATGCCGAAGCCGGCATCGTAGCGCCGGCGGGAATCGGCCCAGCGGCTGTTGCGGTGCTCGCGGCCCGAGGCCAGGGTGACGATCTCGGTCAGCCGGCTCGGGCCGCCGCTGCCGCGCAGGGCCACGTCGAGGGGAAAGCGGACCTCGTGGAAGTCGCTCGGCGGGTCCTCGGCCATCTGGATTCCTCCTTTCGCCTCACAAGCCGCGCCGGCCCCGGGCCACCGCCCGGGCGAGGCCGGCGGCCACCTGCGCCACCGAGCGGCGGAAGCTCTCGAGGTCCGGGGTGGCGATGTGGATGGTCACGGGGGCGGAGGCCTGGCCGCCCGTCGCGACGCCGAGCCGCCCGTCGCTGCCGCGCTTCAGGGGCAGGATCGCCTCCGGCCCGGCCTCGCCCATCAGGCCGAGGCCGTCGCGCATGGGGAAGTAGGTCGGGGCGGCCACGACGCCGCCGGCCGCGAAGGGGCGGACGCGGCCCCGCTGCAGAACCCCGCCGTCGGCGAAGGCCGCTTCGGCACTGCCCGCGCCCGACCCGATCAGCCCGTTCACCAGCCGGGTGATCCCGGCCTTGACCGGGCTCAGGGCCGCCTTGACCGTCACGCTGGAGAGCTTCGTCGCCAGCGTGCCGAGGACGCTGTCGAGCTGGCGCCCGGCCCCGACATTGAGGCTCAGCGCCTGGGACAGGCTCCGGCCGAAGCGCTGGGCGAGCCGGTCGAGGGTCTCCAGCTGCCGGGCGCGGGCCGCGGTGCTGCGGTCGGGGTCGGTCTCGGCCATGGCGGGGTTCCTCGCATCAGGTCGGGTCGGGGAAGCGGGCGATCAGGTCCCGCAGGGCCGCCCCGTCGAGGGCGGTGCGGGCCCCGGTCAGGCCGGCGGCGGCCATCAGTTCGCGCGGCGTGGCGCGCCAGAAGTCGCGCGGGCGCCAGCGCAGGCGGGAGAGGCCCAGCGCCAGCGCCTCGTCCCACGGGAAGGCGGAGGGCGGCTCCGGCGCGGTCCCGCCCGTGGGGCTCAAGGGGTTTCGGGGGCCTCGCCGAAGGCCGCGGCGAGCACGGCGCCGATCGCCGTTCCAATCGCCTCCAGGTCGCCCGCCAGCGGCAGGGCCGCGACGGCGGCCGCGTCGAGGTCGTGGCCGCCGCCGCGCAGCGCCGCGCCGAGGAGCGCGATGAGGTCCCGGCTCCTGAGCCGCCCCTCGCCGAAGCGGGCGGCGAGGTCGGTGAGGTCGGCGGCCCCGAGGGCATCCTCGAGTTCGGCCAGGGCCCCGAGGGTGAGGCAGAGGGTATAGCGCTCGGGGCCCAGGGCCAGGGTCACCTCGCCGCGCCGGCGGTTGGCCATCAGGCGGCCGTGAAAGCGAGGGGGCCGGCCGAGTCGAGGGCCAGGTCGAAGGTCACCTCCCCGGCGTGATCCCCGCGGTATTCCAGGCTGGTGATCTGGAAGACGCCCTCCAGGGTGCCGAAGGCCGGCACCACGATCTGGTAGGTCTCCAGGCTGCCGTCGAAGAACACCTGCCGCAGGCGGCCATCGGAGGCCTCGTCGCGGAACACCCCGGAGCCCGACAGGGCGGCCCGGCGCACCCCGGCCCCGGCCAGGAGTTCGCGCCAGCGCCCGGCGGAATCGGCGTTCGTCACGTCCACCGTCTCGGCGTTGAAGGCGATCTGGCGGGCCCGCAGGCCCGCCACCGCGAGAAAGCCGCTGCCGGAGGCGATGCGGATGAGCAGGTCCTTGCCGCGTTGGGCTGCCATGGGGGGCTCCGTGGATCGAGGGGTCAGGCGGAGAGGCGCTCGGTGATCGCCCGCAGGGTCAGGGTGGCGCGGGCCTCGCCGCTGGCGGGGTCGCGCCGCACGGCGATGGCCTCCAGGTCGAGGCGCACGAGGGCGTGGCCCGCGAGGGCGAGGGGCGCGTCGTGCAGGAGGTCGGCGATGCGCTCGGCGGCATCCACCGCGCTGCGGAGCGAGCCCGGCCGGGCGAAGACCGTCAGGCCGAGGGCGTGCCGGTGGCGCCGGGCGCCGTCGACGGAATCGTCGCGGATCTCGGCGTCCCCGAACAGGGCGTAGACCGGCGCGACGCCCCCGGGCGGCTCGTCGGCCAGGCGCAGGGACCCGCCCATCAGCCGCGCCAGGGGCGCGTCGGTGGCGAGCCAGGCGAGGATGGCGGCGCGCAGCGCCAGGAGCGGGCTGGTGGGCGAGCCGGTGGGAGCGGGGGCGAGGCTCATGCGGCGGCCCCGGCACCGAGTTCCTCGACGTTGAGTTCCTCGACCTGGCAGACGAGGTCGCGCCGGCGCCCGTCCGGATCGCCCGCGCTGCGCACGGCGAAGCGGCGCGGGCCGCTGGCGAGGCGCATCGCCGGCGTGATCGTGGGGCCGAAGCGGAACCGGACCCGGTGGGTGGCGACCGCCTCGGCGCGGCCGAAGCGGAGCCGCTCGACCGGGCGCAGGGGCTCGATCGCCCCCCAGAGCAGCGGGCCGGCCTCGAACCGGCGCACCACGCCGCCGAAGCCGTCCGGCGTCTCCACGGGACGTTCGAGCACGAAGCGGCGGCGGCGCGCGCCGATGGGCACGGGGGGGAAGGGGTGGGGCATGGCGGCGATCTCCGGGACGGGGCGCGCTACAGGCGCAGCCGCCGCAGCGGCGCGACCAGGGCGGCAGGGGCGGGCGGCGGGACGTCGTCGCCGGCCCCGTCGCCGCGATGCTCGAAGGCGTGGGCCACGAGGAGCCGGATCGCCTGGGCCAGGGCCGGCGGCAGCGGCGGCCCGGCGCCGCCGTAGCCCGCGTCGACCTCGATCAGGGCGGCGCGCCGGTCGAGGGCCGGCACCGCCGGGTCGATGACGAGGCCGGGCGCCTCGATCCCGTCCGCGCCGGGCCGGACGAGCCCGGCGGCGAGGTCGGTGACGGTGCCGCCGGGATCGACGAGGCCCGTCCGCGCCACGGCCACGAGGGGGCTGAGCGGCAGGGGCAGCCAGCCGTCGCCGGGCCAGGCCGTGAGCATCACGCGGTAGCGCCCCGGCGCCAGGATGCGCCGGGTGGCCACCTCCACCTGCGCCCGGGCCGCCGCGATCAGGCGCTCCACCAGGGGATCCTCGGCCCCGCCATCGTCCGGGTCCAGGCGCAGGACGCCGCGCATCTCCGCCAGCGTCACCGGCTCGACGCGGGCATCGTCGACGCGTATCGGGGTCATCGTCGTCTCCGTGTGGGGGCCGTCCAGGAAAGGGATCGCGATGGCGCGCAACGCTGGCCGGACCCGCCGCGCGGCGCGGCGCGGGGCCCCGGCCCTGCTGGGGCTTCCGGTGCTGCTGGCCGTGCTGGGACTGCCGGCCTCCGGGCCGGCCGGCGCCGTGGTGGGCGGCCGCCCCGCCCCCGAGGCGGCGGGCTCGGCCGTGATGGTGCTGTCCTCGAACGGCGGCGTCTGCACCGGCATCGTCGTGGCGGCGGACGCGGTGCTCACCGCCGGCCACTGCGTGGCGGCCCGGGCCGAGCACCGGGTGCATTACAAGGACGCGGCCGGCGCGCCGGTGCTGGCCGAGATCACGGCCCGCGCGCTCCATCCGGGCTACGATGCGGGTGCGGTGGCGGGGCGCCGCCGCTCGGTCGACCTCGCCCTGGTGCGCCTGGCCGCCCCCTTGCCGGGCCGCTTCGTGCCGGCCGCCCTCAGCGCCGCGCTGCCGCGGGCGGGCGAGCGCCTGACCCTGTCCGGCTACGGCGTCGCCGCCGCCGGGGATGCCCGCAGCACCGGGACCTACCGCAGCGTCGAGCTCGGCGTGATCGAGCCCCACGGACCGAGCCGCCTCCTGGTCTGGCTCGGGGCCGGTCCCGGCGGCGCCAGCGCCTGCCAGGGCGATTCCGGCGGGCCGATCGGCGCGGGACCCGCCGTCCTCGCGGTCTCCGCCTGGGCCGCCGGCAAGGCCTGCGGCGGCGTCTCCCAGGGCGTCCTCCTCGGGCCGCAGCGCGACTGGATCGACCGGACCCTGTCGGGCTGGGGCAGCGCCGCGCGCTGGTCCGGCGTCTGAACGGGTCTGCGGATGACGAAAGGTCCGCGGAACCAGAGCTTGGCCGAGCCATTGCCTTCCGATAGGCTCCACGCCGTTCTCGTCCAGAACATCGCCGGACGCGGGAGAGACACGATGTTGCCGACCGCGCTGCGCAAGGCTGCCCCCAGCAAGGCTGTGCGCCACACGACCCGTCCCACCCGCCTCCGGATCGGAGCGACGGTGCTGGCGGCGGCCCTCGGCGCGCTGGCGCCCCTGCCGGCCTCCGCGGTGATCAACGGCGAGGTCTCGCGCGATCCCAACGGCCTGCGCGCCTCGGTGGTGCGGATCGAGAGCACCCAGGGCGAGATCTGCTCGGGCACGCTCATCGCCCGCGACCTCGTGCTCACCGCCGCCCACTGCGTCATGCATCAGGCCGGCTACAGCGTGGTGGCGGTCGACCGGGCGTTCCGCTCGCGCCGCATCAACGCCATCGCCTTCGCCATGCATCCCGACTTCGTGCCCGGCACCACGCCGGAGGACCAGCCGGGCATCGACCTCGCGGTCATCAAGCTCGCCGAGCCCCTGAGCGGCGATTTCCAGCCCCTCGATCCCCGCGGCGGCGCCATCAACACCGGCGACGCCGTCGACATCGCGGGCTTCGGCGTGGTCGCGGAGAACCGGCGCAACACCGCCCGGACCCTGCGCCAGGCCCACCTCGTCTCCATCGGCTCGCTGCAGGTCGCCAACCGGGTCACGGTGGTCACCGACCGCCGCCGCATGGCCGAGACGGCGGGGGCCGGTGCCTGCCTGGGCGATTCCGGCGGCCCGATCCTGCGCGGCGGCCCCGGCGGCTACCAGATCGTCGGCGTGGTGAGCTGGTCCAGCGGCGCCATGCGCCAGGACCGGAAGGCCCGCACCGCCTGCGGCGGCTTCACCGCCGTGACGCCCACCGGCGAGCATGCCGGCTGGATCAACGCCCGCGCGGCCGACTTCGCCCGCATGCCCTCCGGCGCCGCCATCGGCGCGACCCGGTCGGACTGGATGGCCAAGCCGGGCCGGCGGTAGGCCGAGGCGCTGGGCGACAACGGCTGCCGACCTACGGGGCCGGGCCGGGCTTGGCGGGGGGCATGCCCGTGCTGCGGATCGCGTCCGCGGTCCGATCCGAGGTGAGGGGGGCTCGCCGGAGCGACAGTCGAACCTGCGGCGATCCACCCCGCCTCCACCGGGTTGTGCAGGCCCTCGTTTGAGAGGGGCACCACGTCGACCGCCGCGCCGTGCTCTCGCTGATGGCGCATCGTCTTCGGACCCTGACCCTGGGAGGCGCCCGACAGGGTCCGCACGCGCAGCCCGTCATCGCCTCGAAGGCCGGCAGCGCCGCCTGGTAGGCCAGGGCGAAGCCGCCCGAGATCATGACGGTCAGGGCGTCCGCGCCATCGGGACGGTCTGCCATCGGATCACTGCCATTCGCGGGAGAGCCGCACGGATGGGGTTCCTGAAGCCTGCCGGTCCCGCCGTCACGCTGGGTCTCGGGCCCGAGCCAGAGATTGATCCCGCTCTTCGGAGCGGACACCCCCGGGCCCGGGGGCCCGGGGGTGTCGGGCTCACGCCCCGAAGGACAGGAGCTTGATGGCGTCGAAGTCCTGGACGCCGCCGCCGACGCGCTTGGTGGTGTAGAACAGCACGTAGGGCTTGGCCGAGTAGGGGTCGCGCAGCACCCGCAGGCCGGCGCGATCCACCACGAGGTAGCCGCGGCGGAAATCGCCGAAGGCGAGGGAGAGGCTGTTGGCGCCCGCGTTGGGCATCGCCTCCGCCTCGGCTACGGGGAAGCCCAGGAGGGTGGCCGCGCGGTCGGCGGCCAGGGGGGGCTGCCACAGGTAGTTGCCGTCGGCGTCCTTGAACTTGCGGATCGTGCTCTGCAGGCGCCGGTTCATCACGAAGGTGGCGTTCTGCCGGTAGCCCGCCCGCAGGGCGTAGACGAGATCGAACAGCACGTCGGACGGGTTCGCGGCCGCGAAGCCGCCCGACACGCCCGTCGCGACGGTTCCGATCTTGCCCGGTACCCAGGCGGTGTTCGCCACGAGCTCGTAGGTCAGGAAGCCGCGCGGGCGGCTGACCCCGTTGCCGGTGACGAAGGCGGTGCCCTCCTGCTCGGCGAAGGCCGATTCGACCTCGTCGGCGAGCCAGGCATCGATGTCCACGACGGCGTCGTCGAGGAGCGTCTGCGTCGCCGCCGGCATGGCGTAGAGCTCCATGGCCGGGAAGGTCAGCTCGGACAGGACCGGCGAGTCGGTCTGCGGTCGCGGCGCCGTCTCGGCGACCCAGCCCGAGACCGCGTCGCGCACCGAGACCGCGCGCTTGTACTGCCCGCCGGAGATGACCCGGACCGTGGCCAGCGACCGGATCGGCGACAGGGCGGCGAGGCGCGTCAGCACCATGCGCTCGACCTCGGCCGGCACGAGGTAGCCGCCATCCGGGCCGGACCCCGCCGAGAGGGCCTTCGCCTCGAGCCGCTTGAGGCCGCCGCTCTCGCCGGACCGGACGTAGAGGTCGAAGGCCGCCTTGTGCTCGAGGCTGGCCCCGTCGCGCGGCGCCGGCCCGCCCTGGCCCAGGGGTGCGCCACTTCCCAAGGGCGGGCGGCGGCCGTCGAGGGTGAGGCGGTCGAGGCGGGTGCGCGCCGTATCGAGGGCGGCGTCGATGCGGGCGAGCTTCTCCTCGGTGAGCACGTCGCCCGGAGCGCGGCCCTCGATGGCGGCCAGGCGCGCGTCGTTGGTCTCCTTGAACGCCTCGAAGGCGCGGGCGAGCTCGGCCATGGCGGTGCCCACCGCCGGGTCGGACGGGGCCGGATCGTTTGAGACCGAAGTGTTCAGGACATGGCCCGCGGCCTTGTCCTCCAGGGGCGGCCAGGCGCCCTTCATCTCGGGGGCGCGCGGGGCGGCGGCGTGGGTCTCGGACGGGACGGGGACGGTCATGCGAACCTCGCGGAGCGGGCGGGCAGGATGGCGGCGGGCCGGGGCCCGGGCCGGGTGGAGGGGGAAGCCGCGCGCCGGGGCGGCGCCATGCGGTGGGCGAGAGCCCGGATGTCCTGCGCCAGGGCGGCGGCCCGAGCCGGGGCGAGGCCCGCCTGGGCCGGGGCGGCGATCCGCGCGCCCGCCTGGAGCGGAAAGGTGACCAGGGAGATCTCCCAGAGGTCGATCGCCTCGAGCCGGCGCAGGCCGCCGCGCTGGGGCTGCGCCCGCACCGTGCGGAACCCGATGGAGAGCCCGTCGAGGCCGCCCGCGCCGAGCAGCGCGTCGAGCTCGCGGGCGCGCTGAACCGCGAGGTTGAGCTGGCCCGCCACCCGCAGACCGCGGGCATCCTCGCGCAGGGCGAGCCAGCGCCCCACCGGCTCGGCCGGATCGTGCTGCCAGAGCATCCGCACCCCCGCGACGCCCCGCGCCGCGAGGCTCTGCCCGAAGGCGCCCGGCGCCACCACGTCGCGCCCGAGATCGGGCACGCCGAACAGGCTGGCATAGCCGGTGAAATGGCCGTCCATGGGAAACTCCGCCGCGTGGTTTGAACGGGAGACGGCCGGCTCCGGCCTATCCTTCGAGCCGCCGCGAGCAGGACCCTGCGAGGGGACGGGGGGCGGTGGTGAGTACCGGTGCGACGGACCGGGGTGGTTCGCGTTGACCGCCTCGTTCCGCTGTGTACACATGGTGTGTGCACAATGGAGGCGGGTCATGGCCCAGGACGACGAGGCTTCACCAGAGCCGCCGCGAAAGGTCGGCGTGCGCGAGTTTCGCGGCAACTTCGCCGGCTTCATGCGGCAGGTGCGCCACGGCGCATCCTTCGCGGTGACCGCCCACAACGAGGTGATCGCGATCGTGCAGCCGCCCCCACCGTCCCGTCTGCGCCGGCCCGGCACCCTGCGCGGGCAGATCGAGATGGCACCGGATTTCGATGTCCTGCCTCCTGAGCTGCTGGCCGCCATGGAGGGCGAAGATTTGGAGGGCGCGAATTCGGAGAGCGGGGGGGAATGAGGCTTCTTCTCGATACGCACGCCCTGCTCTGGTGGCTGCTCGCGGACCCGAGACTCGGCCAGGCCGCCCGGGACATGATCGCGGACCCCGCCAACGACGTGCTTGTCTCGGTCGCGTCCCTCTGGGAGATCCAGGTGAAGGTGCGGGTCGGAAAGCTGAAGGCCGACCTCGACAGGATCCTCGACGCGGTGCGGGACCAGGGCTTCGACATCATCGGGATCGCCCCGGCGCATCTGCTCGCCCTCGGTGACCTTCCGCGCCACCACGGGGATCCGTGGGATCACCTGCTCATCGCCCAGGCAAACGCCGAGGGCGCCGTCTTCGTCTCCGAGGATCGGCACGTTCCGGCTTATCCCGTGGCGTTCGTCCGCTGTTCCGGGTCGGCGCAGGTGCGGCCGGCCGGCCAGTCCGAGACGAACCCTCCGGCTTTGGACAAGACCTGAGACACGGGATCTGCGGCTTGGGCCGGCGGGCTTGGGCCGGCGGACCGTCCGACCTCAGCGCGGCCCGTAGCCCACCGCCTCGCGCTTCTCCGCCTCGGTGAGGAAGTCGGCGGCCTGGACCCGGCGCCACAGGCTCTCGCGCTCGGGGGCCAGGGCCTCGATGGCGTCGAGGTCGGGCTCCAGGCGGGCGGGGCCGAAGGCCGGCTCCAGCCAGTGGGCCAGCGCCTCGGCGGTGCGGCGCACCAGGGGGATCACGGTCTGGCGGTAGAAGGCGCGGTTGGCCTCGGCGTAGTTGGCGTGGGTGTTGTCGCCGGGCAGGCCCAGCAGCAGGGGCGGCACCCCGAAGGCGAGGGCGATCTCGCGGGCGGCCCCGCTCTTGGCCTCGACGAAATCCATGTCCTTGGGCGAGAGCGCCAGGGGCTTCCAGTCGAGCCCGCCCTCCAGCAGCAGGGGCCGCCCGGCATTGCCGGCGCCCTGGTAGTTCGCCTCGAGCTCGCCCTTGAGCCGGGTGAACTGCGCGTCGCTCAAGGTGGAGCCGGCGGCGGTGGCGAAGACCAGGGCGCCGGAGGGCCGGGCGGCGTTGTCGAGGAGCGCCTTGTTCCAGGCCCCCGCCGCGTTGTGGATGTCGAGGGCCACCGCCGCCGCCTCCATCGGGGAGAGGCCGTAATGGTCGTCGGTGGGGTGGAACAGGGTGAGGTGGAGGATCGGGGCCACGCCGTCCGCGCCCTGGTCGAAGCGCAGGGTGCGGCCGCCCACCGCGTAGTCGTAGGCCGCCGGCCAGCCGTCGGGGCCGGGCACCACCCGCATCCGGTCGGGCCGCAGGGCGTGGAGCTCGCGGGGCACGCCGTCGAGGCCCGTGGCCTGGAGGTAGGCGTTGCCGGAGACCATCAAGTGCCCGTAGAGCGATTCGAGCAGGGCCGCGCCGCCCTGGCGCGGGTTCGGCCGGGCCAGCAGCGCCGCCAGAGGGTGCGGCCCTGCGGCGGACGTCCCCGCCAGCCCGAGGGGCAGGGCGGCGGCGGCCTCGGCCACCAGCCGCACGGCCCGGTGCACGATGGCGTTCCTCTGGAAGCCCGCGCGGGCCAGCGCCCCGATGTCCCGCGGCGTCCAGGAGGCCGGGCCCTCGCCGTAGAAGGCGACGCCGAGGCCCGCGAGGGGCGCCGCCTTGCTGTCGGGGGCCGCGGGCGCGGCACGGCGTACGAGCCGGGAGAGGAGGTTCGCCATCGGGGCCTCGCGGAAGCGTCGGTGTGGACGGGGCGTCAGAGCCGCCGGATGCGCGGCTCGGGGCCGCTGCGCAGGAGGAGATGCGTCAGGGCCCAGACCAGGGCGTCGAGGCGGTCCGGCGAGGCGCCGGAGGACAGGCCGTCCGGCCCGAAGTCGCAGAGCTCGTCCTCCAGCGCCGGCAGGGCGCCGACATGGTGGACGCGGCCCTGTGCGTAGAGCATCGAGACCGGCTCGGCCCGCAGGTACTTGCCGCGCGTCGCCCGCACGGGGGTCACCGGCACGGCGGCGTCGACCTGGTGCAGGACGGCGGTGGCCATCTCGCCCCCCTGGTTGACCTCGACCACGAGGCTGTCGGCCGCGAGACGGTGGTAGAGCGCCAGCGCCGTCGCGGCCCAGGCCTCGGGGGCGGCCCGGCCCAAGGTGGCGTCGGCCAGCACGTAGGCGTGGCCGGCGGCGTCGAGGCCGGCGGCGACGATCCCGCAGGCATCCGCCCCGGCCTTCGAGGAGGCCGGCGGGTCCACCGCCACGACGATGCGGCGCAGGGCCTCCGGCGCCGCCGGGACGCGGGCCGCCTCCAGGCGGTCGCGGCTCCAGAGGGCGTCGGCCCGGTCCGCGATCAGCTCGCCGTCGAGCTCCTGGCGCCCCAGCCGGGTGCCGGCGTAGCGGCCCACCACCGCCTCGAGGAAGGCCGGGGCGAGGTTCGCCGCGTTGTCGGCGGTGCGCGCCCGGCTGACCACGGTGCGCGGGTCGGCGAGGATCCGCCGCAGCAGCGGGATCGGCCGGGGCGTGGTGGTGACGAGGCCCCGCGGGCGGTGCCCCAGGCGCAGGCCGAACTGGATCATGTCCCAGGCGGCTTCGGCGTAGCGCCACTTGGCGATCTCGTCCGACCAGGCCGCGCCGAACTGGGGCCCGCGCAGGGAATCCGGCTCCTCGGCCGAGAAGGCGAGGCCGACCGCGCCGTTGTCCCAGTCGAGGCGCCGGCGGGAGGGCGACCAGCGCGGCCGTTGCCCGGCCAGGCCGAGGAGGCCGGAGGGCCCCTCCACCATGACGTCGCGCACGTCCGCGAAGGTCTCGCCCACGAGGGCGATCCGCCCCACCGGCCGGGCGGTGAAGGCCGGGTCGCCCAGGGCCAGGGCGCGGACCCACTCGGCCCCCGTGCGGGTCTTGCCCGCCCCGCGCCCGCCGATCACCGCCCAGGTGGTCCAGTCCGGCAGGGCCGGGCAGGGCGGAAGCTGGTCGTCCCGCGCCGCCAGCAGCCAGTCAGTCGCCAGGGCCCGGATCAGGGGCGGCGGCAGGCTCGCCAGCAGGGCCGGCATCCGCCCGCTCGCCGCCGAGTGCCGCAGCGCGCCGCGCGATCTCCGCGCGCAGGGCGGGCAGGTCGTCGCCCGCCCCGTCGCGGGCGGTCGCGTCGTGGTCGCCGGAGCCTGCCCCATCGCTTCCCCCCGCCCCGTCGTCGGTCGTCTCGTCGAGAAGGCGCTTCAGGCCGCCGAGATCCCGCAGGACCCGGGCGCTGTCGAAGGCCGGAGCGCCCGCCGCCCCGTTCAGGGCCGCGTCGAAATGCAGGATCTGCCGGGCGATCTGCGCCCGGAGCGCCGCCCGCATCCGGCGGGGATCGGCGTCCAGCCCCAGGGCACGCCCGACCTCGCCGGGCCGGCGCCCCTCCAGGCCGCACTGGGCGAACAGGGCCTCGGCCCGGTGCCGGGCGACGCCCAGGGCCTGGGCGAGGTCGCCGATATCGATCCAGTCCTCGCGGTAGAGCCGGGCCACCGCCGCCCGCCGCGCCGGCTTCCAGCGCGCGGGGGTGAAGGCCGTGGAGGCCGTCGCCGCCGCGGGGCGCCAGCCGAAGCGCTTGTTCCAGGTCCGGATGGTGGTGACCCGCACCCCGGTCTCGGCCGCGATGGCGGTGACGGGGCGCGTGGTGTCCCGCATGGCCGCCTCGACGGCCCCCCGGATCGAGGCGACGATCGGCACGAGCTTCGCCATCGCCGTCTCCCGTGCCACTCACACTTCCTGAGCGTGCCCTGTTGATACCCCAGGAGCGTTGCGCTGTCAAATATAAAATCCTATTCATGGACTTTATTCATCGTCGCGCGATGGTGGGATTCTGCCGGTCGCGAAGAGGGCAGACGCCCGATTACGACCCGATCCCGGGTCGATGGAACCGCCCGGCGCTCCCCGGTCCCGGGCATCGCGCGGCAGGACGGCCCGCGCTCCATTCCGGCCTCGGCCGGCAACGACCGGATGTTCCCTCAGGATCAGGCGTTGAAGCGGCCGGATTGGTTCGATCCTGAGCTTCATCGCCGCCTGGACATCGAGACGCGCGGACGTCACCGCGGCGTCCGGCGAGCGATCCGTGCCGGCAAACGGACATGATCGAAAGGAGGGCATTGGTGGGACGCCGACGTTTCGAGAGCCCCCGAAAAGACCTGAATGGCATCATCCAAGACGAAATCACAATTTCGTCATCAGTCCTTTGTTAAGACGAATCATCCTGCTCGCCCAACAAGATGATCGGAAGTCTTCCGAGTGGACAGCGATGCGCGACGACGCATCGGAGGGAACAGGACATCATGCGCGCCCGCCTGCGTCGTGCCCGGACGAGCCCATCTCCCGGAGAGGGGGCGTGCATGAAGCACCGGCGCAGGCCGACCCTGCACCGGGCGGTGGACGCGCCGATCCGGATTCGCGCACGCGATCGGGGCGGCTTGCGCAGGGTCTAAAAGGCCGGGTGATCGGCCGTGGCGGCCCGCAGAGCCGCGACCGCCGGCCTCGCCGGCAAACCGCGACGCTCCGGGATGATCCGGGTTGATACGCAGATCCACGATGCAACTACAGTCATGGATTCAGCCTTTAGTCGAGTTTTATCGGATTTAACTGATAATTAATCTGACAAGCCTTAGATTTAGGCATGATCATCAGAGACTTAGTCAGACTGATTGGGCATCCGATCGTGGGGATCTGGTTCCTCGCGGCGATCTCGTACTTCGCAGCCGCCGCTTTGACGATCCATCTGACGAGCAACGGACGCGACATCGCCACCATCTGGCCGGCCAACGCAATCCTCGTGGCCCTCCTGCTCGCGCAGGAGCGGCCGCGCTGGGGCGCGGTGCTGAGCGCGGGCTTCGTGGCCGGCGTCGCCGCCAACCTGATCACCCGGGGGGCCTCTGCAGGAGCGATCCTCTACGGCCTCGCCAATCTCATCGAGATCGGCTTGGCCGTCTCCCTCCTGCGGCGATCGGGCGAGCGGGAGGACATCCTGCACACGACGGGCGCCGTCCTGCGCTTCATCCTGGTGGCGGGCCTGGTGGCGCCCGCGGTGAGCGCCGTTCCCGGCAGCCTGACGGCCTTCGCCCTGTACGGCGAACCCTTGCCCAAGGCTTTCGCCACCTGGGTCGCCAGCGACGGCCTCGGCCTCCTGGTCTTCACACCCTTCCTCTCCACGGTCGTCCGGGGCGACTTCGTGGACGGCTTCGCCCGGAAGACCTGGCGCGAACGAGGCCTTTCGGCCGCGCTGCTGGTCCTGGTGGGCCTCGTCGCCTACGGCGTCTTCTTCCTGGCGACGCGGCCCCTGCTCTTCGCGATCTTTCCTCCGCTGATGCTCGTCACGTTCCGGGTCGGACGCCTCGGCGTGGAGGCTGCCGTGATGCTGGTCGCGGTCATCGGGGGGATCGCCACGATGCAGGGGCGCGGGCCGATGATCCTGATCGCCGCCGACGCGGCGACGCAGGCCCAGGCTTTCCAGGCCTTCCTGGCCGTGACGCTCGTGACCTGCCTGCCGGTCGCCGCCGAGGTGACCGCCCGGGCCCGCCTCACCGCGGCCCTGGCCGCGCACGGCCAGGAGATGACCGCCTCGGCGATCACCGACGCCCTGACCGGGACCCTCAATCGCCGGGGCTTCGAGGCCGAGGCCCGGCGCTGGCTGCGCGCGGAGGCGCCGGGTTCCCTGAGCCTGATCGCCGTGGATTTCGATCATTTCAAGCAGATCAACGACCGCTGGGGCCACCAGGCCGGCGACCAGGCGCTCCGGCACTTCGCCGCCCTGGTGTCGTCGCATGTCCGCGCCGGGGACCGGGTCGGCCGGCTCGGCGGCGACGAGTTCATGATCCTCCTGCCCCACAGCGATCTCGACCTCGCCAGGGGCGTCGGCGAGCGCGTCCGGGCGGCCGTGGAGAACGCACCGCTGGCCCTGGGCGGCCAGCCGGTGGCGTCCCTCAGCCTCAGCATGGGAATCGCCGCCGCCCGGTCGGGCGAGAGCTACGAGGACCTGGCGCGGCGGGCCGATCGCGCCCTTTACGAGGCCAAGGAGGCCGGCCGCAACACGATCCGGTGGGCGGGCTGAGCCGCGCCGCGCGCGGTTTCCGGGCCCGAGGGGGCCGCCCGGGACCGGCTCCCCGGCGGCAGCGTTTCCCGCTACTCTGCCGGGGCTGCGAGACAACCGGCAAAATCAAGGATACGCATGCGATGAGTACGGACAGCCTGACGGCGCACGGCGTCTTCGACGTGGCGGAGCAGGCCGCGCGCCTGCCCGAGACCTCCGACACCATGGTGGCGGATCACCGCTTCACCGACGATCCGGCAGCCAGCGCCCGGGTGTTCCGGGTCTACCATCCGACGCCGCCGCACAGCCACGCCTCCTGCGACGAGTACCTCTACGTGCTGTCCGGGCGCTGCCTGATGACATTCGGCGACGAGGCGCCGGTGGAGGTCGGCCCCGGCAAGCTGGTGTTCTTCAAGCGCGGGGTGGTGCACGCGGTCCCCGAGATCCTCGAGCAGCCGATGGTGTTCCTCTCCGTCGACACGCCCCGGCGCGAGCCGCGCGACATCCGCTTCGTCACCGATGGCACGGGGACGCCCGACACCTTCATGCGCCAATCGTGAGGGGCGCCCGTCGCCGAAGGGGGGCGGCCTACTCGACCTTCTCGTTGGGATAGACGCCCCAGAGCCGGTCCTGGCGGATGTAGCCGTCCACGTCGCCGCGCCGCTGGGGCAGCGCCACGATGATCCGGCACCAGGCGCCGGTGCAGGTCTTGACGCTGCCGATGACGCCGGCCTGGAGGCGGGCTTCCTCGCCGGAGGCCTCCTCGGCCTTGGCGTAGAGCGGCACCGGGGCCTTGTCGCCCCCCTTGCCGGCGGTGACGATGGAGGTGCGCCGGCCCGAGAGCAGCGAGTGTAGCACCCAGCCCTCGGTGCCCTCCGAATCGCGGATGCGGCGCCAGGTCTCGAACTCGGCCACGATCTCGACGGGCAGGCCGGCCCGCTGGAACACCCAGAGGGTGCGGTGGTCCTTCGAGGGGCCCTCGCGCAGGTTGACCCGGTCGGTCTTCAGGCTGGCGTAGCGCGGCAGGGGCAGCTTCGTCACCGGCCCGAGGGCGACGTCGGGGCCGGCCCCCGACGCCGGGGCGGCCGCGGCGGCGCCGGCCGACAGCAGGGTCGCGAGGGTGAGGAGCAGGGCAGGCGCGCGCATCGTCCGGTGATCCTTCACGCTGTCCGGTGCGAGCCGAAGGGTGGCGGCCGGCCCCGGCGTGCATTGTGTTCCGCGGCCTCTCTGGTAGAGAGGCCCTAGGGTCGAGGGGACCCTGGGGTCGTGGCCTTCCGGCCGTCGGCCCGGTCGTCTCGAATGTCTTGACCGGTGCGTGGTTAACGCGCGGTAAGCCGGCGGTGTCGCCCCCGCATCGGAGATCGCGCCGGAGACCGGCCGGGTCGGATCGGGGCTGGCCGACACCGTTCGCGGGGAGGGTGCATGTCGTCGTTGAAGCGCAAGCCGCTCGTGGTCGTCACGCGGCGTCTGCCCGAGGTCGTTGAGGCGCGCATGCGCGAGCTCTTCGAGATCCGACTCAACACCGACGATGCCCCGATGGCGCCCGACGCCCTGATGGCGGCCGTGCGCGAGGCCGACGTCCTGGTCCCGACGGTGACCGACGAGATCGATTCGGGACTCCTCGCCCAGGCCGGCCCGAACCTGCGGCTGATCGCCAACTTCGGCAACGGCGTCGACCACATCGACGTCGCCGCGGCCCTGGAGCGCGGCATCACCGTCACCAATACCCCCGGCGTCCTCACCGAGGATACCGCCGACATGACCATGGCGCTGATCCTCGCCGTGGCCCGCCGGGTCACCGAGGGCGCCCGGATCATCCCGGACGACGCCTGGACCACCGGCTGGTCGCCGACCTGGATGCTCGGCCGCCGAATCACCGGCAAGCGCCTCGGCATCGTCGGAATGGGCCGGATCGGCCAGGCCCTGGCCCGCCGGGCCAAGGCCTTCGGCCTGCAGATCCACTATCACAACCGCCGGCGCGTTCCCGCGCAGATCGAGCGCGACCTCGACGCGACCTACTGGGAATCCCTCGACCAGATGCTGGCCCGCGTCGACATCGTGTCGGTGAACTGTCCGCACACGCCGGCCACCTACCACCTGCTCTCGGCCCGCCGCCTCAAGCTCCTCAAGCCCGAGGCCGTGGTGGTGAACACCGCCCGCGGCGAGGTCATCGACGAGACCGCCCTCGCCCGCCTGATCGAGGCCGGCGACATCTCCGGCGCTGGCCTCGACGTGTTCGAGCAGGAGCCGGCGGTGAGCCCCCGCCTCGTCAAGCTCGCCCGCGCCGGCAAGGTCGTGCTCCTGCCCCACATGGGCTCGGCCACCCACGAGAGCCGCGTCGACATGGGCGAGAAGGTCATCATCAACATCAAGACCTTCATGGACGGGCATCGGCCGCCCGACCGGATCCTGCCCAGCATGCTCTGACGGCGCCGCCGTCCCGCGGCATCCATGCCGGCAGCGGATGGCGGCCCCCCATCACAACGTAGGATCGGAACGGGCCCATGCCCGGCACGTTGACCGGCGCTGGCTCGGACGGGGCCGGTGTTTGGAACGGGTGGATCGAGACATCATGGCCGCGGACACACCGTCGACCGAGGCGGCATCGGTGAGTGTTATGGGGTGCGGCGAGTTCCGGCGTTTCGCCGATTTCGTGCCCCTGATGATGTGGCGTGCCGATCCCCAGGGGGCCGCCGTCCATCACAACGAATCCTGGCTCGCCTTCACGGGCCGCTCGGTCGAGGAGGAGCTCGGCCACGGCTGGCGTCGCGGCCTCCATCCCGATGACCTCGAGCGCCACGCCGCCATCGTGGCCAAGGCGTTCGCCGCGCAGGAACCGTTCACGTCCGAGTTCCGCCTGCGCCGGCACGACGGCGCCTACCGGTGGCTGCTCGATACCGCCAAGCCCTTGCGCGAGAACGGCGATTTCGTCGGCTTTCTCGGTACCTGCTTCGACATCACCGACCGCAAGCATGCCGAGGAGCATTCCGAGCGCGCGCTGGTGGAGAAGGAGGCGCTCCTCGCCGAGGTCTACCATCGGGTGCGCAACAACCTCCAGGTGATGGTCAGCCTGATCGGTCTCTACGGCCGTGCCGCGCCGGCCCCCTGCCGAGGCAGCTTCGAGGCGCTCGGTCAACGGGTCCGCGCCATCGCCCTCGTGCAGCAGCACCTTCACGAGGCACCCCACATCGCCTCCATCGACCTGCGCGACTACCTGCACCGGCTTGCCTCCGGCCTTGGCCAGTTGCGCCGGGCGGGGCGCATCGGCGTCACCGTCGGCGGTCATGGCACCAGCCTCGTCGAGCCGCGCACCGCCAACGCCCTCGGGATGATCGTCGCCGAGGTTGTGTCGGAATGCCTCGACACCACCGCCGAGACGGTCGCCTGCACCATCGCGATCCAGATCGACGCGGCGGCGGGCGGTCCCGTGCGCCTCAGCATTGTCTCCGGAGCGGGAGAGGGCGCCGCCCCCGGCAAGCTCGAGGTGCCGAATCTCGGCCCTCGCCTGATCGCCGCCTATGCTTCGCAGGCCGAGATCGCTGTTCGGGGCATCGGTACGGCCGCCGAACCCCTGGCGCTGCAACTCCCCGAGGTCCTGGCGCAGCCGTCCTGAGGATCGCATTGGCGCCGGCATGGACTATATGCGCAGGGGTGCCGCCGCACAGGAGCCGTTCCCCCACCCATGCTTCCAGATATTGCGACGATCATCGACAATTTCGGCATCCTCGATGAGGGCCCGGACCGCTACGAGTATCTGATCGAACTCGGGCGTGCCCTGCCGCCGTTCCCGGAGGAGTTGCTGACCGAGGAGAACCGGGTCCATGGCTGCGAGAGCCAAGTCTGGGTCGACGCCCATATCGATCGCGCCGAGACCCCGCCCCGCCTGCACCTGCGGGGGACCAGCGATTCGGTGATCACCAAGGGGTTGATCGCCCTCGTCATGGCCCTTCACGACGGCAAGGCGCCGGAGGACATCGCCAAGGTCGACGTCTTCCAAACCTTCAAGGAGATCGGGCTCGGGGCCCATCTGACCTCGAAGCGTTCCAACGGCGTCCGGGCCATGGCGGAGCGCATCCACCGGGATGCGATCCGCCTGACAGCCGCCTGAACGGCCCCCGCCAAGAACCGATCAGCCCCGCCGCGCCGCTTGCACCGAGGCTTCCCGCCACAGGCGCGACCGGGCACGGTCCGGCCCGACCGCCGCGCGCTCCAGCCCATAATGTTCGGCCAGGCGCGCCAGGGCGATCCGCGCCACCACCTTCGCCGAGCGGGCCGGCCAGCGTCGCTCCGCCTCGATCCGCTCCAGGCCCTTGAGGAAGCCGCACAGGTCGATCAGCAGGCCGGACAGGTCGCTGCCGACGGCATCGAGGGCCGCCCGGACCCGCTGGCGTGCGGCCAGCATCGCGTCGGAGCCGGCGGCCGGATCCCGCGGACCTGATCCATCGACCTTTACGCCGCTCCAATCCTGACCCATCCGCGGCATCAGCGCGGCTCCGGTCAGGTCCCGGCGCAGGCGTTCCCCCGCCTCGAAGCAGGCTGCGTCGATGAGAGGCGTGCCGTCGCGATCCCGCCGCCGCGCCATCCAGGCCAGGGGGCTCTCGGAAGCATCGCGGACCGGCCGGTCCGGCGCGACGAGGCTGCTCACGAGGTCGAGATGCTGGGCGAGATAGGGTGTCTGCGGGCCGGCCGCTTCCCGGCGCAACCGCGCCCGTCCGGCCGGGCTGATCGTCAGGCGGGCCCGGCGTCCCGAGCCGCATTCCGCGAGATCCCGGGCCAGCAATTCGGCGCCCGCGCTTCGCCCGAAGCGACCGCCGCCGACGGAGATGCCGGTGCCGCCCTCCCGGACGATCCATTCCTCGGTCTCGGTGGGATCGGGCAGCGCGTAAGCGCCTTCCTGCGCGAGGGCGTTGAGAAGACGCCGGGCATTGGGGCTCAACACCTCGTTCCCGCAACGGGCGTGCAGAGGGTGGGCGCCATACTCCCGGGCCGGACGCACGGCAGCGATCGACGGGGCAGTCCGATCAATGTTCATGGTTTGTTCCAATACTCAGGACAGCGGCGGCACGCGCCAGAACGCCGACAGTACGGGAAAAATATCCTAGTTCAAGTCTTGACGGCCATTTTGCCGACCGCTCGTCAGCCCGTCCCGGTTCGGGGTGGTTGGGGCCGGTCGCGACGCGATCGAGGCCTTTTTGCCAATGGAGACGGGCTCCGGAGACCACGGGTGCTCCGGAGTGGTCGTAGCCTCAAGCCGCTTCGTCGTAGTTCCCGCTGCGGGTCTGTCCGAGACCGATCGCCTTCGCGAGGTCCGAACGCGCCTTGGCGTAGTTCGGAGCAACCATCGGGTAGTCGGGCGGCAGGCCCCACTTGGCGCGGTATTGCTCGGGGCTCATGTCGTACTTGGCGCGCAGGTGGCGCTTCAACGACTTGAAGGTCCGTCCGTCTTCGAGACAGATGATGTGATCGGCCGTCACCGACTTCTTCACGGAGATTGCGGGCTGAAGCGGCGCGGCAGGCGTCTTGGCCTCGATCTGGCCGCTGGCAATCTGGGTCAGTGCCCCATGAATGCGCGTGATCAACTGAGCCAGTTCGCCGGGAGGCACCGGGTTGTTGCTCACATAAGCCGAAACGATGTCGACGGTCAGTTCGACATAATCCGCGGAGTGTTCGATGTCGGTCATAATCGGAAGAGCTCTCCTGACGCGATGCAGTGAATAGGGTACGCAAGCAACTCGACCGCCTTCGCGCCGATGCTCGCTCGTTCCGCGGATCGAACCCGCGGCGTCACCGTCTGTCCTGCATGCGCTATAGAATGCGCAGCAACTTCGCCCGCTACGATTTCTTGATATGCTATTCTCAATGACATCGCAAGACGGGCGTGCGCAGTTCGATAACGTCAAGCAACTGTTGCGAACAATATTTCAACCTTGCCGAATTCTCGGGATCTTCATCCAGGCGTCCGAGCATGAGCCCCCGAGAGACCGTCGGACAGATTGCCGCAGCAGCGGCCGCATCCCTCGTTCCATGTCCCGCACTCCCCACGCGCTTGCTTGCAGCTCACGCTCGCGCCACATGGCACGGCAATATGGAGCGACGCGTCTCCGTGTCTCGACCCTGCGCCAGGATTTTTTGCGATGGCCTCCCAATCAACAAGCCTTTCGGTTTCAGCCACCGCTCCGGTCGCGGAAGTGCGCCCGCACACCTACGAAGTCCACGGCCATGTGATCCGCGACGACTATGCTTGGCTGAAGGCTGAAAACTGGCGGGATGTCCTTAAGGATCCGGCGGCCCTGCCCGCCGATATACGGGAGCATCTGGCAGGTGAGAACGCCTATTCGGACGCCGCGCTCGCGAACACCACTGCGCTGCGCAAAACCCTCGTCGCCGAGATGCGTGCTCGGATCCGGGAGGACGACAGCAGCGTGCCCGAGCCTGACGGCCCCTATGCCTACTACACCCGCCATCGCGAGGGCGGACAGTATCCGCTGGTGTGTCGGCGGCCGCGTACCGTCGTGGTGATCCCCGGGCAGGGCGCTGAGACGGCGGCCGATGGGGGGCCGGAAGAGGGGGAGGTCATCCTCATCGATGGTGATCGCGAAGGTGAAGGGCTGACCTTCTTCGAGATCGCCGCAGCGGTCCATTCCGATGACCACCGGTTGCTCGCCTGGAGCGCCGACACCAAGGGCTCGGAACTGCACAGCATCCGGGTGCGTGATTTGGAGACGGGCTCCGAGCTGACGGATCGCGTCGAGGCGACCACCGGGGAGGTGGTCTGGACCGCCGATTCCCGAGCCTTCTTCTACGTCGCCGTCGACGACAACCACCGGCCCGCGCGAGTGATGCGCCATCGTCTCGGCACCGCGCAGGACGCCGATACCCTCGTCTACGAGGAGGCCGATTCCGGCTTCTTCGTCCATATCGAGGAGACGCAATCGGGCGACTACCTCATGGTGACGGCCAGCGACCACGAAACGTCCGAGGTTCATCTCCTCGACCGTCGGACGGGGGAGGGTACGCTCACCGTGGTGCAGCCGCGCGAGCCGCTGCTGATCTACTCGGTCGAGAACTGGGCCAACCACCTCTTCATCCTCACGAATGCCGACGGAGCCGAGGACTTCAAGATCGTCACCGCCCGGGTGGAGGCTCCCGGTCGCGAGAACTGGACCGACGTCATCGCCCATCGTCCCGGCGTGATGATCCGTCACCAGCACGTGATCGCCGATCATCTCGTGCGCCTCGAGATCGAGAATGCACGCCCGCGGATCGTCGTGCGCGACACCAAGGGCAACGAGCACGTGGTGGCCTTCGCCGAGGAGGCCTATTCCCTCGGCCTGCAGCCGGGGCACGAGTTCGAGACGGCGGTGATCCGCTTCACCTACTCGTCGATGACGACGCCGGCGGAGACCTACGATTACGACTGCGTCACCCGGGCCCGGCAGTTGCGCAAGCGTCAGACCGTGCCCAGCGGCCACAACCCGGCGGACTACGTCACCCGGCGCCTGTTCGCCACGGCGGCGGACGGCGAGACCGTGCCGATCTCGCTGCTACACCGGCGCGATTGCCCGCTCGACGGTACCGCCCCGCTGTTGCTCTACGGCTACGGCTCCTACGGGACGCTGATGCCGGCCGCCTTCCGCACCAACCTGCTGTCGCTGGTCGACCGCGGCTTCGTCTACGCCATCGCTCACGTGCGTGGCGGGACCGAGAAGGGCTGGCGCTGGTACCTCGATGGCAAGCGCGACAAGAAGCCCAACACCTTCTTGGATTTCGTTGCCTGTGCCCGCGCTCTGATCGAAGCCGACTATACCGCCCAGGGCCGCATCGTGGCCCATGGCGGCTCGGCCGGCGGCATGCTGATGGGGGCGGTCGCCAACCTCGCGCCGGAGCTGTTTGCCGGCATCGTCGCCGACGTGCCCTTCGTCGACGTGCTGAACACCATGCTCGATGGTGAACTGCCTCTGACGCCGCCCGAATGGCCGGAATGGGGAAACCCGCGCGAGAGCCTCGCGGCTTTCGAGACGATCCTGGCCTACTCGCCCTATGACAACGTGGCGGCCAAGGCCTATCCGGCGATCCTGGCGCTCGGTGGCCTGACCGACCCGCGCGTGACCTACTGGGAGCCGGCGAAGTGGGTCGCGCGCCTGCGGGCGACCATGACGGGCGGTGGCCCGATCCTCCTGCGCATCAACATGGAGGCGGGGCATGGGGGCGCCGCCGGGCGCTTCGATCGCCTGGAGGAGGTCGGCCTGATCCAGGCCTTCGCCCTGCTGGCCGTCGGCAGGGCCTGAGAGGCGTACGCGGGCGAAGGTCGAGCCAGATCGAGGGGCGGGACGAAATCCCGCCCCGAATTGCTTCGAACCGCGCAACTTTATTGGTCCTTGTAAGATCCGCCGCATCCCTGGTCGGCATTCTCCCGTGAGGCAACTTTTGGTTGTGTCCCGAGGGGGTGTGCATGACGAGAATTTCAGTGACATGGGCCGACGATTGGTCCCGGAGCCAAGCCGGCGGGCGAGCGGACCTCATCCTAGCCACTGCGCAAGCTGCCGCCGATGGTTGGGGCAAGTATATCCAGGGCAACGGCACGATCGACCTCACCGTCGCAATCGGCAACGTCGGAGGTGGGAATTATCTCGCGAACGGGGGTCCGAACGGAACCTGGGACGGACGCTTCTCGGCAGCCATTCACAAGGCGCGCTTGGGTTGGGACGGAAATGGAGGCGCTCCGGACGGGAAGGTAACCTTGGGCGAGCACCGGCTCGACAGCTTGTTTTACGATCCGACGGGTGCGGCCTCTGTTCCGTGGGATAAAATCGATGCCTATTCGCTGTTCCAGCATGAATTCGGGCATGCCCTGGGATTCGTCGACCTTCCGGCCACATGGTCCAACGGGAACAACGAGTTCTCTGGGCCCAACGTTCAGGCTTCGAACGGCCGCTCGATCCCGCTCGACGACTCCCGCTCCCATGTCGCCGGTCGAGAGGATCTGATGGACCCCTGGTCTTCTGTGGGCAGCCGTGCGCCGATCACGGATCTCGATCTCGCGATCTTCCAGGATATGGGCATGCCGATCGCCACCGAGCGGGCTGACCGGATCGGGCTCGACTACCCGAACGAGGAATTCTTTGCGTTTGGTGGGGATGACTGGGTCGATGGCGGGTGGGGCGACGATCGGATCGACGGGGGGACCGGCGACGACAGCCTGTTCGGCAGCGGCGGCAACGATACGCTGATCGGTGGTGCGGGCGACGATATCCTGGATGGGGGGTGGGGGTACGACACCCTCGATGGCGGCGAGGGCCGCGACCGGGCGATGTATTCCGGTAACCCCGCCGACTTTGCCGTCATCTACGATGCCACCAGCAGGGGCGGCGCCCTCAGGATCAAGAACATCGCCAGCGGCGAGGTCGACATCCTCACGGGGATCGAATCCCTGCGCATCGGCGACGTCGAACTTGATGTGAAGGGTTTGTTGGCTCACCTCCGGGCACGCTTCGGCCCCATCGGGACCGACTCCAAGAGCCGGTTCGAGATGCTGTTGACGGACACCTCCGACGAGGCCTTCGTGGCCGACATCCCGGAGATCGACGGCGGCTTCGTGGCCAGCGCCCTGGTGCGCTTCGATAACCTCGCTGGCGGCAGCCATCAGCGCGTCTTCGACACCGGAAACGGAGCGTGGAGCGATAACATCTGGCTCGGCTAGGTCGGCAGCAGCCGCGACATGGGCTTCGAGATCTATGCCGGCTCCGGCGTGCATCGCATCGTGGCCAAGGATGCGATCGTGCAGGGGGTCGAGGCGCGCTGGACGGCTGCCGTGGACCCCAACGGGCGCATGAGCCTGTCCAAGGACGGGGTCCTCCTGGCGCAGGGGCAGGGTGAGGTCCCCCGCGACATCGTCCGTACGAGCGACCTCGTGGGCAAGTCCAACTGGTCATACGACACGGACCTCATGGGCACCGTCTACGACCTGAGCTTCAAGGCGGACGGAGTCGCCGATCTTCACGGCGCCTTCTCGGCCACCGCCAAGGTCCGGTTCGACGATCTCGATGCGGGTCCCTGGCAGCGGGTCTACGACCTGGGCAACGGAACGAGTGGCGACAACGTCTTCCTCGGCCAGATTGGGACGTCGAATGACATGCAGTTCACGATCCAGAACGGGAGCAGGGAGGGAACCCTGATTGCCAGGAATGCGATCGTGGAGGGACGGGAGGCGTCCTGGACGACCAGCGTCAACGAGGCGGGCTGGATGCGCCTGTTCAAGGACGGTACGATCCTGGCCGAGGGGCAGGGCGTCGTGCCGAAGGACATCGAACGGACCAACGAGTTCGTCGGCAAATCCCCCTGGTCCATCGATGCGCCACTGGCGGGCAAGGTCAGCGACCTGGAGGTCACCGCGTACAAAGGGATCCCAGAGATCGAGGGCGCCTTCAAGGTGTTCGCCGAAGCCCGCTTCGACGATCTGGCCGGTGGCAGTTACCAGCGCATCTTCGACACCGGCAACGGGGCCTGGGAGGACAACGTCTGGCTCGGTCAAGCCTGGACGAGTGACGACATGGCCTTCGAGATCATCGCGGGGTCGGAAACCTACCGGATCACCGCCTACGATGCGATCGTGGAAGGCGAAACGGCCCGATGGCAGGCCAGTGTGGACGACGGGGGCTACATGCGCCTGTTCAAGAACGACACCCTGATGGCCGAGGGTCCAGGGGGCGTTCCCCGCGATGTGCTCCGCACCAGCGATCTGGTGGGGAAGTCGAACTGGTCCTACGATGCCGACCTGGCCGGTCAGATCAACGAGCTGATCTTCATGTAGAACGGCACCGCCCACCCCTTCCGCTAGGGGCCCGGGGGCGGACCCTCCCGGTCCCGGGGCGGCTCCGGCTCGCTGCGCTGGCGGCGCGCCGCCTCTTCGGCGGCCCTTTCGGCCTCCTGCTGGGCCGCTTGCTGTGCCCGCAGACGCGCCTGGCGGGCGGCGTCCTCGGAGGCCGCTTTCTCGGCCGCCAGCTTGTCCGCCGCGGCCTTGATGGCGAGAGCGCGGACCCTGTCCATCTCGATGCGGGCGCGGCGGCGCTGGCGCTCGCTCTGGTCGGCTTCGAACAGCTCGATTTTCTCGAGTTCGCGCTGGAGCACCAGGGCGGCGAGCCCGTTGGTCACCGGTCCGGCGTCGATGCTGCGCTCAGGGTTTCGGATCGGACCGCTGAAGCCGAGCTGGATCGAGGGGTTCGCCCCGCTCCAGCCCTTGGGCGCCTGGCCGGCGAGGAGAGACCCGCGCGCATCGATGCGCGCGTCCCTCAGGTCGACGCCGAGAGTCCCGCTCCAGCGCGCGGATCCGAGGGGCAAGGTCAGCGGGCCGGCCCGCAAGGTGCCGCCGACGAGGCTCGCCGGGCTCGAGACCGGCCCCTTCACGGTGAGCGGGCCCGCGCCGAGTTCCTCGGCCGCGAGGGCCTGCAGGCGGCCTTCCCGCAGGGGATCGTCCTCCGCGAGCGCCCGTGTCAGCGCCCGATCGAGACCGGCCGGATCGGCCCCCGGCAGGCTGAGGCCGGTGAGCGTGAGGGTGCCGCTCCCGCCGAGGTTGTTCATCAATCCGGTCAGGCTCTCGCCCGAACTGCCGAAGCGGAGCTGGGCGGAGACCCGACCGTCCACCGGCCCCGGGCCGACCAAGCCGGGGATCGCCGCATCGGTGATCTGGCCCTCGCCGGAGAGCGCGGCGGCGCCGCCCTGACGTGTCGAGGTCGCGCGTCCCGCGATGCGTCCACCGGCGAGGGTCGCGTCGAGGTCACGCAGGGTCAGGGTCTCGCCGTCCAGGGTGACGCCGAGGGTCGCGCCGGTCGCCGTGAGCCCGCGCCCGAGGTCGAGGCTGTCGACCCGGAGGCCGAGGGAGACCGCCGGCCGGCCGGCCGGAACCGGCGCGAACCGCGCGCTCGCGGGGCTCTGGCCGGGTCCGCGCGGGGCCTCGGTCGGCAGGATCGTGGCACTGGCCAGAAGCGGCAGGGCGAGGCGGGTCAGGGACGCGCTGCCGCCGATCGCGCCCTCGGCCGTGCGGGTGAGGTCGGCCGAGACGGGCTGGCTGGCGATCCGGCCGACGACGCCCAGGCGCAGGTCCGGGCCGGCCCGCGACAGGCGCAGACCGAGATCGGCCGGCAGCGGCCCGGGGATCGGCACGGCGCTGCCCGCCAGGGTGAGGAGCGGCGCGAGATCGGGCAGGGCGAACTGAAGCGCGCCGGCTCGCGGCAGGGGCTCGGCGGCGTCGAGGAGGATCGGCTGCACCGTCGCGACGGTGATGTCGGCGACCGTCCCGCTCAGGCGCAGGGCGAGCCCCCCGGGAGACGCGGTGCCGTCGGACGGGGCGGCTACGCCGGCGATGCGCAGGTATCCGGGCCGGCGCAGGGCCTGGACATCGGTGCGCCCGAACCAGGGGGCCGCGTTCGCCGTCGCGATGGTGAGGTCGAGGGTGTCGATGCGGCCCGCCCGGCTCAGGAGGTCGAGGTCGAGGGTGCCGCCCGCCGCGTCGCCCTTGGCGCCGACCCGCAGGGTGTCGGCCGCGCCCGCATCCCGCTCGAGGTTGACCGCGAGGTCGAGAGCCCCGTTTCGCAGGAAGGCCGGGACCCGGCGGGCCTCCGCCACCCAGACCCGGTCGAGGAGCGCGAACAGGGGGGCGGCCACCGCCGCCGAGACTTGCCCGGCGATCCGGCCCGTGCCGTCCGGGCTGATCCGGCCCGAGAGCTTGGCATTGGCGCCGGCCAGGTCGGTGATGGCGAGGCTGTCGACCACGAGGCTCGGGCCGTCCGACTGGATGCTCGCCGCGATGGTGCCGTTGCCCGAATGAGCGCCGGCGGGCCCGTAGCGCACGTCCCGGGCCTGGAGCGTGATCCCGACATCGTGGCCCCGCAGGTCCGCGAGGGTGCCGCTCAGCACCGGCAGGGCGGCGATGTCGATGCCCTGCGCGGCGAGCTGTGCATCGAAGCGGCCGCGCGCCGGTCCCTCGGCCGCCGTGTAGCGGGCATTGCCGGTGATGCGGGCCTCGCCGAGCCCGAGGCGCAGGTTGCGCAGGGACACCGTGCCGGCGGCCACCGAGAGGTCGGTATTCACCTGCACCGGACGACCGTCCATCACCGCCACGGCCGGGCCTTCGAGCCCGAGGCGCCGCAGGTAGCGGCCGAACCCGTCGGAGGCCGGCGTGTCGAGGGACAGGCGCCCGGTGAAGCGCAGGCCGGTCTCGGTGTCGATCTCACCGCTGGCGCCCAGGGCCGTGGCGCCCGGCGCGGTGACGTCGAGGCGGCGCAGCACCACGCCGCCGGTGCGGTCGAGGGTGCCGCTGGCGGCCAGCCCCGTCCACTCGTCGTGGCCGAGGGCCAGGCTCTCCGCCGCGAGGTCCAGATCCACCATGATCGGTAGTCCGAGGCCGTTGCGGCCGCCGGTGTTCGGCAGGCCGCGGGCGATCAGCGCCTGTCCGGCCGCCGAGGTCAGGAAGGCGTCGAGGTCGAGGCGACGGGCGGAGAGCGCCAGGGCGCCGCGCCACTGCTTCAGGTCGAGCTGACCCGAGCCGCCCAGGCGCAGGGCCTGGCCGCCGGGATCGATCTCCAGGGCGACGTCGGTGAATCGGGCCGTCAGGCCGCGCCCCTTGAATTTGCCGGCAAGGGAGAAGGGCAGATAGGCGCCCGCCGCCTGGACCGGCGGCCCGACGACGATCCGGGCGCTGCCTTCGGCCACCGCCGAGGTCAGGCGCCGTCCGCCCGTCGCCGTGCCGGCGGGTGCGAGGCCGATGCGGGCATCGGCCTCGAAGCGGGGCTGCGTGTCGCCGCCGCCCGCGATCTTCACGTTGACGCCGTCGGGCCCGAGCTCACCGGTCGAGACCCGGAAGGGGACGCCCCGGCTCGTGCCTTCGGCCCGCCAGGGGCCGACGAGGGCGGGCGCGGAGACCTGAAGGGCCTCGGCGTAGAACTGCTCGGTCCGGCCCGTCGCGAGCACCTGGGTCGTCAGCACGAACTGCCGGATCGACAGGTCCTCGATGGCGAGGTCGCGCCGCAGGGCCGCCGACAGCCCGCGCGTGGGCAGGAGCATCGCCTCGCCATCGGTGACGGGGAGCTTGACCTCCGCCCGGCCGACCCGCGTCTCGGTGAACAGGATCTCGCCCTTCAGCAGGGGCGCCAGGGCGATCTCGGCCTTGATCCACTGCAGGTCGAGCTGGGGCTGGTCGAGGGCGGGCTTCTGCGCGGCGCCGGCCCCGGACCCCAGCCGCAGGCGATCGAGCTTGAGGCGCGGCGAGGGCAGGAGCCGGACACCGATACGGCCCTCGGTCTGAGCCGCGACCCCGAGGGAGCGCGCGATCGTCCGGTCGATCGTGCCGCGATAGCCCTCCCAGGCCACGAAGGGCGGGACGGCGAGCGCCGCGACGAGGAGCAGGATGACGGCGCCCGCCAGCGCGGTCAGGATGTCACGCACCGTCTCTGTTCCGCCTCGTCACCCGGGTCGGGCCCCGCTCCGTCGGCGGACATAGCACAGGGAACGCACGCGCGCGCCAGGGCCGGCGCGCCGCGTCCGGCGCCCCGGGGCCGCGGCTCAGCGACGGCCCGGAACGACGATCGGGGCGGGGGGCGCGCTCGGCCGGAACAGGTCGCCGCGCTGGATCTGCAGACGCGTCTGGTTGGTGTCGAATTGCTGGCGCTGCTCGATGCCCCGGAGTTCGCTGCGGTTGGACAGGCGCTCGTTGGTGGCATTCAGGCTGTCGACGCCCCGCGACGAGACCTGGGCGAGGGCCGGACCGGCGGCGAGGAGCGCGAGGCCGGCGAGAAGGGCGGGGGAGCTACGCATGGCGGCGTCCTTGTCAGGTGCACTGTGATGTCGTGATCTGGTGAGACGACCTGCCGGTGGGAAGGCGGGTTCCGGTTTTCGAAGGTTCTGCGACGCTGCGTGAGACTGCCGCATCGATCGTCGGCAGCGACGGGAGGTTGCGGGTTTCAGTCCTCTTCCGTCCTTGGCCGCCGGAGTCTCAGTGTGTCGCGGTCTCTGCCTGGCGGACCGCGCCACCCTACGCCGCGCTGGGTGCGCCCACGCGGCGCGGGCGGCCCCGCTTGCGCGGCCGGTAATGGGCGTGGAGCAGGATCGGGTCGCGCAGGGCCGCCCGACACGCCATCGCAACGGGAGTCGGCACCGCGCTGATGCCCGCCTTGTAGGCGTTCCACGTGCTCAGCGAGAGGCCGAGGAAATCCGCGGATTCCTGGTTCGACAGTCCGGCGGCTGTCTGCCACGCAGTCACCTCCGCGCGGCCGAACCGCCGCTGTTCGTCCGCGATCAGCCTGAGATGATGCGCATCGATGGCGAGGTCCCCGTCCTCGCTGCCCCATTCCACGGAGGTCCCGTGATCTCCGAGCCGGACCGTCGCGAACAGGGCCGGATCGTTCAGAGGCGACAGGATCTCACCGCCGGTGGCGATCCATCCGGCGAGGTCCACGCGGTCGGACCGGTCGTCGCGCCACATCACGCCGAGGCCGGTGGGACCCGTGGCGATGACGGTTGAGATGCGGGGCAGGGGATCGTTCACGGCAACCTCCTCAGGCAATCGGGAAGCGGGCGTTGGTCCGATTCCATTCGGCCGCGACGGCGGCGCGGTTCTCGGCGGCCCAGGCCAGGGCCTCGCGCTCGATCTTGCCCGGCAGGGCGCCGGCCAACAGTCGGAGGGTGGCAATCTCCACGAGAGCCTCGTCATCCGGTGTCAGGATGTGGAAATGCGGCGGCAGATGATCGTTGGCATAGAACCGAATGATGATGCTCCCCGACTGATAGAGCTCGCCCATCGCCGCGCCTCACCCATCCCGTCGAGACATAGTCCTGGCCCGGGCTGGCGGAAATTCCTCATCCGATTTTCGGATGAATTTAATCGCCGATCCGACACTCTCCGGGATACGAGGTGCGTCCGAGATGGAGCCTCGGAGACCGTCCAGGCGGAGGCCGGGCCACTCCGGAAACGCGCGCGACCCTCGACGCCGTTCGCGTTTTGGTCCAGGGATGCGCGATGACTCAACGCTTCGACGCGGCCGGCGCATCCGCCTCCGACGCCGCCCCGACCTCCATCGCCGCCCGTGCCATGGCCTCCCTCCGGCCGCAGGGCTCGCCCTACCTCGAAGGGCTGAACGCCGAGCAGCGCCGCGCCGTCGAGGCGACGGACGGGCCGGTGCTCGTGCTGGCCGGGGCCGGCACCGGCAAGACACGGGTGCTGACGACGCGCATCGCCCACCTGATCGCGACGGCCAGGGCGCGGCCCTTCGACATCCTCTCGGTGACCTTCACCAACAAGGCCGCGCGCGAGATGAAGCACCGCATCGGCGGGCTCATCGGGCCGGCCGGCGAGGGCATGCCCTGGCTCGGCACCTTCCACTCCATCGGCACCAAGATCCTGCGCCGGCACGCCGAACTGGTGGGCCTGCGCTCCGACTTCACGATTCTCGGGATGGACGACCAGCTGCGGCTGATGAAGCAGGTCATCGTCGATCAGAACATCGACGAGAAGCGCTGGCCCGCGCGCGCCCTGTCCTCGGCCATCGACGGCTGGAAGAACCGCGGCCTCCTGCCCGAGCAGGTGCCGCCCGGCGAGGCCCAGGCCTTCGCCTTCGGCAAGGGCGGGGCGCTCTATGCCGCCTATCAGGCCCGGCTCCTGACCCTCAACGCCGCCGATTTCGGCGACCTGCTGCTGCTCTGCCTCAAGCTCTGGCGCGAGAACCCGGACGTGCTGGAAAACTACCAGCAGCGCTTCCGCTACATCCTCGTGGACGAGTACCAGGACACCAACGTCGCCCAGTACCTCTGGCTGCGCCTGCTGGCGCAGGGCCACCGCAACGTCGCCTGCGTGGGCGACGACGACCAGTCGATCTACGGCTGGCGCGGCGCCGAGGTCGACAACATCCTGCGCTTCGAGCACGACTTTCCAGGCGCCGTGGTGGTCCGCCTGGAGCGCAACTACCGCTCCACCGGCCATATCCTCGCCGCCGCCTCCGGCCTCATCGCCAAGAACGAGGGCCGCCTCGGCAAGACCCTGCGCACCGAGGACGTCGCCGGCGAGAAGGTGACGGTGTCGGGCGCCTGGGATTCGGAGGAGGAGGCCCGCCAGGTGGCGGAAGCCATCGAGAGTCTCCAGGCCCAGCAGCATCCCCTCTCGGAGATCGCCGTGCTGGTGCGCATCTCGGCCCAGATGCGCGAGATCGAGGACCGGTTCGTCCAGCTCGGCCTGCCCTACCGGGTCATCGGCGGCCCGCGCTTCTACGAGCGGGCCGAGATCCGCGACGCGCTCGCCTATCTGCGCGTCACCGCCAACCCCTCCGACGACCTCGCCTTCGAGCGCATCTTCAACACGCCCAAGCGAGGCCTCGGCGACGCCACCCTGCAGGCGCTGCACGCCTATGCCCGGGCCGAGCGGGTGCCGCTGCTCCAGGCGGCCCGCCTCGTCGTGGAGACCGACGAGCTGAAGCCCCGCGCCCGGTCCGGCGTCCGCGCCCTGGTCGAGAGCTTCTCACGCTGGGCCCGGCTGGTGGGAACCCAGCCGCATTCGGAGGTGGCGCAGACCATCCTGGAGGAATCCGGCTACACCGAGATGTGGCAGAAGGAGAAGTCGGCCGACGCCGCCGGACGCCTGGAGAACCTCAAGGAGTTCGTCCGCTCCATGGAGGAGTTCCCGGACCTCGCCGCCTTCCTCGAGCACGTCTCGCTGGTCATGGAGGCCAGCGAGCAGGAGGGGGCCGACCGGGTCTCGCTGATGACCCTCCACGCCGCCAAAGGCCTGGAATTCGAAACCGTCTTCCTGCCGGGCTGGGAGGATGGCCTGTTTCCGAACCAGCGGGCGCTCGACGAGAGCGGCCGCGCCGGGCTGGAGGAGGAGCGCCGCCTCGCCCATGTCGGCCTGACCCGGGCCCGCAAGCGCGCCAAGCTGTCCTTCGCCGTCAACCGGCGCATCCACGGCCTGTGGTCCTCCACGGTGCCGAGCCGCTTCATCGACGAGTTGCCCGAGGACAGCGTCGACGTGATCGATGCCCCCGCCCACTTCGCGGCCGGGGCCTCGCGCTTCGACCGGAACCCGGCGCCCTTCGGCTCGTCCTACGGCACGCCCGGCTGGCAGCGGGCCCAGGCCAATACGGCGCAGTCCGGAAACGCCAACGGCTACGGGGTCGGCAACCGTTCGCCGGCCAGTCGGGGCGGCCCGCGCCAGATCGAGGGCGAGCTCATCGCCAAATCGACGGGTGCGCCCTCCGCTTTCAGCGTCGACATGCGGGTGTTCCACACCAAGTTCGGCCCCGGCACCGTCGCGGGTGTGGACGGCAACAAGCTGACCGTTGATTTCGACAAGGCCGGCCGGAAGATGGTCCTCGACAGCTTCATCCAGGCGGCCTGATCGCGGGACGCGGGGGCTGCGGAGGACGTCGGGCGGATGCGGACTGCGTCTTCTGCGACACAGCCCAGGGCAATCGACCGCCGCGGCGGATCGGCTCCCGCAGCGCAGCATCGACGCAGACTTTTTACATCATTCCGAAGAATAGTGGATGTCACGCCCCTGTCGCGCCCGGCGCGGCATGGTGCGTGCAACGCACAGTCCTGCGGTCATCGGGACCGTATCGGGAATCCACAGCCTTGAGGGACCCGTCCGGAACTTGAGGGCGGTCTCCGGATTGGCTGTGAAGCGGGCGAAGTCGAAAGGATCGCCGAAACGGGATCAATCGAAAGTGATGCGAAGCAAGTTCAGCAAGTCAGGCTCAGATTAAATCCAGGTTGGCAAGTCCGGTTGGAGTGTTGATCGATGAAGAGACGCCGCGCACGACTTGAACTCGTTGAGGACCGTCCGGTCCGGCTGCACAAGACCCGCTTCGACGAAGAACGCAACCTAAGTCCGATCCAGCCCCTCACCGACCGGCAGGCGCAGTACCTCGACGCCCTTGCCCTTCACAAGCAGGTGATCGTCCTCGGCCCCGCCGGCACCGGCAAGACCTTCATCGCCGGGACCCGCGCCGCCGACCAGCTCCGCCAGCGCCGCATCGCCAAGGTGATCATCACCCGGCCGAACGTGCCCTCCGGCCGCTCCCTCGGCTTCTTTCCCGGAACGCTGGAAGAGAAGATCGCCCCCTGGGTCGCTCCCCTTACGGAGACCATGAAGGAGCGCATGGGCGAGGCCGCCTTCGAGATCGCGGTGAAGACCGGCGACATCGAGGTGGTGCCCTTCGAGGTCATGCGTGGGCGCACCTTCAAGAACTGCCTCGTGATCCTCGACGAGGCTCAGAATACCACCACCGCCGAGATCAAGATGTTCCTCACCCGCATCGGTGACGATTGCCAGGTGATCATCAACGGCGACGTGTCCCAGACGGACTTACGCGAGACGTCTGGCCTGCGCACGGTGATTCACCTGATCAAGAGTCGGATGATGCCGATCCCGGTGGTAGAATTTACCCTCGACGATATCGTCCGCTCCGGAATTTGTGCTGAGTGGGTGCGGGCTTTCGAGGAAACGAATCTCTGACTCAGGTGTTGTCAGCGGCGGGCCGGAACGGGGCCTGCCGCTCACTCCGGTGCGCGACACGAGTTTCTCGGCCTCGGGTGCGAGAGAACAAACCGGGTGCCGCGCTCGGACAAATGAGAATGGGAGTCTTCACGTGAGGAAACTGACCCTTGCCTTCGCCGTGCTCGCCTCGCTCGGCGGTGCCAGCCTCGCCACCTCCGCCTCGGCCGCACCGGGTGCCCCGCTGGGCGTGACCGCCCCCGAGACCGTGTCCACCGTGCAGATGCGCATGGAGCGCCGGATGGAGCGTCGCATGATGCACCGTCGCATGGAGCGCCGCATGATGCGCCGTCACATGGAGCGCCGGATGATGCACCGTCGCATGATGCGCCGGATGTGATCGGTCGACCGATCTGACTGATCTGGAGAAGGGTCCCTCGCGGGGCCCTTTTTCGTTGCGTGCCGGGCTGCCCCGCCTCCCGGCCGGGCGCGGCCCCGGACGCGGTCTGCTAAGAGGCTGCCGGAGCGCACCAGGGCGTGCGCGTTCGATCCGGGAGCCCGGCCGTGACCTTCCAGACCTGGTGGCTGTTCTTCGGCGCCGTCTTCCTCCTGTCCGGCACGCCGGGGCCGAACATGCTGCACATCCTGGCGCGCAGCGTCCGCGTCGGCCTGCGTCGCAGCCTCGCCGCCATGGCCGGGTGCCTGAGCGCCGTGGTCCTCGTGCTGGTGGCCTCCGCGGCGGGACTGAGCGCCGTCCTCCTGGCGTCGCCGGTCCTGTTCGATGGCCTGCGCTATGCCGGCGTCGCCTATCTCGTGGGGCTCGGCATCCGGGCCTGGCGCGGGCGGGACGGGGCGCTGGACGTCCCCGGGCACACGGGGAGCCCTGCGCCGGTCGGGCTGGGGCGTCTCTACCGCGACGGGCTGCTGATCGGCCTGAGCAATCCCAAGCTCCTCCTGTTCGCCAGCGCCTTCCTGCCGCAATTCGTCGAGCCGGCACGGCCGCAGGCCCCGCAATTCGCGATCCTGATCGTCACCTTCGCGGGGGCGGAGCTGTTCTGGTACGGGGTCTACGCCCTCGGCGGCCGCCGGCTCGCCGCATCCCTGACCCGCCCGGCGCTCCGGCGGGCCTTCGACCGGATCACCGGCGGGATCTTCCTCGGCTTCGGCGCCATGCTCCTTGGCACGCGCTGAGGCGGGACGGCCCGGCCCGCCTCGGTTCCTCGCCTCAATCCTTGGGCGTAGGGGAGCTCTTGGGCGTGGTGGAGCCGGTGGTCTTCGGCGAGGCGGTCGCGGCGGCCGATGCGGTCCTGTGGACCGGCTTCGCCGCCTTCTCCTCGTCCGGCTTGCCGCCCTTGGCCGGGGCGGGCGCGGCGTGTGCCGCCTTCGCGGGGGCGTGCTTGGGCGCAGGTTTGGCGGCGATGGGCTCCGGCACCGCCGCGGCCACGGCCGGGACGGTGGCGGCGTCGGTGGCCGGTGTCGCGGGCGCGCCGTTGCTGAACACGTTGCCGAAGAGCTTCTTGTAGGCGGCCGGATCGCCCTCGGCGTCGGCCACCATCACGCGGGCGGGCTTGGCCGGCTCGGCCACCACGGGCTCGGGCTTGGCCGCCGGGGCGGTGCCCTTCCGGGCGAGGTTCGCGGCGGCCGCCTTGGTGGGGATCGGGGCGGCCGCGGCCATCATCACCGGACGGCCCTTGGCGTCGACCTCGATCTCGCGCTCGCCGGCGGCCAGGCTCTCGGGACGGCTGACGTCGCCGAGCTTGTGCTGGGCATAGTCCTTCGGGTCGTAGGGCAGTTCGGGCTCGGGGGGCGCCTTGCCCAGGCTCGCGAAGGTCAGGGTGTTGGCGGGCGTCTGCTGACCGCGGAACACCGGGTTCTGGCTGCCGTCGTCGTAGACGAGGCGGGTGGCGGGCGTGCCCTTGGCGATCAGATCGGCGATCTCGCGATTGTCGCGCTCGCGCTTCTCCGCCACCTGGGGCTCGACCCGCGGCGTGCAGGAGCCGGCCGCCGCGTCGGCGCCGCCGAAGACGTACTTCGTTCCGCACAGGCCGACCCGCGGCTCGTCGCGCAGGGCCTCGAAGTAGTCCGAGCCTTCCTTGAGGTTCTTCCAGAACGGCGCGTTGGGGTCGTTGCGGAACTTGGCGATGTTGGCCGCCGTCATCCGGAACGGGTACGATTGGAACTGGAACGCGCGCTGGCCGCCCGCGAAGGAATCCCGCGCCAGGGCGTAGATCTCGCCCATCGACTCGTCGGTCATGGCAAAGCAGCCCGACGACGAGCAGGTGCCGTGCACCATGATGTAGTTGCCGGTGCGCCCGTTCGCCCGGTCGTAGGCGTTCGGATAGCCGGTGTCGAACGAGAGGTAGTAGGACGAGTTCGGGTTCATCTGGCCCGGCGTCACGGTGTAGAAGCCCTCGGGCGCCTGGCGGTCGCCCTGCTTGGTCTTCGGGCCGAGCTGGCCCGACCAGCGGCAGATCGGGAAGGTCTTGAGGAGGGCGTACTGGCCGTTGGTGCCGCGCTTCCACACCTCCATCTCCGCTTCCCGCTTGTAGGCGCGGATCAGGATGGGATCGCTCTGCGACATGCCCTTCTGGGCCATCAGCGCGAGGGTCTTCGGCGGCACCGGGGCCAGGGCCCGCAGCGGAACGCCACCGCCCATCGAACCGTCCTGGCAGGCGCCGAGCGACAGGGCGAGCAGAGCGAAACCGGCGGCCACGAGCGGGCGCATAGCCATGGGGAACCTATCCTCAGTCACGCAGCCCCGGGCTCGCGCCCGTGGCATGCCACTCCCCAACCCCTTAGCGTCGTTAAACTTACCCGGTTGTTACCGCAAGGAGACCGCCGTCGTGGCCCGGGCGGGATGTGGATTGCGGACATCATCGGCCCGTCGACCCGATCTCGCCGCATTTGATGCCGCGCGGAGCGTGCCGACGGAAAGAGGATTGATTTCACAGGTTTTTCGCCGCCGATCCGCCAAGCGTCGGTGTGGCGAAACCTTGGCGGGCGCAACGGACGCATCGGGAGGTTTGGTTCCCGCTCGCATCCGCGGCGCAGTGTCGCACTCTTAGAGCTTGCGACCGATCTCCAGGAACTTCGCCGCGCGCCGGTCCCGGATCTCGTCCGGGCCGAGGCCCTGGAACTCCACCAGGGCGGCCTCGATGGCGGCCCCCGTCGCCGCGATCGCGGCGTCGCGCCCGCGATGGGCCCCGCCGGTCGCTTCGGGCACGATGCCGTCGATGATGCCGAGGCGCAGCAGGTCCTGCGCGGTGATCTTCATGGCGGTGGCGGCGTCCGCCGCGCGACCCTGGTCGCGCCACAGGATCGAGGCCGCACCTTCCGGCGAGATCACGCCGTAGATGGCGTGCTCCAGCATGAGCACCCGGTTGGCAGTGGCGAGCGCGATGGCGCCCCCCGAGCCGCCCTCGCCGATGACCACCGCGACATTCGGCACACCGAGGGCGAGGCAGGCCTCCGTCGAGCGGGCGATGGCCTCGGCCTGTCCACGCTCCTCCGCCTCGATGCCCGGAAAGGCGCCTGCGGTGTCGACGAAGGCCAGCACGGGCAGGCCGAAGCGGTCGGCGAGCTCCATCAGGCGTACGGCCTTGCGGTAACCCTCGGGCTTGGCCATGCCGAAATTGTGCCGCAGGCGGGTCTCGGTGGTGGAGCCCTTCTCCTGGCCCAGCACGCAGACCGGACGGCCGCGGAAGCGTCCGAAGCCGCCGACGATGGCCTGGTCCTCGCCGAAGGCGCGGTCCCCGGCGAGCGGGCTGAAATCCGAGATCAGGCCGGCGCAGTAATCGATGAAGTGGGGGCGCTGCGGGTGGCGGGCGACCTGGGTCTTCTGCCAGGGCGTCAGGCCGGCATAGATGTCCGAGAGGGCGGCAGCGGCCTTGGCCTCCAGGCGCCCGACCTCTTCGCTGATCGAGACCGCGCCGTCGCGGGCGGCCATGGTCTTCAGCTCCTCCAGCTTGGATTCGAGCTCGGCCACCGGCTTCTCGAAGTCGAGATAGGAGCGCGTCACCGACATGGGTCAGGGATCCTTGTTCGTCGCCATCGCGCGCGGGGCGGCCGGGTCAGGGACGATTGCGGCGGAGGGCGTGCGGGAAAAGCCGCGACTGGGCGGGGGGTGTTGGCGAAGGAACTGCGCCTGTCAACCGTCCACGGGACCGGGGCGAGGCTCGACCGCGTGTCCCGCCGGCGCGTTTCGGCCGGGAGTCCGTCGGTCGAGCCGAGAGGCTCGGATGCGAATCGTGCCGGGTCGTCACCGCCGGCCGCCGCACCCGGGCGCCTGAGCGCGCAGGCCGAGGGCCTGACAACCGGGCCGCTTCGTCCCACCCGAGGGATGGTGGTCGCCCAGGCCTTGCGTCATGGTGGTACCGCACGCTTACGGCAACCGTGGATTGGGTTTGGGCGGGCCGTGGGCGGGACGCCTCCCGGGATCCCCCGAGGCGGGGTGTGGTCCGGATAGAAGAGGGCCGGTCGTGACGGCATGTCCCAGCGGCGAAACGAAGGTTCTCGTGCTCCAGGGCGGCGGGGCGCTCGGCGCCTACCAGGCCGGCATCTACGAAGCGCTGGCCGCCCAGGGCCACGCCGTGGATTGGGTCGCGGGCATCTCCATCGGAGCCATCAACGCGGCGCTGATCGCCGGGAACCCGCCGGAGCGTCGCGTGGAGCGGATGAGAGCCTTCTGGGAGCTGGTCTCCTCGGGGGTGACCGGGGTTCCCTGGTTTCCCGGGGAGCGGGCGCGGGCGGCCTTCAACGAGGCCAGTGCCGGCTGGGTCGCCGCCTTCGGGGTGCCCGGCTTCTTCAACCCTCGCTTTCCTCCCGCCAGCTTCTATCCGGCCGGCGCGCCGGAGGCGCTGAGCTACTACGAGACGACCCCGCTCCGGGCGTCCCTCGAGCGCTTCGTGGATTTCGACCTGATCAACGGGGGGGCGACCCGCCTCAGCGTCGGTGCCGTCAACGTACGCACCGGAAACTTCGCCTACTTCGACACCCGGTGCGACCGCATCACGCCCGAGCACATCATGGCCTCCGGTGCCCTGCCCCCGGGCTTCCCGCCGGTCACCATCGCGGGCGAGCCCTACTGGGACGGCGGCATCGTCTCGAACACGCCGCTGCAATACGTCCTCGACGAGGAGCGCCGGCGCGACCTCGTGGTGTTCCAGGTGGACCTGTTCTCCGCGCGCGGAGCGATGCCCCGGACCCTGATCGACGCGGCCGAGCGCGAGAAGGATATCCGCTTCTCCAGCCGGACCCGGCTCAACACCGACATGAGCCTGGAGATCCGCAAGGCCAAGGCCGCCACGCGCAGCCTCCTGGGCAAGCTGCCGCCCGAATGGCGCGACGACCCCGATGCCGCGTTTCTGCGACGGATCAGTCACGACAACGTCGTGACGATCCTGCAGCTGATCTATCGTCGCAAGGCCTACGAGGGGAATTCGAAGGATTACGAGTTCTCGCGCGCGACCATGCTGGAGCACTGGGCCGCGGGGCTCGGCGACCTGCGCCGGTCCCTGCGCGCGCCGGCCTGGCGCGACCGCCGGCCCGACGCGAGCGGAATCTGCGTGCTCGACCTGACCCGCGACGCGCAGGACTGAACGCCCTTCACCCCCAGGGAGACGAGCCCGTGACCCGCGACGAGATCCTCGAGACGCCCTCGATGCCCGCCTTCAGCCCGAGCTATCCGCGCGGGCCGTTTCGCTTCCTCCGGCGCGAATACCTGATCGTGACCTACGAGACCGATGCGGACGCCCTGCGCCGGGCGCTGCCCGAGCCCCTGGAGCCGCATCCGGACAATCGCGTCTATTACGAGTGGATGAAGATGCCGGATTCCTCCGGGTTCGGCGATTACGAGGAGAGCGGCTCGGGCGCTCTCGCCACCTTCGACGGCGAGCCCTGCAACTTCTCGATCCAGATGTACCTCGACGACGAGCCGCCGATCACGGCCGGGCGCGAGATCTGGGGCTTCCCGAAGAAGTGGGGCGTGCCCCGCCTCAGGCTCACCAAGGACACCCTCACGGGGACGCTGCACTACGACGACGAGCGGGTCGCGATGGGCACCATGACCTACAAGCACCGGAGCCTGGAGCACGATCTCGCCGCGGTGAAGCAGGGCCTGGGCAAGCTCAACGTCAACCTCAAGCTGCTCCCGGATGTCGACGGCGGCCCGAAGGTCGCGCAGCTCGTCGGCTACCGCCTGGAGGACATCACCGTCCACGGCGCCTGGGAGGGGGAGGCTCGCCTTCACCTGATTCCGCACGTGAACTGCCGGGTAGCCGACCTGCCCGTGCGCCGCATCGTCGGCGGCCGGCACATGGTCGTGGACTTCACATTGCCCTACGGGCAGGTGCTGCACGATTATCTCGCCTGATCGACCCGATGTCGCGCGTCGTGCCGGACCCCGCGCTCAGGCTTTGTTCGACCGCGCGCCTGTCGGACGCGCTAGGATCCCCCGCGTCGAAGAGTGCCCCTAGGAGACTTCCATGATCCTGAAATCCAAGACCGCCGTCGTCACGGGCTCCACCAGCGGCATCGGCCTGGCCTGCGCGCGCGCCTTCGCCAAGGAGGGCGCCAACATCGTCCTCAACGGCTTCGGCAAGCCCGAGGACATCGAGGCGGCGCGGTCCGGGATCGAATCCGAGTTCGGCGTGAAGGCCGCCCATTCGCCCGCCGACCTGACCAAGCCCGGCGAGATCGCGGGGCTGATCCGACTGGCGGAGGAGACCTACGGCTCCGTGGACGTGCTCGTGAACAATGCCGGCGTCCAGCACGTTTCGCCGATCGAGGACTTCCCGCCGGAGAAGTGGGAGCAGATCATCGGCCTGAACCTGTCCTCGGCCTTCTACACCATGCGCGCCGCGATCCCCGGCATGAAGCAGCGCGGCTGGGGCCGGATCATCAACACGGCCTCGGCGCACTCCATGGTCGCCTCGCCCTTCAAGTCCGCCTACGTGGCGGCCAAGCACGGCCTCGTCGGCCTGTCCAAGGCCGCGGCCCTCGAACTCGCCACGCACGGCATTACGGTGAACTGCATCTCGCCGGGCTATGTCTGGACGCCGCTCGTCGAGAGCCAGATCCCCGACACCATGAAGGCGCGGGGGATGACCGAGGACGAGGTCATCAACGAGGTGCTGCTCAAGGCGCAGCCGACCAAGGAGTTCGTCACCATCGACCAGGTGGCGGCCCTGGCCGTGTTCCTGACCTCGGATGCGGCAAGCCAGATCACCGGCGCCAACATGGCCATGGATGGCGGCTGGACCGCGCAGTAGCGCGGTTCCGCGAGGCCGCCCCTTCCGCCGAACGCGGCGGCGGGGGCGACCGATGGACCGAGGCTCAGCGGCGCCCGTGCAGCAGCAGGGCGAGGCCGTAGCCGACGGCGCCGGCAATCACGAGGGCGATGAACGGGTTTTCCTCGACGCGGTGGCCCACCACCCGGCCGCCGTCGCGCAGGTAGGTGCCGCCGCGCTCGTAGGCGTCGCCGGCGTATTCCGAGACGTTGTCGGCGACGTCACGCAGGGTGTCCTTGGCCTGCCCGTAGATGTCCTGCGCGCGGCCCTCGGCCTCGCGGTAGCGACCCTCGGCCGAGGTGCGCGAGGAACCGGCGAGGTCTCCCGCGGCGCCCTGAACCTTACCGCCGAACTCCTTGGCGGCGCCGACGATGCGATCCGTATCGACCATGGTCTCTCTCCTGAACGTGGATGATGCGGACCGCCCGTCCGGGTCGGGGCGCCCGCATCCGACGTTCACAGAACGCCCGACGGCGCAAAGGAGACCCATGCCGGGGGTGAAAATCTTCCCGCGCCGGCAAAGGGCCCTGTCGCCCGCCCCTCAGCCGCGCGCCCGGCCGCGGATCACCAGGCGGCGCGCGACCTCCGCGCAGGCCCGGGCGAGACGCTCCCCGGGGGCCTCGCGCCGCGGCCGCACGGGTGCCTTCGCGGGCCGCTGCGTCCGGGGCGGGAGTGGGATGTGCACGAACAGCGCCGGGGGTGATTCGCGTAAGGCGCGAAAATAGCTGGCGTTGCAGAGGTAGCGCCCCGCATCCCGCGAGGGGACCGCCGCGATCCCGTGCCCGCGCAGCGTCGCGAGCGCGGAGGCCGCCGCGGGCGAGCGGCGCGCGGGCGGGCCATCCCGCTCCAGGGTCAGGCGCGACGCGGTCCGGCCGGAGGCATCGGGAAAGAGGCGGCTCGTGCGGTTGCGTCCCTGCATCTCCACCCGGACCCGCTTGGCGCGGGTCGCGACGCCGAGCATGAGGATCGCGGCCGGCGCTTCGGCCAGGGCCGGCGCCAGCCTGTCGGGGATCGCCGCGTAGGTGGTGCGCAGGATCAGCACGCGCACCGGAATGCCGCCCAGCTTCGGGCGCGCGAGGGTACCGATGCGCCGGGCCAGGGCCGCGCTCGGATTGCGCGGCACGCCGGGAAACGGACCGAAGCCGGTGACCAGCAGCGGTCCCGTCATGCGGATCAGAGGCCGATCAAGGTGGCGATGGCTTCCGCCCCGGCGGCGGGCGAGGCGTCCCCGCGCCCCACCGAAGCCTCGGCCTCCGCCGTCCGGCGGCGCACCTCGGCCGAGCCGACGAGGCGCTGATGCAGGCGCTCGTGCACGAGGGCCCACATCCACTTCACGTCCTGGGCCCGGCGCTTCGCGGCGATCTCGCCCGTGGCGGTGAGCTTGTTGCGATGGTCGACGATCCGCTCCCACAGGCCGTCGAGGCCCTTGTTGTTCAGGCCCGAGATCGTGACCACCGGGGGCGTCCAAGTCGAACTCGGCGCCGAGAGGATGTGCAGGGCGGCGCGGTATTCCGAGGCGGCTGCGCTGGCCCGGCGCTCGCCCTCGCCGTCGTCGGCCTTGTTCACCGCGATCATGTCGGCGAGTTCGAGGATGCCCTTCTTGATGCCCTGGAGCTCGTCGCCGGCTCCCGGCAACATCAGGACGAGGAAGAAGTCGGTCAGGTCCGCCACCGCCGTCTCGGATTGGCCGACGCCGACGGTCTCCACCAGGATGACGTCGAAGCCCGCCGCCTCGCAGAGCAGCATGGTCTCGCGGGTCTTGGCCGCGACGCCCCCCAGGGTGCCGGAGGAGGGGGAGGGCCGGATGAAGGCGTTGGGGTCGAGGGCGAGGCGCGCCATCCGGGTCTTGTCGCCGAGGATCGAGCCGCCGGTGCGCGTCGAGGAGGGGTCGACGGCCAGCACCGCCACCTTGTGGCCGGCCGCCGTCAGGTTGGCGCCGAGCGCGTCGATGGTGGTCGACTTGCCGACGCCGGGCACGCCGGTGATGCCGACGCGGATCGCCGTGCCGGTCTGCGGCAGCACCGCGTCGATGAGGCCGCGCGCCGCCGCCCGATGATCGGGCCGCTTCGATTCGGCCAGCGTGATCGCCCGCGCCAAGGCGGCGCGGTCTCCGGCGAGCAGCCGCTCGCGCAGGGCATCGATGTCGAGGGCGGGTGCGGGGGAGGCGGCCATGGTTGTCTTCTTTGCCGGTCCGGCCCGGTTTCGTCGAGGGGGGCGGCCCGGCGCGCGGGCGCTTCCCCCGCAAACCGGCGTGAACCGGGGGCGTGCCGCCCTGTGGGTCCGGGGCCACAGCCCTGCCTCTGCCCGCAATCCACATCGCCACGGCCACGCCTCCGCCCCGCCATGGTCACGATCCTGATCGACAGGATACTGACGCGCTGCGCCCGTCCCGGGGCCACCACGTTCAGGGCCGCCTTGCACGACATGATCCGACCCGAGCTCCGACCCATGATCCGATCCCAGCCTCCCACCCGTCGCGCGCTGCTGCGCTTCGCCGCCCTCTCGGGGGTGGCCGGCCTGACGCCCGGGCTGGCCGGCTGCGTCGCCGACGGCCTCGTCACCGATGCGGTGGGGGGCGGCGCGCCGGAGCGCCAGTCGGCCCTCGACGTCAGCCCGGTGCTGCTGGTGGCCACCACGCGCAAACCCGTCGGCTCGCCGCCGAAGAGCCCCTACTTCACCTCCGAGCGTGGCCGGGGCCTCAGCTTCGCCGAGGTGCGGCTGTCGGCGCCCGACCGCTCGCTGATCGGCAAGGTCTCCTCCGTGGTGACGGGCGACTGGGCGGTGACGGCGGTGCCGCAGGTCGAGACCGGCGCGGGGGCGGCCGCCGCCTTCGCCCAGGCGGCGCTGGGGCGCGACGTGCTGATCTACGTCCACGGCTACCGCGAGAGCTTCCAGTCGGCGGCCCTGAGTGCGGCCAAGCTTTCCGACGGCATCCGCTTCCGCGGCGCCTCGGCCCTGTTCACCTGGCCCTCGGCGGCCGCCACCTTCGATTACGGCTACGACCGCGAGAGCGCCCTGTGGTCGCGCGACGGCTTCGAGGACCTGCTGAAGGCGCTGGCGAACTCCCCCTCGGGCGGGCGCATCAACATCGTCGCGCATTCCATGGGGACGCTGCTGACCCTGGAGACCCTGCGCATGCTGCGGGCCGAGGCCGGCGAGGCCGCCATGGCCCGCATCGGCGCGGTGGTGCTGGCCGCCCCCGACATCGACATCGACCTCTTCACCAGCGCGGTGGAGCGGATGGGGCCGGACGTGCACAAGATCACGGTGATCTCGTCGACGAACGACCGCGCCCTCGAGCTCTCCGGGGCCATCGCGGGGGGCATCGTGCGCGCCGGCGCGGCGGATCGCGAGCGCCTGGAAGCCCTCGGGGTCCGCGTGGCCGACGCCTCCGACTACGGCGGCGGCCTCATCAACCACGACCTGTTCCTGTCCAATCCCGACGTGCAGGGCGTGGTCAAGCGCGCCATCGCCCGGGCGAGCGGCGGGGCCTGAGGCCCGGCCACCCGCCGCAAACCAACCCCCGCCCGTCCGGGCCTTGGCCTCCGCCCCGTTCGCCCCTACACGGACGGCGGCCCCGAGGCTGCAGACAACAAGGATTCGCGATGTTCACACTCGAGATCGATGGCGTGGCCATCGCGGTCATCAACGGCTCCGAGGAGGTCGCCAACGACCTCTTCACTTGCGATGGCTTCAAGGACGACATCCAGACCATGAAGAGCGACGGCAAGGTGCTGTGGAACGGCACCTCCCCGCTCAAGGTCCGAGCGGCCACCGAGGAGGAGATCGAGATTTTCGAGGACGCCCTCGCCGAGGACGATTCCGAGGAGGACGAGCCCTACGAGCCGGATGCCCGCCACGCCGAGGCCTCGAACGACGACGAGGCGGACGACGAGGACGAGGAGGATGCCGACATCGTGTTCCTGGTCGACATCGACGAGGACGGCGGCCTCGATTCCTGATCGCCGACCCGTCCGGTCGCTCCGTCGCGGGAGACCGGACGGGGGCGCCGTTCAGGCGCCCCGCTGCCGGACCGGGAACGGATCGGGCCTTCCGCGATAGGGGGCGGCCTCGAAGGCGCCCCGGCCCCGGGTCGATCGGGCGGACGTCGAAGGGCGGTCCGGATGGCCGCCTCGCACCAGATCCGCGTCGATGTTCACCGCGCTCAGGCCGTTGACGATCACGGCGACGCGCGGCTGCTCGCGGTCGTTCAGGACGTGGTCCAGCTCGGCTGAGGGCGAGAACCCGGTGCCGAAGGTCGTGGCCGGCGTCGTCGTCCGCGACGGGACCTAGGTCGCAGCGAACCCAGATCACCGCGCCGCCTGACCACCTCCGTCACCGGAAATCCCCATAGCTCGCGGAGAACGGGCCTCGACCCGAGCCCATCAACCCGCGCGAACATGATCGTCCAGCCTGCCTGCCCTGCCGTCTATCGGAGCGGTCGGTCAGCGCTGACCCGTGAGCCCTGTCACGTCCCGAACTTCCCGCAGAGTTCGGACTTGGCGACGGAAAACCAGCGTGGTACAACCCTGAGATGATTATCTAGAACTTTTTCGACTGGGAATTGCGACCGTGTGTGATCAGCATGCATCTCATGTCTCACGCCGCACCCTGCTGACCGCCGTCGCTGCCGGCGCGCTCGCCATGCCGCCGGCACCCGGAGCGGCCGCGGAGGTCTCGGGGTCGAACGTCATGACGCCCGACGCGGCTCTCGCGCGCCTGCTGGAAGGCAACGGGCGCTACGCAGCGAATACGCCGTCGTACAGGGACTTTTCCGCCGGCCGAGCGGCGAGGGTCGCCGCACAGCATCCGATCGCCTGCGTGGTCGGCTGCGCCGATGCCCGAGTCGCACCGGATTTCGTCTTCGATCAGGGACCCGGGGACCTGTTTGTCGTCCGGGTCGCGGGCAATTTCGTCAACACCGACAGCCTCGCCAGCCTCGAATACGGCGTGGCGGTGCTGGGCGCGCCGCTGATCCTCGTGCTGGGCCATTCCGATTGCGGTGCCGTCAAGGCGACGATCGAGGTCATGAAAACGAACGTCGTGCTTCCGGGCCATCTGCCGATGCTGATCGACGCGATCCGGCCGGCGGTCGACTTGGCCGAGAAAGCGCGGGCACCGGATCCCCTTGCCGAGGCGATCGCCCAGAATGTCCGGCACAACGTCCGGCGTCTCGAGCAGGCCGGGCCGATCCTCTCGGACCGCGTCGCCCGCGGGCAGGTGAAGGTCGTCGGAGGCTTCTATGACATCGGCAACGGCAAGGTCACGCTTCTCTGAGGCGCCTCGTCCGACGCACCTTGCCACGCGCGGTACGCCCTCGATCAAGGCCGCTGGCACGTCGAGACAGAACCCACGAGACCGCCATGGCCAGGTGCCAGGCATTAGGCTCACCACCTCGCTCTGCGACGCTGCTCCGCGCGTTCCGCCGGACCCTGGGTGATCCGTCTCCTCGCACGGCCCCCGTCGGAACGCGCTCGCAAGATGATACCATTCAATTGATGGCGATCCCGGGTCTTGTCAGCCGCGCGTCGACTCCCGAGAGCGTCCGAGCGGACGGGCCACGACAGGTGGCCGGGGCGGACCGGAGGAAGGCGCCCCCCATCGCGCCGGGCGAGCCCTTGCGATAGGGGAACGGCCGGCTTGGGCTCAATCCGTGGGGGGAAGCGCCGCGCGGCTGGGGATCGATCCCGGGGGGACTAAATCGCCTGCCGTCTTCTCGGCGCCGGTACTGGTCGGCCTGGGCGCAGCTGCCTTGCCGGGGCTCTGAGCCGGGGCCGCGCCGGGCACGGCTCCCTTATCCGCGATCACCTTCGGCACGGGCCTGGGTGGGACCGGCGCAGCCTGAACCGGCTTGGCAAGGGACGGGCTGGCGAGGGACGGCTTGTCGCCGGGAGTCCGGGCGGATGCGGACCCGGTGCTGGACGCCTTCGGCGTCGCGGGCACGGCCGCCGACTTGGGAGCGGTCGGCGGCGCGATCGTCCCCGTCGCCGCCACGTCCGGCATCGGCACCGCCGGGCTGTCGATCCCGTAGATGTCGTCCCGGAAATGGGCGCGGCCGTCCGGGGTGGCGTAACCGGTGAGATACACGAAGGTCACGGGGATCTGCTTCGGCAGCTTGATGTCGAGGCGCTCGTTGGTGGCGATGCTGGTCTCGATCTCGATCGGGCCCCAGGTCGAGCCGGGACCGTTGGGGCCGGGCGTGCCCTCGAGCAGCCAGCCGGCGAGCTCCTTCACCTGCGCGACGCGCACGCAGCCATGGGAATGGAACCGCACCTCGCGGGCGAACAACGATTTCGACGGCGTGTCGTGCATGTAGACCGCCTGCTTGTTCGGCATGTCGATGCGCACCTGACCCAGGGAATTGTCCAGGCCGGAATCCTGCCGCAGGGTGTAGTTGGCCGCCTTCTCGCTCGACCAGTCGATCGCGGTGGGGTCGACCTCGACGCCACCGGGACCGAGGATGCGGATGCGCTCCCGGGCGAGGTAGCCGGGATCCTTGCGCATCTTCGGAATGATCTCCTTCTTGATGATGGAGACCGGCAGGGTCCAGGTCGGATTGAGGTTCACGTCGGTGATGCGGGCCTCGATCCGCGGCGTCGCCTTGTCGGGCTTGCCGACCACCGCCACGTAGCGGCGCACCACGACCCCGTGGTCCACGGCCTCCACCGTGGCGGAGGGGATGTTCACGACCACGTAGCGGTCGCCATAGGCGAAGTTCGAGCCGATCTGGCGCGCGGCGGAGGCGGCGAGCTGGCGCTGGCGGGTGGCCGCCGGCACGTTGAGCGCCGCCACCGTCTGGCGGCCGATCAGCCCGGTCTCGGGCAGGCCGTGGCGGGCCTGGAACGCCTTCACGGCCGCCACCAGGGTGGCGTCGAGCTGGTCGTTCATCGGGGCATCGGCGGCTAGGTCGCCCACGAGCGCGAGATGCTTGCGCAGGGCCGGGATGGCCGGATGGCCGGCGCCGGGCTTGACCACGAGGTCGGCGGGCAGCGCGGTCCAGCCGCCGGCATCCACCATGGCCTGATAGCGGTCGGCCATCCGCAGGGTGTCGAGGAACGTCGCGGGACTGAGGGTCGGCACCGGGTCGGCGGAGACCCGGGCCACCACCAGCGGCGGCAGCTCGCGCGACTTCCGGGCCTGGGCGGCAGCCGGGGCGGCGGTGGCCTCGGCTGCGCCCGGTGCGATCGCCTGGACGGCGGGCGTCGCCGGAGCGGTGGTGGTGGTGAGGCTCTCGATCTTCGGAGCCTTCGCGGGCGCGGGGGCTTCCGGCGCGCCGGAGACTTGAGCCGTGGCGGCGCCGCCCAGCACCCAGAGGAGGGCCAGGGGCGACAGGCCCGCGCGGAGGCGGTGCGGGCGGAGAGCGACGGTCCTGTGGCGCGAAAGCATCGCGAACCTTTCGAGTGGCAAGTCTCCCCGACCATGCGCACAGACGGTTACCAATCTCCTGCCGTGCCGTGACGGGGGCCGGCGCGCGCCCTAACTCCCGCCCCGGAACGGCAGAGGAGCAGCGGCCATGACCAACCATCCGGCAATTCAGGCGGGGCGGACCGCCGTCGTCACCGGGGCGGCGAGCGGCATCGGGCTGGCGGCCGCCCGGCGCTTCGCCGCGGCGGGCATGCGGGTCTGGCTCGCCGACCTGCCGGGCGCGGCGCTGGACTCGGCCCGCGCCGAGGTCGCGCGCGGGGGGACGGCGGCGTCCGTCCACGCGATGGCCACGGACGTGGCCCGGCCCGAGGCCGTCGCGGCCCTGGGCGCGGCGGCCTGTGCGGAGGGGCCGCCGGCCGTGGTCATGCTGAATGCCGGGATCGAGGCCGGGGGACGGCTGTTCTCGGACCCCGAGACGTGGGCGCGCATCCTCGACACCAATCTGTGGGGCGTCATCAACGGCATCCAGGCCTTCGCACCGGCGATGATCGCCGGGACCGAGCCTGGTGCCATCGTGGTCACGGGCTCGAAGCAGGGCATCACCACGCCGCCCGGCAACACGCCCTACAATGTCTCGAAGGCGGGGGTGAAGGTCGTCACCGAGGCCCTGGCCCACGACCTGCGCGAACGCGAGGGCGTCCGCGTCAGCGCGCACCTGCTCATCCCGGGATTCGTCTATACCGGGCTGACGCGGGCCCGCGGGGTCAGCGAGAAGCCCGCCGGCGCCTGGACGCCGGACGAGACCGTGGATGCCCTGATGGCCGGACTGGCCCGGGGCGACTTCTACATCCTGTGTCCGGACAACGAGACCACCCGGGCACAGGACGAGAAGCGGATCGCCTGGGCGGCCGGGGACATCATCGAGAACCGGCCGGCGCTGTCCCGCTGGCATCCGAACCATGGAGCGGCGTTCACGCGTTTCGCCGGATCGTGACCGGGCGCGGGGAGGGGTGCCCTCCCGCACGCCCCTCGGGTGGCGGATGCCTTGCATAGCGTCGCGGGGAAGCCGACACACCGGGGGCGATTCGTCGCGACCCGCAAACCGACCCGCAAATCGACTCGCCAGCCGACTTGCCGACCCGCGAACCGCCTGACTTGCAAACCGAACGGGAGCCGCACTTGGCCACCATTATCCCCGTCGCCTCCTTCGATTGTGTCGTCTTTGGCGCCACCGGCGACCTGACCACGCGCAAGCTGCTGCCGGCCCTGTTCTACCGCTTCATGGACGGACAGATTCCGGAGACGAGCCGGATCATCGGCGCCTCGCGTTCGGAGATGACCACCGAGGCCTTCCGCGAGCGCGCCCGCGACGCCATCAAGCGCTTCGTTCCGGCCGGCGACATCGGCGAGGACAAGCTCGCCGCCTTCCTGGACCACCTCGATTACGTCGCGGTCGACGGAGCCGGCGACGAGGGCTGGGAGGATCTGGCCGCCAAGCTCGCCGAGCGCCCGGACCAGGTGCGGCCCTACTACCTCGCCACCTCACCCGACCTCTACGGCTCGATCTGCCAGAATCTCGCCAAGCACGGCCTGATCGGCGAGAAGTCCCGCGTCGTGCTGGAGAAGCCCATCGGCAAGGACCTGAAGTCGGCCCGCGCCATCAACGATGCGGTCGGCACGGTGTTTCCCGAGGAGCAGATCTTCCGCATCGACCACTATCTCGGCAAGGAGACGGTGCAGAACCTGCTGGCCCTGCGCTTTGCCAACACCATCTTCGAGCGGCTCTGGACGGCCGACGTCATCGACCACGTCCAGATCACGGTGGGCGAGACCGTTGGAGTCGAGGGCCGCGCGGGGTACTACGACACCTCGGGCGCGCTGCGCGACATGGTCCAGAACCATATGCTGCAGCTCCTCTGCCTGATGGCGATGGAGAGTCCGCTCTCCCTCGACGCCAATTCGGTGCGCGACGAGAAGCTGAAGGTCCTGCGGGCCCTGAAGCCCATCACGCCGCACGACGTGCAGAGCGTGACGGTGCGCGGCCAGTACTCGGCCGGCGCCGTCGGCAGCCAGCCGGTGGACGGCTACCGCAACGATCTCGGCGGAGACGTCGACAGCCGGACCGAGACCTTCGTCGCCCTGAAACTCGAGGTTCAGTCCTGGCGCTGGGCCGGCGTGCCGTTCTACCTGCGCACCGGCAAGCGCCTGCCCCGGAAGCTGTCCGAGATCGTGGTGCAGTTCCGCGCCTCGCCGTTCTCGATCTTCCCGGCGGAGTCCTTCGGGCGCGAGCCCAACCGCCTCGTCATCCGGCTCCAGCCGGAAGAAGGGATCAAGCTCGAAGTCATGACCAAGGATCCGGGTCCGGGCGGGATGCGGCTGCGGCCGACCAACCTCGACATCTCCTTCGAGGAGACCTTCAAGCAGCGCTACCCCGATGCCTACGAGCGCCTGCTCATGGACGTGGTGCGCGGCAACGCCACGCTGTTCATGCGCCGCGACGAGGTCGAGGTCGCCTGGGCCTGGGCCGATTCCCTCCTGAAGGCCTGGGCCGACCGGCCCGAGCCGCCGCGCCCCTATCCCGCCGGAAGCTGGGGTCCCACCGCCGCCATCGCGTTGATCGAGCGCGACGGCCGGACCTGGCACGAGGAGCTTCGCTGAGAGACCCCCCGCCGGATCAGGGCGGGGTGGGGTCGGGTGAGGCCGCAGGCGGCTCGAAGACTCGCGAATCCGTCATCCCGGTGGGGTCGCCCGGCTTTCGCCGGAGGCCTGTGCGCGGAACCGGGCTATAGTTCCGCACTCCCTCGACAGGTCTCAGTCGACGCATTACCAGAGGGAGTATTTTTCATTCCTCTTCCAGACGTCGTGGACCCATGAACAAGATCGAACCGGGCCTCGGCATCAACCGGCGCTATCTGCACGATGAGGTCGTCGACCGAATGCGCGACCTCATCCGCTCGGGTGAGCTGGAGCCGCGGGCGCGGATCAACGAAAGCGAACTGACCGAACGCTTCGGCATCTCCCGCACGCCCCTGCGCGAGGCGATCAAGATCCTCGCCACCGAGGGGCTTCTCGAGTTGCTGCCCAATCGCGGCGCCCGCGTCGCCAGCCTGTCGCAGTCCGAGATCGAGGAGATGATCGAGGTCATTGCCGGCCTGGAGGCCACCGCCGCCGATCTCGCCTGCCGCATCATCACCGACGCGGAGATCGACGGCATCTCCCGCGACCACGAGGCCATGGTGGCGGCCTGGCGCGCCGGCGAGGAGGGGGTCTACTTCGCCCTCAACCGGGAGATCCACGAGGCCATCATGCGGGCCAGCCGCAACGCCACCCTCGGGGGCATCTACGACAGCCTCTCGGGCCGCATCCAGCGCTCGCGCTACGCCGTCCATCAGACGCCGGAGCAGTGGGCGCAGTCGGTGGCCGAGCACGAGCGGATGATCACGCTGCTGCGCGCCCGCGACGGCGAAGCGCTCGCCCTGCTCATGCGCGCCCACATCCGGGCCCGGACCCCGGTGATCGCCGAGAATTTCGGCGCCGCCAGCCGCGAGGCGGCCGGGTCGGCGGCCTGAGCCGCCATCCCTCCTCGCGCCGGCCCGACCCGGCCGGCCATCCGCCGGGGGGGGCGCGGGCGGCGCCGCTCCGAGCGCTAGTTCCAGGTGTGCAGCACGGTGCGCCAGCCGTCGGGGCGGCGCTCCATCACGTTGATCCAGTTGCCCTCGAACTTCTTTCGGGCTCCGCCCTCGCCGGGGCCGTTCATCTCCCAGCGCCCGGACAGCACCAGGACGTCGCCTGTCTCCCGCGCGGACTGGACGGTGATCCGGTGATCGTCGAAGCCCTTTGCCTTCAGCCCCGAGAAGAACGTCTTGATCTCGCCCGGTCCCGAGATCGCCGCGCCCTTCGGGATCACCAGCGCGTCCGGGGCGTAGAGCGTGCCCAGGGCGTCCATGTCGCCGCTGTTGTAGGTCTTGTCCCAGGTTTCGGCGGCGCTGCGCCCGGCCGTGGCGGCGGTGTCGGCGCGGGCCGCCACCGGCAGGACGAGGCACGCGGCCAGAGCCGCACCGAGAAGATGTCGGGTCATCATCGTTCCCTCCCTCGCAAGACCGTTTCCGTACGCCCCGCAAGGGTTATTGGACGATCGAAACCGAGGAAAGTAAAGAGTCCGCGCTAGGATCTGGCGTGATTGCCCGCGGGGACATTCTATTTGATTAAGCCGCGCGAACCGTGCCGAGGAAGCGTGCCAGTTCCTGGGCGAGGTGCTCCGCTTCGTGCGAGAGCTCGGAGGCCGAGGCCAGGACCTGGGACGCGGCGGCGCCGGTCGCCTCGGCCGCTCCGGCGACCCCGGCGATGTTGGTCGTGACCTCGCCGGTGCCGGTGGCGGCCTCGCCGACGTTGCGCACGATCTCCTGGGTGGCCGCGCCCTGCTCCTCCACCGCCGCCGCGATCGAGGTCGCCACGTGGCTGATCTCGCGGATCCGCCCGCTGATGCCCTCGATCGCGGTCACGGCCTGGCCGGTGGACCCCTGGATGCGGCCGATCTGGCCGCTGATCTCCTCGGTGGCCCGCGCCGTCTGGTTGGCGAGTTCCTTCACCTCGGCCGCCACCACGGCGAAGCCGCGACCGGCCTCGCCGGCCCGCGCCGCCTCGATGGTGGCGTTGAGGGCCAGCAGGTTGGTCTGGCCCGCGATGGTCGAGATCATGGCGACGACGTCGCCGATCCGCGCGGCGGCGGCGCTGAGTTCCTGGACCTGCGACGCGGTCCGGGCGGCCTCGTCCACCGCCCGCTGGGCGAGTTCCGTGGAGCCGTCGACCTGGCGCCCGATTTCCTGGACCGAGGCCCCGAGTTCCTCGGCGGCGGCCGCCACCATGCCGACATTGGAGGCCGCCTGATCCGCCGCCGCCGCGACCGTGCCGGATTGCTGGGCGGTCTCGGAGGCGGTGGTCGCCATGCTCTGGGCCGTGCCGCGCAACTGGCCCGCCGCCGCGGTCACCCGGTCGAGGATCCCGCCGACGGCGCCCTCGAACCCGTCGGCCATCTCGCGCATCGCGGCCTTGCGCTGCGCCTCGGCGCCGGCGCGGGCGAGGCGGGTCTCCTCCTCGAGGACGCGGCTGCGCAGGAGGTTGGCCCGGAAGGTCTCGAGGGTGTCGGCCATGGCGCCGATCTCGTCCTGGCGGCCGACGCTCGGGATCTCGGTCTCGGCCTCGCCGTCCGCCACGCGCCGCATGGCCGCCGTCATCGCGCCCAGCGGCCGTGTGATACCGCGGATCGTGTGGGCCATGGCGGCCAGTGCCATGAGGACGGAGAGCCCGAGCGTGACCTGGGTGGTTCGCACGGCGCTCGCCTGTTCCGCCCGCGCCGCCGCCTTGGCGGCCTCGCCGGCCTCGCCGTTGAGCGTCACGAGCTTGCGCATGCTGGCGCTGGTGGCGAGGTAGTTGGCGTTCATCGGCCCCCGGAACAGGGTCAGGACCTCGTCGCGCCGGGCGGGGTCGATGGCCCGGAGCTGGGTCCAGTCCTGGCCCATCTGGGCGAGCTTGGCGCTGACCTCGTCGTAGAGGGCGCCCTCGGCGCGGGAACTCACCAGGGTCCCGTAGGCCGCGCGCCGGGTCTCCAGGTCCGTGGCCAGGGTCGCGGCCTGCGCGACGCTGTTGGTGCGCTCCTCGGCGGTGTCGGCGATAACGTAGCGGAACTGCCAGAGCCGGATCCGCATCACCAGGGCGTTCATGGCATGGGCGGCATCGACGGAGGGGAGGGCGTTGTCGGACAGGACCGTGATGCGGTCGCCGATGGCATCCATCTTCGCCAACGAGACGAGGCCCTGCCCGGTGGTGATGAGCGCCAGTAGACCGAAAAGGCCGATCAGCGTCGACTTGAGAGAGAGGCGCATGGGGAAAGCCGGTGACCGCTTGGCGAGAAAGAGCGTTCCTCGATTAGCGGGCCTCCCTTAAGATTGACTTGCCCTTCGCCCGACGACATCCATCGGTTGTGTCGTCGCCCCGGGCGGCGATCCGCGCGAGGCCCTCCGCGAAGGGTCAGGCCGCGGCGTTGATCGAGCGCAGACCCGCCACGAGATCCGAGAAGCGGTCGCCCTGGACGATGACGTGCGCCCGCAGCCGGTCGGAAGCCGCGGTCTCGTCGCCCGACACGATGGCGGCCACGATGGCGTCGTGCTCGGCCAGGGACTGGCCGAGGCGGTTGCGGGCGCGAAGCTGGAGTCGTCGGAACGGTGCCAGACGCCGGTGCAACTGGCGCGCCTGCTCCTCCAGGAACCCGTTCCGGCAGGCCCGGTACACCACCGTGTGGAAGATGTAGTTCTCCGCGTAATAGGTCTCGGGGTCGCCGGCCGCGGCCGAGGCGGCGCAGGCCGCTAGGGCCGCCTTGAGGGCGGCCTCGTCGTCGGGGATGAGCCGGCGCGCCGCCAGCCGCCCGCAGGAGGCCTCGATCTCCGCCATGGTCTCGAACATCGCGATCAGGAGCTGCGGGTCGGGGGCGCTGACGATGGCCCCGCGCCGGGGCTTGATCTCCACGAGGCCCGTCATCGCCAGTTGCAGCAGCGCCTCGCGGATCGGCGTGCGCGAGACCCCGAAGCGCTCCGCGAGTTCCGTCTCGTCCAGGCGCGCGCCGATGGCGAGGCGACCGTCCACGATCTCGGTCTCGATGGTCTGCCTGAGGCGGCGCGATTGGTTCATGCGCTGAGATCCCGGCCCGTCCTAATCCCGCCGACTCGCAAAAATCAGGCGTCCACCATTATTCAATCGCGTTGACAAAATATACAAGGCGTCGTTTCATGTATAACGAAGACGCGGTGCAGTATAAATGCTGCGCTGCAAAAACGAGCGGCCGGGGTCCGGCCTAGGGAGAGACACGCCATGATGCTGACACGCCGTGCCCTCGTTGCCGGCGGCCTCGCCGCCCCAGCCATCCTGTCCCTGGGCTCGCGGGCCCAGGCTGCCACCACCCTGAAGCTCTCCCACCAGTTCCCCGGCGGCACCATCGACGAGGGCGACTTCCGCGACCGCATGTGCCGCAAGTTCGCGATGGCCCTGGCCGAGCGCTCGAAGGGCGCCCTTGAGGTGCAGGTCTATCCGGGTTCGTCGCTGATGAAGACGAACGCCCAGTTCGCGGCCATGCGGAAGGGCGCCCTCGACCTCTCGCTCTACCCCTCGCCCTACGCGGGCGGCGAGGTGCCGGAGCTGAACATCGGGCTGATGCCGGCGCTGGTGAGCTCCTACGAGCAGGCCATCGCCTGGAAGAAGGCGCCGGTGGGCCGCAAGCTCACCGAGATCCTCGACGCGAAGGGCATTATCCTCGTTTCCTGGGTCTGGCAGGCGGGCGGCGTCGCCAGCCGGGAGCGTCCCCTCTACGCGCCGGCCGACGCCAAGGGCCTCAAGGTCCGGGGCGGGTCGCGCGAGATGGACCTGATGATGAAGCAGGCCGGCGCCGCCACGCTCTCCATTCCTTCGAGCGAGTCCTACGCCGCCATGCAGACGGGCGCCTGCGACGCGGTCATCACCTCGTCCACCAGCCTGATCTCGTTCCGCCTGGAAGAGTTGGGCAAGGCCCTGACCTCGGGCCGCGAGCGCTCCTACTGGTTCATGCTGGAGCCGCTGATGATGTCGAAGCTCGCCTTCGAGCGCCTGCCCAAGGACCAGCAGGACCTGATCATGACCATCGGCGCCGAACTCGAGCCGTTCGGGCAGGCCGGGGCCAAGGCGGACGACACCAAGGTCGAGGAGATCTTCGCCAAGGCCGGCGCGAAGGTCCAGAACCTCGACGAGAAGACCCTGGGCCAGTGGCGTGACATCGCCCGGGATACCGCCTGGAAGGACTTCGCCGGCAAGTCGGCCGGCTGCGCCGAGCTCCTCAAGCTGGCGGAGCAGGTGTCGTGAGCCACGCCTTCGACGCGGCCTCGGCCGCCGCCGCGACGCACACGACGGCAGAGCCCCGGGTTCCGGGGCTCCTCGGCACCATCGACCGGGCCCTGAAGGGCGTCAATCACGTCATCATGCTGCTGGGCGGCATCGCGCTCGTCTGCGCCTGCTTGGTCCTCAGCTACAGCGTCGTCATCCGCTACGTCCTGCATGAGCCCACCGACTGGCAGGACGAGATGGCGGTGTTCCTCATCGTTGGCGCCACCTTCTTCTCGGCCGCCGCCGTGCAGGCCAAGCGCGGCCACGTGGCCATCGAGGCGCTGACCGGCCTGCTCTCGCCGCGGGTCAACCGCGCCCGCCTCCTGGTGGCGGACGTGATCAGCTTCGTCTTCGTGACGTTCTTCGCCTGGAAAAGCTGGACTCTGCTTCATGAGGCCTGGGTCGACGGGCAGGTGTCGCAGTCGAGCTGGGGGCCGCCGCTCTGGATCCCCTACATCCTGATGGCGATCGGCATGACCCTGCTAGGCCTCCAGTTCGCCCTGCAGATCGCCGAGGAGATCCTCTACGGCGCCGAGAAGGCGGGCTGGGCGAACCCCAAGATCGGCCTTGGGGCCGATCTCAACCGCGACGCAGCGGGGCAGTCCGGGGCCACACCGACGGGCACGCGGCCCCTCGGCGATCCCCTCGCCAACACCGTGCCGGACACGAAGGTCACCGGGAGGCATCCATGAGCGTCGCGGCCATCGGCTTCCTCTATGCGGGGGCCACCCTGAGCGCGATGCTCGCCGGCATCCCCATCGCCTTCGCCCTGGGCTTCGTCGCCCTGGCCTTCATGTATGTCTTCATGCCGGGCGCCTCCCTCGATACGGTGGCGCAGAACGTCTACGAGGAGATGGCCTCGATCACCCTGCTGTCGATCCCGCTCTTCATTCTGAAGGGCGCGGCGATCGGGCGGTCCAAGGCCGGCCAGGACCTCTATTCGGCCATGCACGCCTGGATGCACCGCATCCCCGGCGGCCTCGGCATCGCCAATGTGTTCGCCTGTGCGCTCTTCGCCGCCATGGCGGGGTCGAGCCCGGCCACCTGCTCGGCCATCGGCTCGGCCGGCATCCCGGAGATGCGCAAGCGCGGCTACTCGCCGGGCTTCGCCGCCGGCATCATCGCGGCGGGCGGTACCCTCGGCATCCTGCTGCCGCCCTCGATCACCATGATCCTCTACGCGGTGGCGGCCGAGCAGTCGCTGGGACGCCTGTTCCTCGCCGGCATCGGACCGGGCCTGCTCCTGGTCGGCCTGTTCGCAGCCTGGTCGGTCTACCGGTTCCGCGCGGAATACGCCGCCGCGAAGGTCGCCTACGAACGGAACGGCACCGCTTCGGCGATCCTCGCGGAGGACACCTACAGCATGCGTCAGCGCTTCTCGACGCTGCCGCGGGTGCTGCCCTTCGTGATCCTGCTCACGGGCGTGATGGTGGCGCTTTACGGCGGCTACGCCACCCCGTCCGAGACGGCGGGCCTCGGCGGCCTCCTGGCGCTGGGCCTGATCGCCGTCATCTACGGCGTCTGGCGCCCGCGCGACGTCAGCCCGATCCTCACCGCGACCCTGCGGGAATCGACCATGCTGATGCTGATCATCGGCATGTCGCTCCTCTACGCCTACGTGATGAGCTACCTGCACATCTCGCAGTCGGCTGCGGCCGCGATCGTGGCGATGCAGCTCTCCCCCTGGGTGCTGCTGGTGACGATCCTCGGCCTCGTGATCCTGCTCGGCTTCTTCCTGCCCCCGGTCTCGATCATCCTGATGACGGCGCCGATCATCCTGCCGCCCCTGAAGGCGGCCGGGTTCGACCTCGTCTGGTTCGGCGTCGTGATGACCATCACCATGGAGATGGGCCTGATCCACCCGCCCGTGGGCCTGAACATCTTCGTCATCAAGAACATCGCCCCCGACATCCCGCTGAAGGACATCATCTGGGGCACGCTGCCTTTCGTCATCCTGATGGCGGTGGCGATCCTGATCCTCTGCCTCGTCCCCGGCATCGCCATGTGGCTGCCGAACTGGCTGCTGCCCACCACGCGGTGACGGCGGGCGTCGCTCGGGCGACGACCCTTACACACGGACCCGGCCTCGGAGGGGGCGTGCGACAGGCCCCAGGCCGTCGCGCGCGCCGTCCGGGGCCGATGCTTGTTCGCGTGCCCCATCCCTGGATCATCGGATCAGAGGAAAATGCGCGCCTTTAATCCTTTGAACACGGGTTGTTAACGAAGCGGTAACCATACCGGGCATCAATGGTCTGGTAAGGAATCGCGAGAGCCCGTGACTGACACAAGCCCTCCCCGCAGACCCGTTCAGCTTCGTGGCCGCGCCTTCAAGTCCTTGGTGCTGGCCCCGGAGACACCGCTTCCCGATTGGTTCGCCGATCTGGACGAGGCGCTCCAGCGCTCGCCGACCCTGTTCGACGGGCGCGCCCTGATCCTCGACGTGGCGGCGCTGGCGCCCGCCGCGCCGGACCTCGACAGCCTGCTCGCCGAACTCGGCAGCCGGCAGATCCGCATCCTCGGCATCGAGGGTACGGACGTGTCTCTCCTCGGACCGGGGCGCCCGCCGCTCCTCGTCCAGGGACGGCCCTCGAACACGATCGAGATTCCGGCCCAGCCGGAGCCGGAGCCCGAGGTGCCGCCGGCACCGCCCGAGCCGGCCACGACGTCCCTCACCATCGAGGGCTCGGTCCGGTCCGGGCAATCCATCGTCCACCCCACCGGCGACGTCACCGTCATGGGGTCGGTCTCCTCCGGCGCGGAGATCCTCGCCGGCGGCTCCATCCACGTCTACGGCGCGCTGCGCGGCCGGGCCATCGCCGGCGCCGCCCGCAACCCCCGCGCCCGCATCTGCTGCCGCAAGTTCGAGCCCGAGCTTCTCGGCATCGACCGCCTCGTCCGTACGGCCGAGGAGATGGGCAACCACTTGCGCGGCAAGGCCGTGCAAATCTGGCTCGATGGCGGCGCCATCAAATTCGCATCCTTGGATTGAGGAGACAGCTCATATGGCCAAAATTCTGGTCGTGACATCAGGCAAGGGCGGCGTCGGCAAGACGACGACGACGGCTGCCCTCGGCGCGGCGCTCGCGCAGGCCGGCAAGAGCGTGGCGGTGGTCGACTTCGATGTCGGCCTGCGCAACCTCGACCTCGTGATGGGCGCCGAGCGGCGCGTCGTCTACGACCTCATTAACGTGGTCAACGGCGACGCCAAGCTCAACCAGGCCCTCATCCGCGACAAGCGCCTGGACAAGCTCCACCTGCTGCCCGCCTCGCAGACCCGCGACAAGGATGCGCTCACCGACGAGGGCGTCGCCCGCGTCATGGACGAGCTGCGCGAGAAGTTCGACTGGGTGATCTGCGACTCCCCGGCCGGCATCGAGCGCGGCGCCACGCTGGCCATGCGCCACGCGGATGTGGCGGTGGTGGTCACCAACCCCGAGGTCTCCTCGGTGCGCGACTCCGACCGGATCATCGGCCTGCTCGACTCCAAGACCCTCAAGGCCGAGCGCGGCGAGACCATGGAGAAGCACCTGATCCTCACCCGCTACGACCCTGCCCGGGCCGATCGCGGCGACATGCTCAAGATCGAGGACGTGCTCGAGATCCTCTCGATCCCGCTGCTCGCCATCATTCCGGAGAGCATGGAGGTCCTGCGCGCCTCCAACGTCGGTTGCCCGGTGACCCTGAACAACCCGCTCTGCGCCCCGGCCCGCGCCTACACCGACGCCGTGCGCCGCCTCAACGGCGATGCGGTCCCGATGTCGGTCCCCACCGACAAGAAGTCCTTCCTCGACAAACTCTTCACCCGGAGGGCAGCATGAGCCTCCTCAACATGTTCAACCGGCGCGGTTCGGCGCCGGTCGCCCGCGACCGCCTGCAACTCATCCTCGCCCATGAACGGGCGGGGGTCGGCGGCTCCGATCTCGTGATGGTGCTGCGCGAGGAGATCCTCGCGGTCATCGCCAAGCACGTCGAGGTCAACAGCGACAAGGTCCAGATCCGCCTCGACCGCGGCCAGGACATGTCGACCCTCGACATCGATATCGAGCTGCCGCTCACGGCCGTCGCCAAGGCCGGCCCCGCAAAGGTCAAGGCGGCGAAACTCGCCGCCGCATGACCCTCCGCGCAAGCATCCCGGCCGGCACTGCCGTCAGGCCCCGATGAACAACCCGGCGAGCGTCGCGCTCGTCAGGTTGGACAGGGTGCCGGCCAGGATCGCGCGCAGGCCGAAGCGGGCGATCTCCGCCCTGCGCTCGGGCGCGAGGCTGGCGAGGCTCGCGAGCTGGATCGCCACCGAGGTCAGGTTGGCGAAGCCGCAGAGCGCGAAGCACAGGATCGCGGCCGTGCGCGGATCGAGGCTGCCCGCCTTCAGGACCGGCGAGAGCTGCGCGTAGGCCAGGAACTCGTTGAAGGCGATCTTCTGACCGAGCGCCCCGCCGACGAGGCCGGCCTGGTCCCAGGGCACGCCCATCAGCCAGGCCAGCGGCGCGAACACCGCGCCGAGGAGGCCCTCCAGGCTCAGGGCGGGATAGCCCGCGAGGCCACCGGCCCAGCCCATGAACCCGTTCAGCAGGGCGATCAGCCCCGTGAACGCGATCAGCATCGCCCCCACCGAGACCGCCACGGCGAGCCCCTTCTGGGTGCCGTCGGCCGCCGCCTCGATCACGTTCACCGCCCGCGTCTCCGCGAAGGTGACCCGCGTGGAGGTGACCCGGCTCGGCTCCGTCGTCGGCACCAGGATCTTGGCGTAGAGAAGCCCGCCCGGCACCGCCATGGCGCTGGCCGCCAGGAGGTACTCCATCGGCACGCCCAGGGCCGCGTAGCCGGCCAGAATCGTGCCCGCCGTGGAGGCGGCCCCGCTCGACATCACCGCGAACAGCTCGGCCGAGGTCAGCGCCCCCAGGAACGGGCGCAGCGCGATGGCGATCTCGCTCTGGCCGAGGGCGATGGTGATCACCGCCGAGAAGGTCTCGATCCGCGAGGTGCCGATCACCCGCTGCAGCGCCGCGCCGATGCCGCGCGCGGCCGCCTGCATCACCCCGAAATGGTAGAGCACCGAGATCAGCGCCGAGACGTAGAGGATCTGCGGCAGGATGCGCAGGGCCAGGATGAAGCCGCTGCCGCCGAACAATTCGAACATCCGCGGCTCGACGAGGCCGCCGAACAGGAACGCGGTGCCCCGGTCGCCGTAGTTCAGCACGGTCTGGACGAAGCCCGCCGCCGCCGCGAGGCCCGTCCGGCCCGCCGGGATGAACAGCACCAGGGCCCCCACCGCCACCTGCAGCGCCAGGGCCGAGAGGACCACGCGGGGCGAGATCGCCCGCCGGTTGGTGGAGAACAGCACGGCCACGGCCAGCAGCAGGGCGAGGCTCATCCCTGCGTGAAAAAGCTTCTCGACCATGCCGCCCCGCTGTTCTGCCTTGCGCGGAGCAAGCCCGATGCCGGGGCGTTTGTCGCGGGTGAAATGGCGCTGTCTCCCGGCGCCGGCGGGGAAGGATTGCCGGAGACAGGGCCGCCCGCGTGGTTCCGCGCCTCCACTCCCTCCGCCGCGCCCGGCCGGTCCTCTCCGGGCGCTCGCGCCTGCCGCGGGACGAGATCGCCGGGTGAAACGCCGCCGAGACCAAGCGCCCGCTCGTCACCCTGTCGATCCGCACCGCGCCGGTCTCGCCGCCGACCCGGATCACCGGCGTATTCGGCCCGACCATCGAGGGGCTGTTCATCGGCGAAATCGAGAACGGCTTGCTCCGCGCCCTCGCGATCTGCGGCCTCGCGGCGCCGGCGATCCACGGCGTGATCCGCCGGCTCGGGCTCGTCAAACGGCGCGGCGGATCGTAAGCCGGCTCCCTGTCGCGCCGCGCGGCGCCTGAAAACACCGCGACTGCCGCAAGATCGTCATCGAACCGTCACGTCCCGTCGCGAACGGTGCGCCAAACGCCCCTGGGAGCCTTTTCCGCATGGACTTCTTTCGCCGCTTCACTGTCCTGATGTGTGCGCCGAACTTCGACCCGGACGATCTTGAGGGCGTGCGCGTCCAGCAGATCATCGGCTCCGTGGAGAAGCTCGGCTTCGAGGTGGTGCGGGCCCGCCGCGTCGAGGATGCGGCCATCGCGGTCCAGACCGATTCAGCCATCGGCTGCATGGTGGTGGACTGGGGCAAGCGCGGCCTCGACGGCAAGGCGGCGGCCCTCATCAACCTGATGCGAAAGCGCGGGCTGGAGATGCCCATCGTCATCATGGTCCGCCGCAAGCGCCTGGAGGACATCCCCGTCGAGGTGCTGGACTTCATCGACGGCTACATCTTCCTGGCGGAAGAAACCCCGGACTACATCGCCCGCGGCCTGGTGAGCCGCGTGAAGCAGTATGCCGAGACCCTGAAGACGCCGTTCTTCGGCGCGCTGGTGGATTACGCCGAGCAGGGCAACCAGCTCTGGACCTGCCCGGGCCACAACGGCGGCATCTTCTACAACCGCTCGCCGATCGGGCGGATTTTCGTCGAGCATCTCGGCGAGGCGGTGTTCCGCGACGACCTCGACAACTCGGTGCTCGATCTCGGCGATCTCCTCGTCCACGAGGGCCCGGCCCTGAAGGCGCAGAAGGAGGCGGCCGTCATCTTCGGGGCGGAGAAGACCTACTTCGTCCTCAACGGCACCTCGGCCTCCAACAAGATCGTGCTCTCGGCCCTGGTCGCCGAGGGCGACCTCGTGCTGTTCGACCGCAACAATCACAAGGCCGCGCATCACGGCGCGCTGTTCCTCGGCGGTGCGATCCCGGTCTTCCTGGAGACCGACCGCAACGCCTACGGCCTGATCGGCCCGATGTACCACGAGGCCCTGGACGAGACGCGCATCCGCGAGAAGATCCGCACCAACCCGCTGATCACCGACACGGAGGCCTGGCGGCGCGAGCGGCCGTTCCGCGTCGCGGTGGTCGAGCAGTGCACCTATGACGGCACGATCTACAACGCACAGATGATCCTCGATAAGATCGGGCATCTCTGCGACTACATCCTCTTCGACGAGGCCTGGGCGGGCTTCATGAAGTTCCACCCGCTCTTCGCCGGCCGCTTCGCGATGGGCTTGAAGGGCCTCGACGAGACCTCGCCGGGCATCATCGCCACGCAATCGACCCACAAGCAATTGGCGAGCTTCTCGCAGGCCTCGCAGATCCACACCAAGGACAGCCATATCCGCGGCCAGACCCGGCGCATCGAGCACCGGCGCTTCAACGAGACCTTCCTGGTCCACGCCTCGACCTCGCCGTTCTACCCCCTGTTCGCCTCCCTCGACGTCGGCGCGCAGATGATGAAGGGGCGCTCCGGCGTCGTCCTGTGGGACGACACGATCCGCCTCGGCATCGAGTGGCGCAAGAAGGTCCGCGCCATCCGCCGCGAGTTCGAGGAGAAGGAGGGCGATCCGCTCAAGCGCTGGTTCTTCGATCCCTTCGTGCCGGACACGGTCGAGGGACCGGACGGCAAGGTGCCGTGGGAAAGCCTGTCGACGGACGAACTCGCCGGCAACGTGAAGTACTGGGAACTGGCGCCCGGCGCCGACTGGCACGGCTTCACCCATGTGGCGCCCGACTACGCCATGACCGACCCCAACAAGCTCACCGTGCTGACCCCGGGTTTCAACCGGCACACCGGGGAATATGCCGCGCACGGGGTGCCGGCGCCGATCGTGGCGCAGTACCTGCGGGAAAACCGCATCGTGCCGGAGAAGAACGACCTCAACTCGCTGCTCTTCCTGCTGACGCCGGGCGTCGAATCCTCGAAGGCCGGCACGCTGATCTCGGGGCTGGTCGCCTTCAAGCGCCTGCACGACGACAACGTGCCGTTGGAGGAGGCGATGCCCGAATTCGTCCGGCGCCGGCCCAACCGCTACAAGGGCGTGCGCCTGCGCGACCTGTGCGCCGACTTCCACGCCTTCCATCGCGAGCACGGCACCAGCACGCTCCAGCGCAAGCAGTTCGAGCCGGGGCACCTGCCCGAGATGGTGATGACGCCGAAGGAGGCGGTCCAGCAGCTCACCCGCAACAACGTCGATTACGTGCCGATCGCCGAAGCCGAGGGCCGCGTGGCGACGACCTTGCTTCTGGTCTACCCGCCGGGCATCGGCACGGTGCTGCCGGGCGAGCGATTGGACGAGCGGGCCAAACCCATGCTGGACTATTTCAAGATGTTCGAGCGCTCCGCGAACCTGTTCCCGGGCTTCGAGGCCGAGATCCAGGGCGTGTTCCGCGACGTCGATCCGGACGGCACGATCCGGTTCCACACGTATGTCATGCGAGAGCCCCGCGTCATGCGCGAGGGGCGCTGATGGCGGGCGTGGCCGAGAGCGATCCCGACCTCGTCATCCGGCCCTCGTCGGATGCCGACGTGCCGGACATGGTGGACATCTACGCCCACCACATCCGGCGCGGCGTCGGCGATGTCGGGGATTTCGAGGAGGACCCGCTCCATCCCGACGACCTGAAGAAGCGTCGGAAGGCCATGCGCAAGAAGCGCCTGCCGCACCTCGTGGCCGACCGCGACGGGATCGTGGCGGGCTACGCCTACGCGGTGCCGTTCCGCAAGCGTCCCGCCTATCGCTACACCCTCAAGCACTCGATCTACGTCCACCACGCGCACCTGAACGCGGGGATCGGCCGGCGCCTGCTGCCGGCGCTGATCGAGGCCTGCGCGGCGGGCGGCTACCGGCAGATGATCGGTTACATCGACGCCCAGAACGAGGCGTCCCTGCGCCTCCACGAAGCCTGCGGCTTCGTCCGCGTCGGGCTCTTGCCGGCGGTGGGCTACAAGTACGGGCGTTGGAGCGACAGCGTCATGGTGCAGTGCGCGCTCGGAACCGGGTCCACGGACCAGCCCGGCACCTGGACCCGCACCGTGGAGGCCGTGGTGGCGGGGCACGACTGGATCGGAAAGTAGCGCGCCGGCGCCGGAGGCGCCCGCGCAGGGATCCGGCCGCCTATTGCTGCGCGCGGTTGATCAGCGTCTGCAGCGCCCGGGCCACCGCCTCGCTGACGTTCTTGCGGTACTTGCGGTGGACCAGCTGGCCGTTGTGATAGATGTCGTGCTCCACGTAGAGCTTCTCGCCGTCCCACCGGACGATGTTGTCGGTCTCGGTGGTCTCCTCGACGCCGAGATCCTCGCGAAAGGTAACGCCCCCGGCTTGCGCAAACATGGCTCGTCCCTGGTGATCGAAGCGATTTTCCGGCGTGCCGGAGGGGTATCTTAGGCAGACGGCGCGTGGCGCGCTACCCGAAACGGGGCTCAGCGCACCGTGACCTGATCCTTGATCCGCTCATAGACCGCCCGGCTGAGGACGCGCTTCGACAGGAGCTCGCCGACGGAGGCGTAGGGCCGCTTCTGCACGATGGCGCGCCCGATCATGCCGCCGCCCCGGAGGCCGTTCAGCTCGGCGACGGTTCCGGTGTTGAGGTCGACGATCGCGACGCCCCTCGGCCCGGCCGTCTCGGCGGCGGTGTCGATGGCCTCCTCGCCGGCCGACGGGGGCGTCGGGCGGGAGGCGGTCCCGAGGTCCGGGAGGGCCGGCGCCGGGTCGCTCGGCGCTGGCGAATGGGGCGACGGCGCCGTCGGCGCGGGCACCGGCAGGGGCGCATTCGGTGCGGGCGCGGGCGTCGGCGGCACGGCGGCTTGTGGCGCCGGGGCGGGCACGGCCTGCGGCAGGGGCGCCGGCGCCACCGGGGAGACGGGCCGCGTCGCGGCCGGCGGCACCGCCGCCTGGGTTCCGGCGGCCCCGGTCTCCGGGGCCGTCCGGGTGATGGGCGTCTCCGGCGTTCCGCTGTCCTGCGGACGCAGCATTTGGATGATCCCGGCCAGGACGGCTGCCACCACGATGAGAATGCCGACCCGCAGGACCGCTGAACCGCTGAGCATTGTGAGGGCGGCCTCGCGCCTGAGAAGAGGATGAACGCCTAACATAGGCGATAAAGTGAAGTCTCGCCGGCGAATCGCCTGTCCTCAAGAGCTTGAAGACGTTGGTCGGTCCCGCGCTGACATCTGCGCGACTGGGTGCGGCGTCTGCGGCATCGACGGAGGTGCCGCTCCCGGTCATGGTCCCGGCCGATGCCCGACCGTCTCTCCCCTCTGACCGTCCTCTCCGCGCGCCTCGGCGCCCTGCGCCACCTCCCGGCCCTGGCGCGCCTCGTCTATGCCGCGAGCCCCCGCCTGCTCGTGGTAAGCCTCGGCCTGCGTCTGGCGCGGGCGAGCCTGCCCGTGGCGATGCTCTACCTCGCCAAGCTCATCCTCGACGCGATCGTGGCCGAGCATGGCCGGCCGCATCCGGGCGGCCTCGGGCCCGAGGCCTGGCTGTCCGATCCCGCCCTGCGGCACCTCGCCGTGCTGGTTGCGGCGGAGTTCGGCCTCGCCATCCTCGCCGACCTCCTCGGGCGGGCCAGCACCCTGGTCGACGGCCTCGTGGCCGACCTCTACGGCACGTCCGCCACCCTGAAGCTGATGCGGCACGCCGCCGAGCTCGACCTCGAGCAGTTCGAGGACAGCGCGGAGCAGGACCGCCTCGAGCGGGCCCGCCGTCAGGTCACCGGCCGCTCGAACCTCCTGTTCCAGCTCTTCGGTCAAGGGCAGGATCTCATCACCCTCGCGGCCTTCGCGCTGGGCCTCGTGGCCTTCGCGCCCGGGCTGATCCTGCTGCTCGTGGTCGCCCTGGTGCCGGCCTTCCTCAACGAGACCTACTTCAACCGCGAGGGCTATCGGCTGGCCTGGACCCGGACGCCCGAGCGGCGCGAGATCGACTACCTGCGCTTCCTCGGGGCGAGCGTGGAATCCGCCAAAGAGGTCAAGCTGTTCGGGCTGAACGGCTACATCGCCGAGCGCTACCGGGGGCTGGCGTCCAAGCTCGTGGCCGACAACCGAGCCCTGGCGCTGCGCCGCGCCGGCTGGGGCGGGGCCTTCGCGGCCCTAGGCACGCTGGCCTACTATCTCGCCTACGCCACCATCGTCTGGCGCACCGCCGCGGGCCAGTTCTCCATCGGCGACCTCGCCTTCCTGGCGGGCTCCTTCCAGCGCCTGCGCGGCCTGATCGAGGGGCTGCTCCTCGGCTTCTCACAGATCGCCGCCCAGGCACAGTATCTCGACGATCTGTTCTCGTTCTTCGCCGTGGTGCCGGCGATCCGCTCACCCGCGAACCCGGCGCCCCTGCCGCGTCCGATCCGGAGCGGAATCGTCTTCGAGGCGGTGGGATTCCGCTATCCCGGCACCGAAACCTGGGCGGTGCGCGACCTCAGCTTCCACCTCGCGGCCGGAGAGGTGCTGGCCCTGGTGGGGGAGAACGGCGCCGGTAAGACCACCATCGTCAAGCTGCTCACCCGGCTCTACGACCCGACGGAGGGCCGCGTGCTCCTCGACGGTCGGCCCCTCTCCGCCTACGACCTCGAGGACCTGCGCGGCCGCATCGGCGTGATCTTCCAGGATTTCGTGCGCTTCAGCTTCACCGCCCGCGAGAACGTGGCCGTGGGCCGCATCGAGGCGCGCGACGACCCCGACCGGATCGCCCGTGCGGCCGGGCGCAGCCTCGCCGACGGCGTCATCGGCCGGCTGCCCCTCCAGTACGACCAGCCGCTGGGCAAGCGCTTCGCCGAGGGCGTCGACCTGTCGGGGGGCGAGTGGCAGAAGATCGCCATCGCCCGCGCCTACATGCGCGAAGCCGAGATCCTGATCCTCGACGAGCCCACCGCCGCCCTCGATGCCCGGGCCGAGTTCGAGGTCTTCCAGCGCTTCCGCGAATTGAGCCACGGGCGCACGGCGGTGCTGATCTCGCACCGCTTCTCCACGGTGCGCATGGCGGACCGCATCCTGGTCCTTGCCGGTGGTCGGGTCATCGAATCGGGCAGTCATGCGGAGCTGCAGGCGCTGGGTGGCCGCTACGCCGAGCTGTTCGAGCTGCAGGCGGCCGGCTACCGCTGAGCCGGCCTAGACGCCGAGGGCGTCGCGATAGGCGGGCGCGAGGCGTAGGCCGAGGGGCAGGGGGGAGCGCGGCGGCGGCGCGTGCACGCACTCGCTGAAATACGCCAGGGTGTCGAAGATAACCGCCTCAGTGAAGGGCTTGGCGATCACGCCGGCAGCCCCTTCGAATCCCTCGGGCAGGTGCTGGGCATTGGCGGTGACGAAGACCAGGATCATGGCGGCATCGTCCCGCAACGCCCGGACGATGTCGATGCCGGACGAGCCGCCGCGCAGCTGGAGGTCGACGAAAACGAGATCCGGCCGCACCTCGCGGGCGATCCCGATCGCCTCCGCGGCGGTCGCCGCGCTGCCGAGGACGACGTGGCCGGCATCCTCCACGAGGAATTCCAGCTGCATCAGAATGAGCGCCTCGTCTTCCGCGATCAGTACCCGGAGGGGTTCGCTCACGTGCTGTCCTTGGCGCCCGGGGATTCGCGCGGGAGGCGAATGTCGATCGACGTTCCGGGATCGCCCGGTTGCCAGGCGATACTGGCATTCAGCTGGCGCGCCAAGCTCTCGATCAGGCGCTTGCCGAAGGAGCGCGTGCCGACGACCTCCTGGGGCATGCCGATGCCGTCGTCGATGATCCGGATGCCGAAGTAGCGTCCATCGGGCTGGACCCGGATCGAGAGGCGTCCCGGCCGGTTGCTGGGGAAGGCGTGCTTCAGCGCGTTGGTGATGAGCTCGTTCATCATCAGCGCCACGGGCGGCGCCTTCTCCACCGGGACCTCCACGGGCTCCAGGTCGAGGTGCAGGCTGATCTCGGATCGGCCGGAGCCGCGCACGAGGTCCGTGGCGAGCTCGCGGGCGAACTCGGCCACGTCGAAGCGCTCGACGTCGTGGGACTGGTAGAGGCGCTTGTGCACCGTTCCCAGGGCCTCGACCCGGGTCAGCATCGACTTCATCGCCTCGCGCGCCGTGGGGTCCGAGATGCTCCGGGTCTGCATCGTGAGGAGCGAGGCCACCATCTGGAGATTGTTCTTCACCCGGTGGTCGACCTCGTGCACGAGCATGGTCTTGGCCGCCAGGGCGTCCGACAGCTCGCGCGTCCGCTTGGCGACCTCGCGCTCGAAGTGCTCCTTCTCGTTCTGCGTCCGCATCTGCGCGTCGACCCGGTCGGTGACGTCGAGCTGCGAGGCGAAGAAGTAGTGCAGGTCACCACCCTTGGTGATGACCGGACTCATGTAGAGGGCGTTCCAGAACGAGGTGCCGTCCTTGCGATAGTTCAGGATGTCGACGGAAATGTCGCGCCGGGCACCCACGGCCTCGCGGAGCTGCTGGATCGCGTTCGGGTCGGTGTCGGGGCCCTGCAGGAAGCGGCAGTTGCGCCCCATGATCTCGCCGCGCTCGTAGCCGGTGAGGCGCAGGAAGGCATCGTTGACGAAGACGATCGGATTGTCGTCGCGGCGCGGGTCCGTGACGATCATGGGCATGCGGGTGGCCCGGATGGCGGCGGCGAACGGATCGCCCTTGCCGTGCTCGATCATCAGATCACCCGTCAGGTGCCACGCGTCGTCTCGTTCCATCGCCTCTGCCTCCTCGCGCCACTGATCCCTGGGGCTGTCCTGCTCACGCCGTCATCGTCAGGACCATCGACGGCACATGCGGGCGGCACGGCCGCTCCGCGTGAGCGCGACCGGTCGGCGAAAGCAGGTTTCGCGAGGGGAACTGGACGTCGGGTCGTGACCGCAACGGTCAACCGTCACCGTATGGTGCTCCAACGGACGTGTGCGCAGGAAGTTCATTTGATGTCGGGCCGGGCCGCGGAGGCTCCGGCCGTCGACATGCTTCCACACGATCCCGTGGGATCGCGCGGCTGCTGCCCGAATGCCACACCGGTCCAGCGTCGCGAAGCGTAGCCGGAACGCGGCAACGGCCAAGCTCATTTTCCGTGCTAGGGTCGTGCCGGGGTCGGGCTCCGGGATTGAGGCTGTGGACTTGGCTGTGGACATGTCGAACCTGCGTCGTCGCCGTTGGACCCGGGGGCTCCTGGCCCTGCTCGTTGCGGGCCAGGTCGCGGCCTGTGGCAGCACGCCGCGCACGCCCTACACGGCGAGCGAGGCGGCCGACGCGGTCCTGCCAGGGCTCGATCCGAACGTCCGCGCCTACGCGGATGCCTCGGAGAAGACCTTCACCGAGATGTCGGCGCGCCCCCAGAACAGCAGGGTGCCGTTCGCCTACCTCGCCCTGTCCGGCGGTGGCGGCGACGGGGCCTACGGCGCCGGCCTGCTGAACGGCTGGACCGAGTCCGGCAAGCGCCCGGAATTCTCCCTGGTCTCCGGCGTCTCCACCGGTGCCCTGATCGCGCCCTTCGCCTTCGTCGGGCCGGAATACGACGCCATCCTGAAGGACATCTACACCAGTGGCGTCGCCTCGACTCTGGTCCAGTCGCCGAGCTTCGCCAACGTGCTGTTCGGCTCGGGCCTGTTCGGGGACGGGCGCCTGCGGGACCTCGTGCGGCGCTACGTGACGCCGGACCTCCTGGCGGCGGTCGCCGCCCAGCATGCCAAGGGCCGTCGCCTCCTCGTGGTGACGACGAACCTCGATGCCCAGCGCGCCGTGATCTGGAACATGGGCGCCATCGCCACCAGCGGCGGCCCCGCCGCCCTCGACCTCTTCACCGACGTGCTCACCGCATCGGCCAGCATCCCGGCGGTGTTCCCGCCGCAGCTCATCGACGTCCAGGCGGCGCAGCGCACCTTCCAGGAGATGCATGTCGACGGCTCCGTGGTGACGCCGGTCTTCACCCTCCCGCAATCGTTCCTGCTGCGCGACGGCCGGTTCAAGGCGGGCGCCAAGTCGGACATCTACGTCATCATCAACGGGCGCCTGGAGCCGGAATTCGACCTCGCCCAGAACAACACGCTCTCCATCGTCGAGCGCGCGTTCACCACGGCGAGCCGAGCCCGCAGCCGCGCCACCCTGGCCTCGACCTATGCCTTCACCCGCAACAACGGCATCGGCTTCAACCTCGCCTACATCGACGAATCCGCGCCCAACACCTCCACGGCCCGCGGCTTCGACACCGGCTACATGCGCAGCCTGTACGAGACCGGCTACGAGACCGGCCGCACCGGCACGTTCTGGCGCAAGAGCGTGCCCGTGGCGCCGCTGGTGAAGGCCTCGGTGGTGGCCGCGCAATAGGCCGGCGCCCGGGTCGTTTCCCGCCCGGGCACGCCCCGAGGCGCGTGGGGCGAGGGGGCCGGTTGCGTGCCGCACCCCTCGCGCCGGATGGTGCGGTGCGATAGGGTCCGGCCCGCGTCCGGGTCCGTCCGGTGCCCCCGCCCCCGACGAGCCCCCGCATGATTCAGATCGACGACCTCACCTTCAGCGCCTGGGGCCGGCGCTTCTTCGATCGCGCCAGCGTCGCGGTGCCGCCCGGCGCCAAGGTCGGGCTCGTCGGCCGCAACGGCGTCGGCAAGTCGACGCTCTTCAAGATCATCCTGGGTGAACTGCAGCCGGACGGCGGCGCCATCCTGCTGCCGAAGACCGCCCGCGTCGCCTCCGTCGATCAGGAACACCCCGCGACCCCCGTCAGCCTGATCGATACGATCCTGGCCGCCGACGTGGAGCGGGAGGCCCTGAACGCCGAGCTCGAGACCGCCGCGCCCGAGCGCCTGGGCGAGATCTATGCCCGCCTCATCGAGATCGACGCCGACCGGGCCCCGGCGCGCGCCGGCGAGATCCTCGCCGGCCTCGGCTTCTCCGTGGAGGACCTCACCCGGCCGATGGCGGAATTCTCCGGCGGCTGGCGCATGCGCGTGGCCCTGGCCGCCGCGCTCTTCGCCGAGCCGGACATGCTGCTCCTCGACGAGCCCACCAACTACCTCGATCTCGAGGGCGCCCTCTGGCTGGAGGCGCGCCTGAAGCGCTACCCGCACTCGGCCCTGATCATCAGCCACGACCGCGAGCTCCTGAACAACTCGGTGGACGCGATCCTGCACGTGGCCGGCGGCAAGCTCGAACTCTACACCGGCGGCTACGACGACTTCGAGAAGCGCCGGGCCGAGAAGGCCCGCCTCCAGGCCTCGACCAAGCAGAAGCAGGAGGCGGAGCGCGCGCACCTGCAGAGCTTCATCGATCGTTTCAAGGCGAAGGCCTCGAAGGCCGCCCAGGCGCAGTCCCGCGTCAAGCGCCTCGCCAAGCTGGAGCCGATCGCCACCACCATCGAGGAGCACGTGGCACCGTTCCACCTGCCCTCGCCGAAGCGGCCGCTGGCTCCGCCCCTGATGCACCTCACCGACGCCACCATCGCGTATGGCGACGACGCGCCGGTGCTGCGCGACCTCAACCTGACCCTCGACGTCGACGACCGCATCGGATTGCTGGGGGTCAACGGCGCGGGCAAGTCGACCTTCGCCAAGATGGCGGCGGGCGCCCTCGCGGTGCGGGACGGGCGCATGGTGCGGGAAGGGCGCGTGCAGGTCGGCTGGTTCCACCAGCACCAGATCGAGGCCCTCGACCCGAAGGACACGCCGCTCGCGATCATCCGGCGCGAGCGCCCCGACGACAGCGAGTCGGCCCGGCGCGCCAAGCTCGCAAGCTTCGGCCTTGCCTTCGACAAGCAGGAGACGACGGTGGACGCGCTCTCGGGCGGCGAGCGGGCGCGCCTGCTGCTCAACCTCCTGGCGATGCAGGCGCCGCACCTGCTCATCCTCGACGAACCGACCAACCATCTCGACATCGACAGCCGGAGGGCGCTCCTCGACGCGCTGAACGATTACGGCGGGGCGGTCATCCTCATCACCCACGACCGCTCGCTGATGGAGCTGGTGGCGGATCGACTGTGGCTGGCGGCCGACAACACGATCAAGCCCTTTGCGGGCGACATGGACGATTACGCGAAATTCGTGCTCGACCGGACCCGGGCCGGCCAGCGTGCGCCGGGCCAGGGACGCGAGAAGAAGGCCAAGCGCCGGGCGGCCTGAGCCGCGAGCACAGCCCGGAGCCGGGCGGACTCAGCCGCCCAGGGCTTTGGAAACCGGGCGGCCTCGGCCGCCCGGAGAGCGCTCTTACTTCCGCAGGATCTTGGTCACCAGGCGGCCGAGCGGCGTGCCGGAATCGTAGTTGCGGTCGTCGCGGACCACGGGACGATCCTCGTTGCCGAGGAGCTTGGTGACGATGCGTCCGATCAGGCTCATGGGTGGACCCTCTAGATGTGTGGGGCGCCGGGCGAGCCGGGCTCGCGGCCCGCGAAATGGCGCAGCTTGTCGTTCAACCCGCGATGTGCGGTCCCCGTTCCCTCGGACCGTCGCCGGCCCCTCACGTCGTATCAAGCCTGTCATGATGCCGTGGTCTAAGCGCGGCCGGCAATTCGGCGGGGACGGGGCTTCCACATGGACGGCGGACAGCGGGCAGCGCAGATCGAGGCGATCCGCCGGGAGGTCGCCGACGATTTCGATGAGGAACTCGAGCTCGAGATGGAGGACGAGCGCCTCGAGCGCCTGGCCGACGGACTCGGGCAGCCCGCCCGTCCGCCCGGCCTCGACCGCAAGGTCTATTTCCGCGAGCTGTTCCGTCTGCAGCACGAACTGGTGCGCCTGCAGGACTGGGTCCAGGCCCACAAGCTGCGCGTCGTGGTGATCTTCGAGGGCCGCGACTCCGCCGGCAAGGGCGGCGTGATCAAGCGCATCACCCAACGGCTCAACCCGCGCGTCTGCCGCGTCACGGCGCTGCCCGCCCCGAACGAGCGCGAGCGCACCCAGTGGTACTTTCAGCGTTACGTCACCCACCTGCCGGCCGGCGGCGAGATCGTGCTGTTCGACCGCTCCTGGTACAACCGCGCCGGCGTCGAGCGCGTGATGGGGTTCTGCTCGCCCGACGAGGTGGAGGAATTCTTCCGCTCCGTGCCCGAATTCGAGCGCATGCTGACCCGCTCCGGGATCATCGTGCTCAAGTACTGGTTCTCGATCACCGACGAGGAGCAGGCCTTCCGCTTCCAGATGCGCATCCACGATCCGCTGAAGCAGTGGAAGCTCTCGCCGATGGACGTGCAGTCCCGCCGCCGCTGGGAGGACTACACCAAGGCGAAGGAGGACATGCTGGCCCGGACGCACATCCCCGAGGCGCCCTGGTGGGTGGTCGAGGCGGTCGACAAGAAGCGCGCCCGCCTCAACTGCATCAGCCACCTCCTGACGCAGATCCCCTACGGCGACGTCGCGCATCCGCCCGTGCACCTGCCGGACCGCGAGCGCCACGACGACTACACCCGCCACCCGGTGCCGCCCGGAATGTTCGTGCCGTCCGTGTTCTGAGGCGGGAAGGGGGCCGGCCGCTTGCTCCGCCCGGCCCCGATGGGCGAGAGGAAGGGGCACGCATCCGCGCCCGGCGCCCAGGGACCCCGCATGACCCAGATCGACGAACTCCTCTTCACGGTCGAGGGCGGCATCGCGCGTCTCACCCTCAACCGGCCGCAGGCGCGCAACGCGCTCACCTTCGGGATGTACCAGGGCCTGATCGACGCCTGTGCGCGCCTCGAGGCGGACGGGAGCGTCAAGGCCCTGGTCATCACGGGTGCGGGCGAGAAGGCCTTCGCGGCCGGCACCGACATCGCCCAGTTCCGGAGCTTCACGAGCGCGCAGGACGCGATCGACTACGAGCGCTTCATGGACCGGGTGATGGGCGCGCTGGAGCGCCTGTCCGTGCCCACCATCGCGGCGATCGCCGGCGCCTGCACGGGCGGAGGCGCTGCCATCGCGGCGGCCTGCGACCTGCGGCTGGCCACCCGCGACGCCCGCCTGGGCTTTCCCATCGCCCGGACCCTGGGCAACTGCCTCTCGCTGGGCAACCTGCGGCGGCTCTCCGCCCTGATCGGGCCGGCGCGGGTCAAGGACATGATCTTCACCGCCCGCCTCGTCGGGGCCGAGGAGGCCCTGGCCATCGGGCTCGTCGGGGAGGTCGTGGCCGATGCCGAGGCCCTGGCGGCCCGCGCCACGGAGCTCGCGACCCTGGTGGCCGGTCACGCGCCGCTCACCCTGCGGGCGACCAAGGAGGGCCTGCGCCGCCTTCAGGACGCGGACGATGCGGGCGACGAGCGTCCCGGCGACGACCTGATCCGCCTCTGCTACACCAGCTCGGATTTTCGCGAGGGCATGGAGGCGTTCCTCGCCAAGCGTCCCCCGGCCTGGACGGGCCGGTAGGGCCTAGTCCAGGCCGGCCACCTTGATGGCGTCGCCCTCGAGACGGACCTGGGCGGGCAACCCGCGCTGGACCGGGCCGAGGTCGTCGGCGGTGCGGTAGAGCCCGTCGATGGCGATGAGTTCCGGCTCGAACCGGCGGCAGGTGATGCGCGCCTCCGGGTTGCCGGCCGCCCCCGCGATCGCCCGGCCGCGCAGGGCGCCGTAGACGTGGAGCGAGCCGCCCGCGATCACCTCGGCCCCGGAGGCCACAGAGCCCATCACGGTGATGTCGCCCTCCAGGTGCAGGATCGTCTGCCCGGAGCGCACGGGCGCATCGAGGATCAGCGAGCGGAACGGAGCTGGCGCGGACGGCACGACCGGCGCGTCCGGCGCGGTATCCGCTGTCGCTTCCGGGGTCGGGACCGCATCGACCGGGCGCCCGCCCGCCGGGGGCGGGGGCAGGCCGGCCCCGAGCTGGCCCGGATCGGCCCCCTCGATGCCCATCACGGCCACGTCGCGGGCGGCGAGGTCGGCCACCAGGGCGACGAGGGCCTCCCGCTCGAGCCCGAGCCCGGCCACGTCGAGGATGACGGGGCGACCCACGAAGAAGGCCGGCGAGCGCCGGGCCAGCGCGTCGAGCTCGTCGAGCCAGTCCGAGACGGGCAGCACCGGAGCGAGGACCAGGGCCATGAACGAGCGGCCGCGGAAGCGGATCGGGGGACGGGGGGAGCTTGCGGTCACGATCGGGTGTCTTGTTCTCGGGCGGTGTGGGCGGGAAGCGGACGCTGGCCGTCACCTTATCCTAACCCGCGGTCCGGTTGCACAGGGCGCGACCTGCGGCCCGTCAACACGAATTCCGCGCGCCGCCACCGTCCTGCGCGCCGTCACACCGGCGCGCGAACCGCAACGTTGCCGCAGGCGCGACGCAGCATCCCAAAGTCGAATTGGAATGATTCCATAACATAGGGTTTGCGAGCCCAAGACCAGGATCGCTATAGCGGGGGTGATCCTCACGCGTTGGGGACTCGGCCGGCGCTTTGTCCCGGCCGGGATTGCCGATCTTGCCTGCCGTTGCGGGGCCTGTCTCCGCACCGGTCTCGCCCGTGTAAGTCTCGAAGGGTTTGCCCGTGACGGAGATTTCCGGTCCCCTCGACAGGGCCCGCTTGCGACGTGGCTGGCGCTACCGCTCCGCGGTGGCGGCACGCGTGGGGCTGGCGGCCTTCGGCGGATACGCCCTGGCCGGGCTCGCGACGGCGTTCCTGTCGCTGACCCTGCCGATGGTGCGCTCCGAGGCGGTGGCCACCGCGACCCTGATCAGCTTCGCCATCCTGGCCGGCGCCGTGATCTGGGTCTTCGCCGCCCGGACCCTGCTGCGCGCAGCTCTGGGCCTCGGGCTTCCGATCGCGCTGGTGGGCCTCGGCCTCTGGCTGGCCCTCGACGGCGTCGCGATGGGACCGCCCGCATGAGACAGGGATTTCGCCAGTCGATGGCCTGGCTCCACACCTGGGCCGGGCTCGTCACCGGGTGGGTGATGTTCGCCGTGTTCGTCACCGGCACCGCCACCTATTACCGCGCAGACCTCTCGCTCTGGATGCGCCCGGAGCTGCACGCCGGTCCCTCCGATCCGGTTCCGGCCGCCGAGCGCGGCGTCGCCTACCTGAAGGCCCATGCGCCGAAGGCCATGGCCTGGTACGTCTCCGTGCCGCAGCCGGACCGGCCGATGATCGCCGTCTACTGGATGGACAGCCTGGAGGCTCCCCTCGGGCAGGCCATGCTCGACGTCGAGACCGGCGCGCCCACCAAGGCACGCGACACCCAGGGCGGCGACTTCTTCTATCGCTTCCATTACGAGCTCCAGATGATGCCGGTCCTCGGCCGCTGGATCGTCGGCGCCGCGGCGATGATTCTTCTCATCGCCCTGATCTCCGGCATCGTCACGCATCGGCGCATCTTCGCCGATTTCTTCACCTTCCGGCGGGACAAGTCGGCCCAGCGCGGCTGGCTCGACGCCCACAACGTCACCGGCGTCCTAGCCCTGCCGTTCCACCTGATGATCACCTATACGGGGATCGTGACCCTCGGCGTGATGTACATGCCCTGGGGCGTGACGGCGGCCTACAAGGGCGACGACCTGCGCTTCTACGTCGAGGCGGCCCAGACCACGACCTGGCGCCCGGCCGCTGGCCGACCCGGCGAGGCCGTGCCGCTGGCGCCGCTGCTGGCCCGGGCCCAGGGCGAGGTGTCGGAACCCCTCGAGATGGTCATCGTCAACAATCCGGGCGATGCCAACGCCACCGTGGTCGCCGTCTTCGAGGAGCCCCACGGCCTCGCCCACCAGCATCCGCAGATCGCCTTCGACGCCGCCTCCGGGACCGTCGTCGAGCGGGTCGAGCCCTTGAAGGCGGCCGCCCAGGTCTTCACCAGCTTCATGGGCCTGCACGAGGCGCATTTCGCCAGCACGGCCCTGCGGGCACTGTTCTTCCTCTGTGGGCTGCTCGGCTCGGCCACCATCGCCACGGGCCTCGTCCTCTGGACCGTCGCCCGGGCGCCGAAGGCGGGCGAGGCGCCGGGCTTCGGCCTGCGCCTGGTGCGCGGCCTCAACCTCGGGACGATCCTCGGCCTGCCCATCGGCATGGCGGCGTTTCTCCTCGGCAACCGGCTGCTGCCCGTCGACCTCGCCCACCGGGCGACCTGGGAGGGAAGCGTCTTCTTCGGCGCCTGGGCGCTGGCTGCCTTCGTGTCCCTGCTTCGCCCGCACCGCAGGGCCTGGACCGAGCTGGGCCTCGCCGCCGGCTTCCTGTTCGGCGCCGTGCCGGTGGTCGGGGCGCTGACCACGGATCGCGGCCTGGATTTCCTGGCCTTCGACGCCGCCATGCTGGGGCTGGGCCTCGCCCTGGCCCTCGGGGCGCGCAAGGTTTCCGACTACGAGGCGCACCGGCAGGCTGCACGCCCCGGTCCGGCCCGGGTGCCCGAAGGTTTCGCCGAAGCATGACGCCGCTCTCCATCGCCCTCAACCTCGCCCTCAGCTTCGCCGGGCTGGCGGCCCTCTGCCTCGCCATGGACCGCCACCACCGGGCCATCGCCGGGCGCAGCCAGACGCGGACCCGCGCCGGGGCGCTGCGGCTCGCCGGCTGGGCCGCCATCGCGGCCTCCTTCGCGGCCGCCGTGGTCACCTCGGACTGGAATTTCGGCCCTGTGCAGTGGATCGGCTCGCTCACCGGCGCGGCGCTCCTGGTGGTCGGGCTGGTGTCCTACCGCCCGGCCTGGATCCGCCCGGCGGCGCTGCTTGCCCTGCCCGTGGCGCTGGCGGCGGCGCTGCTCGCCTGAACCGGCCGGCACCGCTATCCTGGCCGCACCCCTCGCCAGCGCCGGAGCGCCGATGCCCCTCGATCCCGCCCTTGCCGCCCGCATCGCCGAGGCCGTCGCGGCAGGATTTCCCGAGCAGGTCGCCCACACCCAGGCCCTGGTGCGGTTCGGGTCGACGCGGGGCGCGGAGCACGCGATCCAGGATTTCGTCTTCCGGGCCTTCCGCGCCCGCGGCTATGCCATCGACCGCTTCACCATGGACGGGGCCGCCCTTGCCGCCCATCCGGGCGGGGCGGCGATGTCGGAGGCGCATTCGCAGGCGCCCCTCGTCGTGGGCATCCATCGGCCGCGGGCCGAGACCGGGCGCTCGCTGATCCTCCAGGCCCATGTCGACGTGGTACCGCCCGGCCCCGCGGATCTCTGGACCCATCCGCCCTTCGAGCCCGTCATCGACGGCGACTGGATGTACGGCAGGGGCGCGGCCGACATGAAGGCGGGCCACGCCGCCAACCTGTTCGCTCTCGACGCGCTGGCCCGGATCGGCCTTCAGTCCGCGGCCACCGTCACCCTGCAATCCGTGGTCGAGGAGGAATCCACCGGCAACGGCGCCCTGATGACCCATCTGCGCGGCTACCGCGCCGATGCCGTGCTGGTCCCCGAGCCCGAAGACGAGAAACTCGTGCGCGCCAATGTCGGGGTGCTGTGGTTCACCGTCGAGGTCCGCGGCCGTCCGGTCCATGTCCGCGAGATGGGCGCCGGCGCCAACGCCATCGACGCCACCTATCGGGTGATCGGCGCCCTGCGGGCCCTCGAGGCGCGCTGGAACGGCGAGAAGGCGGCCCATCCCCACTTCGCCGACCAGCCCGACGCCATCAACCTCAATGTCGGCCGGATCGCGGGCGGCGACTGGGCCTCCTCGGTGCCGGCCTGGTGCCGGATCGACTGCCGCATCGCCCTCTATCCGGGCGTTTCGGCGGCGGAGGCCGCCCGCGCGGTAGAGCAGGCGATTGGCGATTTCGCCCGGGACGACGCCTTCCTGTCGAACACGCCGCCCCGCGTCAGCTTCGACGGCTTCTTCGCCGAGGGCTACGCCCTGGCGGAGGGATCGGAGGCCGAGGCGGCACTCGGCCGGGCACACCGGACCGCGACCGGCGCGGACCTGCAGAGCTTCATGTCGCCGAGCTATCTCGATACCCGGGTCTACGCCCTCTACGACCGGGTGCCGGCGCTCTGCTACGGCCCGATCAGCCAGAACATCCACGGCTTCGACGAGCGCGTCAGCCTCGCCTCCGTGCAGCGGATTACCACCGCGATGGCCCTGTTCATCGCCGAGTGGTGCGGGACGGAGGCCCGGGACGCTGGCTGACCCGGCGACCCTGCGCGGAAATGTGAGGACCGACGGTGTGGATGGCGCCCCGGCGAAGCCTTGTCGAACCGCGGGGCTACGCTAACCCTCTCCACCGTGACACATCCGCGGACCTTCCCCCTCGCTGCGCCCTCCGGCGCTCCCCGTCAGCCGGCTCGCCCGCGGGTCGTCCCGTCGGCGTTTCTGCCGCTTCTCCTGGGGTTCGCGGCAAGCCCTGCCGGCGCGCAGACCACCGATACGAGTTGCTACGTCACCGGCGGCGGCACCCTGGAGATCTGCCGGGGGAGCGAGGCCGAAGGGGTGTTCTTCGCGCCCCCGGCCTGTGAATCCGCCAGCGGCGTGCAGGTGATCCGCACGACGCCCAGCACCGGACCGCTCCAGGCCGTGTACCAGGCCGAGACGCCCCTGATCGCCAAGAAATCCCGGCGCGGCGCGGCGGACGGGGCCTGCGCGCCGCGCCGTGCCACCGACCCCCTCGACGGCGGCTCGGTCCGCTCCGGGGCGATGCCGGAGCAACTCGCCACCACGATGCCGCCGGCCCAGGGGCGCCTGTGGGAAATGGCCCGCGAAGTCGCCCGCAGCCAGGAGGGCGCCGGTGCCCAGGAGCGCGGACGCCGCCGCGGCCGTCGCCGGGCCGAACCCGCACCGGCCCCGGCGCCCGAGCCGGCCGGCGAGGGCATCGCGGCCCGGCATCCGATGACGGTGGCGGGGCGCGCCTGGGGCGGGGATGCCTACAGCTACGTGTTCTTCCTCGCGGCGGTGCCCACCGAGGCCGGCAACCGGCACGCGCTGCTCCAGGCCCGCACGCTGGACTTCGCCAGCTTCGACATCCGCGGCCGCACGGAGGCGGGCACGGTCTGGACGCCGTTCGGCGGGGACCGTCCGGAAGCACGATCCCGCCGCGGCCGGTCGCGGACGCCCGAGGCGCCGAGCCCCAGCGCCGTCCTCGACGAGACCGGGGCGGCACTCATCGGCAACTGCGCCGGGCAGGGCTTCGACCGCACCGATCTGGTCGGCGCGATCAGCGTGGTCGATCAAGTCTACCACTACTACTACACCGACGTGCTGCCCTCGGACTGCAACGAGCCGGCGGCGAACCGGCGAATGGGCCTCTACCTGCGCACCAGCCGGGATCTCACCGCCGACCGCGTCTGGTCGCCGGCCCGGACCGTCGCCGAGCCGCTGCCGGCCCAGAGCCTGGTGCGGGTGGCCAAGGCCCGGGACATGGACCGCTGGGTGGCGGCCTATCGCTGCAACCGCCCCGCCAACACCATGGACGGTCCCGTGGCCGACATCTGCGTGCAGTACACCGCCGACCTCGCGCCGGGCTCGCTCGCGGGCCTGACCTGGTTCTCGGAGCCGCAGGCGATCATGCGCTCCACCGCCTATCTCGGCCTGCGCTCGGGCGGCGACGGGTCGGGCCGTTTCGGACGCGGCCAGCATTTCTGGATGACGGACCGGTACGGCAACCTCGCGACCCCGACGAACTACCGCGCCAAGGCCGGCTTCCTGACCTGGCTCGACCGGCTCGCGCCGGGGCCGGGCGGCGCGAACGCGTCCAGCGTGTTCGGCCGCCCCGTCTACTGGGCCACCTGGTCCGTGCGGCCGGTGGCGGCGAAGTAGCGGCCGGGCCCGGCGCGTATCGGTTGGAGCGGGGCATCGGGCTCGACCGTGTGCCCCATTGCGTGCGGGGCGGTCCGGGGCTTGCTGGACCGTCCCTCCGCCCCGCTCGATCGCCCGGGAGACCACCGCATGTCCGAACCTTCGATGCCAGAGTCCGCGCCGCGCCAGCCGGCCCGGGCCGCCGTCGCGGCCTTCGTCGGCACCACGATCGAGTGGTACGACTTCTTCATCTACGGCACGGCCGCCGCCCTGGTGTTCGGGCCGCTGTTCTTCGCCGAGGCGACGCCCTTCGTGGCGACCCTGGCGGCCTTCGGCACCTTCGCGGTCGGCTTCTTCGCCCGGCCCCTCGGCGGGCTGGTCTTCGGACATGTCGGTGACCGGCTCGGGCGCAAGAAGGCGCTGGTGGTCACCCTGGTGATGATGGGCCTGGCCACCACCGGCATCGGTCTGCTGCCGACCTATGCCAGCATCGGCATCTGGGCGCCCCTCGCCCTCGTGGTCCTGCGCATCCTGCAGGGCATCGCGGTCGGCGGCGAGTGGGGCGGGGCGGTGCTGCTCGCCGCCGAGCATGCCCCAAAGGGACGCTCGACCTTCTTCGCCTCTTTCGCCCAGCTCGGCAGCCCGGCCGGGCAGATCCTGTCGCTGCTGGCCTTCCGCCTCGCCGGCCTGATGGACAGGGAGAGCTTCCTCGCCTGGGGCTGGCGCCTGCCCTTCCTCGTCAGCGTCGTGCTGCTCTTTGTCGGCTTGTTCATCCGCCTCGGCGTCGGCGAATCACCCGACTTCCAGAAGGATCAAGACGCCGCGAGCCGGACGGCCGCCCCGGCCCAGGCCCCGATCCGCGAGGTTCTGGCCACCAGCCTGACGCCGCTCGCCCTGGCGGCGGGCGCCAACACCTTCGCGATCGGATCGGTCTACCTCTTCAACACCTTCATGATCACCTACACGACCCAGTATCTCGGCCTGCCCCGGGCAACGATCCTCGACGCGCTGCTGGTGGCGGCCTGCGTCCAGTTCGTGATGACGCCGGTGGGCGCGCGGATCGCCGAGGCGATTCGCAACGAGCGCCTGTTCCTCCAGGGCACCCTGATCTGGGCGATGCTGGCGCCCTATCCCCTGTTCCTCCTGGTCGATCTCGGCTCCGTCCCCGCCCTGATGCTCGGCCTTGCCCTCAACGTGCTCGGCAGCGCCACCTTCTACGCGGTCATCGCCGGCTACGTGGCCGGCGCCTTCCCCACGCGGGTGCGCTACACGGCGATCTCCGTCGCTTACCAGGTCTGCGGCGCGATCGCGGGCGGCCTGACCCCGATCATCGGCACCCTCCTGGCCGAGCGCTTCCAGGGCCATTGGTGGCCCATCGCCGCCTTCGGCACCACGCTCGCGGCGATCTCGTTCGTATGCGTCACCGCGCTTGGCCGCTACCGGGGTCGGGCCATGCGCCTGGAGGCCGCCCGCGCCTGACGGGGGTGGGGCATGCTTGGTCCGACGGCGGTCGCCCCTTGCCCCGGAGCCTCACACCTTATATTGCGACGCGATAGCTCGATCCCGTGACCCGGCGCAGCCGGCCGCATTCCTGCGGCCCGTCGCGTGACGGGCTCTTCTCGCTTCCGGATACCCTATGAAGCTTCGCAACATCGCCATCATCGCCCACGTCGACCACGGCAAGACGACGCTCGTCGACAAGCTGCTGTCGCAGTCCGGATCGTTCCGCGAGAACCAGCGCGTGGAGGAACGCGCCATGGACTCGAACGATCTCGAGAAGGAGCGCGGCATCACCATCCTGGCCAAGGCGACCTCGGTCGTCTGGAAGGACACCCGCGTCAACGTCGTGGACACCCCCGGCCACGCCGATTTCGGCGGCGAGGTGGAGCGCATCCTCTCGATGGTGGACGGCGTGATCGTGCTCGTCGACGCGGCCGAGGGCCCGATGCCCCAGACCAAGTTCGTGGTCGGCAAGGCCCTCAAGATCGGCCTGAAGCCGATCGTGGCGATCAACAAGGTCGACCGTCCGGACGCCCGCATCACCGAAGTGGTGAACGAGGTGTTCGACCTCTTCGCGGCCTTGGACGCCACCGACGAGCAGCTCGACTTCCCGATCCTCTACGGGTCCGGCCGCGCCGGCTGGATGGCGACGGCGCCCGACGGCGACCAGAGCGAGGGCCTCGCCCCGCTGTTCGACCTCGTGCTCGAACACGTGCCCCAGGCCAAGGTCGAGGAGGGTCCGTTCCGGATGCTCGGCACCCTGCTGGAGGCCAACCCGTTCCTCGGCCGCATCATCACCGGCCGCATCGCGTCCGGCACCGTGAAGCCGAACCAGGCCATCAAGGTCATGGACCGCACGGGCAAGCTCGTGGAGACCGGTCGCGTCTCGAAGATCCTGGCCTTCCGCGGCCTGGAGCGCGCGCCCATCGATGTGGGCGAGGCCGGCGACATCGTCTCCATCGCGGGCCTCGTAAAGGGCACCGTGGCCGACACCTTCTGCGATCCGCAGGTCGAGACCCCGATCCAGGCCCAGCCGATCGATCCGCCCACCGTCACCATGTCCTTCATCGTCAATGATTCGCCGCTGGCCGGCACCGAGGGCGATAAGGTCACGAGCCGCATGATCCGCGACCGCCTGTTCAAGGAGGCCGAGGGCAACGTCACGCTCAAGATCGAGGAGGCGGCCGACAAGGATTCGTTCTTCGTCTCCGGCCGCGGCGAACTCCAGCTCGCCATCCTGATCGAGACCATGCGCCGTGAGGGCTTCGAGATCGCCGTCTCGCGTCCCCGCGTGGTGCTCTCCAAGGACGAGAACGACAACGTCCTCGAGCCGGTCGAGGAGGTCGTGGTCGACGTCGACGAGGAGTATTCCGGCGTCGTCGTACAGAAGATGTCCGAGCGCAAGGCCGAGATGATCGAGATGAAGCCGTCGGGAGGCTCCCGCCTGCGCCTCGTCTTCCATGCGCCCACCCGCGGCCTCATCGGCTACCAGGGTGAGCTCATGACCGATACGCGCGGCACCGCGATCATGAACCGTCTGTTCAAGGCCTACGAGCCCTACAAGGGCGAGATGCCCGGCCGCCGCAACGGCGTGCTGATCTCCAACGACAAGGGCGAGGCCGTGGCCTACGCCATGTGGAACCTTGAGGATCGCGGCCCGATGATGATCGAGCCCGGCGCCAAGGTTTACCAGGGCATGATCATCGGCGAGCACAACCGCGAGAACGATCTCGAGGTGAACGTGCTCAAGGGTAAGAAGCTCACCAACATCCGCACCACCTCGAAGGACGAGGCCGTGCGCCTGACGCCGCCGATCCGCATGACCCTGGAGCGCTCGCTCGCCTGGATCCAGGACGACGAGCTGATGGAGGTCACGCCGAAGTCGATCCGCCTGCGCAAGACCTACCTCGACCCCAATGAGCGCAAGCGCTTCGAGCGCTCGGGCGGCGTCGCCTAAGCACGCACACCCTTCTCAAGCACCGATGACGGGAGGCCGGGCGAAAGCCCGGCCTTTTTTCGTTTTTCCGTCCCGCCTCTCGCGCCCTCGGCGGCGCCTCAGGATCGCAAAATAATACCTAGAATATATTTATTACCAACGTTAGGTTTGATCATGTTCAGCGTCCCCGCTTTCGATCGCCCCCGCCCTGCAGCCTTCCCCAGGTGGCCCCTGCGACGACCTCGATCCCGCCCCGGTCGGAGATCGGCCTCTTCGGGTCTGCCCGGTCCGTTCGGACGCGAGTCGCGGGCGCCCGCGCTGTGGTGCTCCGCAACGCCGTGCGGGGAAGCCCGGCAGGCGGCCGGGCCTGTCCGTCTTCGCCCCGGTGCCGGTCCGGCGATCGGATGACGCCGGAACACGCGGTCGAGATGGATGCGCAAGCGTTGGAGTGTTTCGGATGGACCTGCAGCGAGGCCGCGAGTTCGATCAGTTTCTCGTCGTCCTGGACCGGTTGTGCCAGCGCTTCGCGAAGTATCGTCCGGAGTATCGCAAGGGGCTGGACGAGTACTCGCTGCGGAACGAGTACCTCGATCCATTCTTCGAGGCGCTGGGCTGGGACGTCAGGAACACGAAGGACGACCCGCCCTTCATGCGCGACGTGCGGGTCGAGTACAGGGCCTACGACGGCGTCATCAACGGCAAGGCGGATTACGTCTTCCGGATCGGCGGGTTCGATCGCTTCGTCTGCGAGGCGAAGAAGTTTCCCGAGAAGCTGGAGAACCACCGGTTCCAGCTGCAGAACTACGTCTACAACCTGCGTCTCTGGATCGGGCTGACGACGAATTTCGACGAGTTGAACCTGTTCGTCGTCGGGGGGAGGCCGAGTCGGGAGAAGCCGTTCAGCGTCGTGCCGGGCTGGCGCCTCTGCTACCAGGATTACCGGGATGCGGCGCCCAAGATCTGGGACCTGCTGTCACGGCAAGCCGTCGCGGCCGGTTCCCTGGAAGCCTTCATCCAGAACCTGCCCAAGGTCACCTCCCGGACCGACCGGCAACTCTGGCTGATCAAGCCGGACCGCAACCGGGCCGTCGATACCGATTTCCTGCAATACCTCGAAGGCGAGCGCGCCCGGCTGGCCAAGTCCCTGATCCGGCACAACGCAGCCCTGCACTGGGACGTGGAGTCGATCAACGAGGCCGTCCAGGTGATCCTCGATCGCCTCATCTTTCAGAGGGTCTGCGAGGACCGCGACATCGATACCTTCCAGACGCTCCGGCAGGCGTTGTCGCTCTGGGAACGGCACGGACGCCGGAAGGGCGAGCTGTGGACCGTGATCGTCGGCAACCAGGCGAACATGCGGGCGGCCTTCAACGGCGGGCTCTATGGACGGGCCGGAGCGCCGGCCCACTTCGTCGAGTCCTGCGTGGTCGATGACCGATGGCTCGCCGATTTCATCGATCATCTGGCCGGTGACGAGTCGCCCTATCTCTTCAGCACCCTGCCGATCGAGATCCTGGGGTCGGTCTACGAGCGCTTCCTCGGGTCGGTCATCGACGAACAGGGGAACGTCACCCCGAAGCCCGAGATCCGGAAGCAGGGCGGCGTCTTCTACACGCCCGAGCACATCGTCGCCCACATCGTCGACGGCGCCCTGGCGCCGCTCCTCGACGGCAAGACGCCGGAACAGATGCGTCGCATCCGGATCCTCGATCCGGCCTGCGGGTCCGGAACCTTCCTGATCCGTGCACTGGAAAAGCTCTTTCAGGCGCATATCCACTATTACCATCTCAACGTGGACAAGCGGGACGGCAAATCCGTCTATCTCGACGCCCATGGCGACCTGAAGCTGACCAGCGAGCTGAAGAAGCGCATCGCCAAGGATTGTATCTTCGGCGTCGATATCGATCGCCAGGCCACCGAAGTCTCGGAGATGTCGATCTATCTCAAGATCCTCGAGGGCGAGACCCAATCCACCCTGGGGCGGCAGGGGGTACTGTTCCCGAACGAGACGTTTCTTCCGGACCTGACCGGCAACATCCATGTCGGAAACAGCCTCGTCGGACAGGATGCCTACGCGCTTCTGCCGGCCGGCCTGCGGATCACCGAGGCGAAACCGTTCTCCTGGGAGCTGTCGTTTCCGGAGGTCCGTGCCCGCGGCTGGTTCGACGCGGTCATCGGCAATCCGCCCTACGACGTCATCGAGAAGGAGCGCGGCGCGGCCTCCTGGCCCCACGACGTCTTCCGCGCCTACCTCGCCCGGACGGACCGACTGGACGCCGCGAAGGGCGGCAAGCTGAACCTGTTCCGGTTCTTCCTGATCCAGAGCCTGCAGCTCGTCAGGCACAACGGTTCCCTGGGCATGATCGTGCCCATGGCGCTGCTCGCCGACTTCAGCTGCAAGACGACGCGCCTCGCGGTCCTGGATCAGGTCGACGAGCTGAACGCGCGGGCCTTTCCCCAGAAGGACATCCGCCAGCATCGCGTCTTCTACGATGCCAAGCTGTCGACGGTGGTCGTCGGAGGCCGCAAGCGCCCGCCGTCCCGGCGCAAGCACAACCCGCGCATCAGCCTCCACGTCTATCCCCGGGCGTCGTTCGACGATCCCTCCCGGGACGTCACGATGCGACGGAGCGAACTGGCGGCCATCGATCCCCTGGGCCTGCCGATCCCGATCACCGATCAGGCCTCATGGGAGCTGGCCAAGAAGCTGCATCAGGCGAACTCGGTCGCGCGCCTCGACGGAATCGCGGGGATTCGGATCGCCCGCGGCGAGATCAACCAGACGATCTACCGCGCCTACATCACGGACGATCCCCGACACAGCAGGCTCCTGAAGGGCGTGGAGGTCTCCGCCTACGCGATCCATCGCACCCTGAGCCAGGGGCGCGTCGAATGGTTCGACCGTGCGCGCTACGAGCAGGCCCACATCACGCCGGATGCCGTCGGCGTCCGGCGCATCGCGACCCAGAGGATCACCGGCGTCGACGAGCGGCATCGGATCGTCGCGACCCTCTCGGAGCCGGGCTGGTACTTCGCCGATTCGACCAACGCGGTCGTCGTCGCACCGACCTGCGATCTGTCCCCGGAATACATCCTCGCCTGCCTGAACAGCCAGCTGCTGCAATGGCGATTCCAGCTGACCAGCTCCAACAACAATGTCGGAACGAACGAACTCGCCGCCCTGCCGATCAAGTTGCTCGACCTCGGAGATGCCGGCGAGGCGCGGACGCACGCTGCGATCGTCGCCCAGGTCGGACACCTGATGCAGCTGGGTGCGCGCCTTAATGCCAATCCCAGCGTGAAGGTCCGGGCGGAGGCGATCGAGCGCTTCCGAGAGGTTCACTCCGGCCTCGATCGGACGATCGAGACGCTCTACAGCCTGACGACGGATGAAGCGGCTCTGGTCCATCGCAGGTTCGCGGCCCCACCGTGATCGGCGACGGGCGGGGCCGTCGCCCGCTCACGTCTCCTTCGCCCGTTCCCGCAGCAGGTACTTCTGCACCTTGCCGGTCGAGGTCTTCGGCAGCTCTCCGAACACGATGTGGCGCGGGAGCTTGTAGCCGGCCAGCCGCTCGCGGCACCAGGCGATGAGGGCGTCGGCCTCCACGGTGGCATCGGGCTTCAGCTCGACGAACGCCATCGGGGTCTCACCCCACTTCGCGTCGGGGCGGGCCACGACCGCGGCGGCGGAGACGGCGGGGTGGCGGAACAGGGCGTCCTCCACCTCGATGGAGGAGATGTTCTCGCCGCCCGAGATGATGATGTCCTTCGAGCGATCCTTGAGCTGGATGTAGCCGTCCGGATGCTTGACCCCGAGGTCGCCGGAGCGGAACCAGCCGCCCGCGAAGGCGGCCTGCGTCGCCTTCGGATTCTTCAGGTAGCCGCGCATCACCACGTTGCCGCGGAACATCGCCTCGCCCATCGTCTCGCCGTCAGCGGGCAGGGATTCGCAGGTCTCGGGATCGCGGATGTCGAAGCCCTCGAGCACGGGATAGCGCACGCCCTGGCGCGCCATCCTGGCGGCGCGGACCTCGTCGTCGAGGGCGTCCCAGTCCCGATGCCAGGCATTCACCACGGCCGGGCCGTAGGTCTCGGTGAGACCGTACAGGTGGGTGACGTCGAAGCCGGCGGCCCCCATGGCGCCGAGAACCGCCTGGGGCGGCGGCGCGGCCGCCGTCAGGAAGGCGACCCGCCGGGGCAGGGGGCGGCGCTCCGCCGCGGGCGCGTTCAAGAGGAGTTGCATCACGATCGGCGCGCCGCACAGATGCGTAACGCCATGCTCGGCCAATGCCGCATAGAGCGCGCCGGCCCGGACCTGGCGCAGGCAGACATGGGTGCCGGCGACCACCGAGAGGGTCCAGGGAAAGCACCAGCCGTTGCAGTGGAACATCGGCAGGGTCCAGAGATAGACCGGGTGCTGCCCGAGGTTGCCCGTGATGACGTTCCCGAGGCAGAGCAGGGCGGCGCCGCGATGGTGATAGACCACGCCCTTCGGGTCGCCGGTGGTGCCCGACGTGTAGTTCAGCGAGATCGCGTCCCACTCGTCGCCGGGCATCGCCCAGTCCCAGGCCGGGTCGCCCTCCGCCAGCAGGGCCTCGTAGCCGAGGCTGCCGACCGCCGTGCCGGGGCCGGTGAATTCCGGATCGTCGACGTCGATCACCAGGGGCTTGACCCGGGCCTGGGCCAGCGCCGGGGCCACGACCTTCGAGAATTCCCGGTCGGTGATCAGCACCTTGGCCTCGCCGTGGTCGAGGCAGAAGGCGAGACCGGCGGCGTCCAGGCGGGTGTTCAGGGTGTTCAGCACGGCGCCGGTCATCGGCACCCCGTAATGGACCTCGATCATCTCGGGCGTGTTGGCGAGGACGACCGCGACGGTGTCGCCGCGCCCGATGCCGCGTGCCGCGAGGGCCGTCCCGAGGCGGCGGCAGCGCGCGTAGAGCTCGGCATAGCTGCGCCGCAGGGGGCCGTGGATCACCGCACAGTGATCCGGGAAGACCCGCGCCGACCGGTCGAGGTAGCTCAGGGGCGTCAGCGGCTGGTAATTCGCCGGGTTCCGGTCGAGGTCCCGGTCATAGATCGATGGCGCGGCCCTGGCGGCCGTCGTTGAGGCGGTCATCGGCGTATCTCCCTGGCGAGAGAGTACCCCGTCGCGGCGTTCCGACAAATCGCCCCGGATCATCGCCCACAAGGGGCCTTGCGTGGCGACGCAGGCCCGAACGGCCGGCAGCTGCGGCAGCGGCGCCCTGTCTCAGGTGGTAGGCGATCTCCCGGCCGCCGGAGCGGATCGGCGACGCGGTGCCCGGGGGAAGGGTGTCCCCCGCGAGGGAGACGAGGCGCGGCTGGGTCTGCCCGAGCCCGTTCGGGAACAGGGACACGGCCATCGTGCGGGAGAGCAGACCCTCCGCCGCGATTCCAGCGTCCTCGGTTCGGACCGGACGGACAACCTCCTGAACGCGCACATCCAGGCGACGCAGGGTAGTGAGCTGCCGACGGCGCGGACATGACGATCCGCGGGAGCTGACGGGCTGCCAGACGAATGCGCTGCTCCGAGCGACCGTAAGGCAGATGGATCCTGCGCGTCTGCGTTTCGCTCAGAACGCTTTGCTTCGGATCTGGCGAATGCCGGATACGCTGCGGCATGAAAGCCGATCACGACATCGGCCTCAACGTCGCTTCCCATTTCGCCCTCCCGCTGCCGGAGGCCGTATCGAAGCATCTTCCGCAGTCCAGACTTGCTGCCCAGGCTGCCGCAATGCGGCAGGCGATTTCCATAGCGATATGCGCGGCGTGACATGGTTACGATATCATCGCCCGGCTTCTCTTCGCGGCTGTCGGCAAAGCTTGTGCATGCGGCAACGTTTCAGGCGCCGCGCTCCCTCGCTCGGTTCATGACCCTCAGGCGAAGGGGGCGCCCCGCGACGGCACCGCCGAGACCGTCCGTGATCGAGAGCGGGAAACACCGCGCGATGCTCCCGAGTACGCCAGCGAGGAACTCTTTCTGAGCCGCATCGTCGCCCGTAAGCTTCGCGTGCGTGATCCGCGGTTGCCCCTGGAGGCTGCCATCACGCCTGATGCTGAGCAGCACCGTGACCTCTGAGCCGGCCGAGCCTGCCGGGCCCCCCACCGACTGCGAACACGAGCCGAGTGCCTGCCACAGCCCGGCCAGGGTCGATGCCGGCTCAGCGCGGGCGGCGGGAGTGATCGCGACGGCCAGTACCAGGGCGAGGATCGGAGAGCGCATGCGGTCCGCAGACGATCAACGGGCCTGCGGCTCAGCGGGCTGAGCCCCACGGAGGGCCTCCCCGAGATCGTCGTCCTCCTCGTCATCGGGCTCCTCGGTGGAGTACCCGTCCCGGTCCGGAGCCGACAGTTCTCTTTGCCCGCGTGGCTTCCCGTCCAGGCCGAGATCACGCTCACGCTTCGTGCGTGGCGCTTCGCGCGTGCTCGGGCCATCGGATGGAGGCTGAAGGCTCTGCGCGCTCGCATGCACCGCCATGAACAGGCTGATGGCCATCAGCGATAGGGTCGCGCGTTTCATGGGAATGCTCCGAGGCCGGCGGTTCCAGACCCATGCACGGTCCTACACCCTGCTTCGCCCCGTGTCCGCTTTCGCCGTCCGCTGCCGGTCGGGGGGGGCTTCGAACGGCCGATAGCAGGGTCGTACGGGGCGTGCGGGCGGCTGACGCAAGGGTGCGAAAACCGCGTTCCGAACCTGGACCGCCCGCGTGCTGCCCAGACAAAAAGCCGGACCGGGCGGCAGTCGGCACCATCACCCCGAACGCGCTGTTTTTGTTGGAGAATAATGGTGCTGCTGGACAGGATTGAACTGTCGACCTCCTCATTACCAATGAGGTGCTCTACCACTGAGCTACAGCAGCTAAACGTCCTGGGTTGCGGCGAGGGCCGTGCGAACCGGACGGACGGGCAATTAGCCGATCATCATCCCCTTGGCAATCGCATCGCAGCGAATTGTGTCGGTTTCTCTCGGGTCGGTGGCCGAATTCCCACGGGCGCGGCGGGGACGTCGCCCGCCCGTCTCAGGCGAGGGCGCCGGTTTCCCGCTTGCAGGCGGCACGGATGATCGCGGCGAGCCCCGCCTCCGCCACGGCGTCGGCCGCCTCGGACGGCTTGAACCAGCGATCCTCGCGCTGATGGCGCTCCGGCCAGTGCTTGAGCTGCTTGCGCACCTCAAGGGGAAACACCTTCACCTGGCACAGGACCGCATCGCGGCTCTTCAGGCGCTTCTCGTAGAGGTAGAAGCCGAGGGGACGCTTGCCGACGGTGCCGAGGAGGCCGGCTTCCTCGTAGGCTTCCCGGGCGGCGGCGTCGTAGGGCTTGCGCCCCTTCATCGGCCAGCCCTTCGGAATCACCCAGCGCCGGCTCTCCCGCGAGGTGATGAGCATGATCATGAAGCCGCCATCGGGCATTCGCCGGAACGGCAGAACACCAACCTGCCGTCGCGGGGCCAGATCCGCTTCGCCCGCATGCGCACTCATCGGTCGGAAACGCCGGACCGACCGGCAAGTTCGACCCTGATGCGTCCTGGCCCGGACACGCCAGCGATCGACGGGCACGGCCCGGGGAATCCGTTCGTCGGAACCGGGGACGGGGTCGCGATGGCCTGCTGAACCGGTCGGTGGGAATCCACGATACGCTCAATCCCGCACAGGTTGTGAACGAGGGCTTGTCCGCGGCATCGCGCGCTCGACAGCACCGCCTTAACGGCACTGTCCCGTTCGGTTCAAGAAAAACTTATCCGGCAAAATTCCCGGCCTTCCAGGGAGCGGCGGCGTCCGAAGCCGGGCTCGGCGGCTCGGCGGCTCGGCGGGGTGCGGGGCCGGCGCTCCGGTCCGTTACCCGGCCGCACTGAGGTTCTCGATCAGGGCGTTCAGGTCCGCCCGCATGGCCTGCACCTCCGGCTCCGACATGTTGAGCTGGCACATCACGGATTCTCGCACGGCGGCCGCCTCGGCCCGGAGCCCCTGTCCGCGCGGCGTGAGCGCGATCTCGACCTCGCGCTCATCGGAGCGCCGTCGGCTCCGGACGAGGAAGCCCGCCACCTCCAGGCGTTTCAGGACAGGGGTCAGGGTGCCGGAATCCAGGCGCAGGCGCCGCCCGATCTCCGAAACCGTGATGCCGTCGGTCTCCCACAGCACCAGGAGGACGAGGTATTGCGGGTAGGTCAGGCCCATCCGCTCCAGCATCGGGCGGTAGGACTTCGTCATCCGGTGGGCGGCCGCGTAGAGGGCGTAGCAGAGCTGGTTGTCGAGGAGCAGCGGATCGGTGAGGGGCGCGGTTGTCTCGCGGGAAGCGTCCATCATGCATGCCATGCCACTGAAATCCCGAAGCCCGCGACCGCGGCGTCCCAGCAAGACGACGGGGACCGCCCCTGCGGACAATCGAGGATAGCGGACGTAGATGCCTCTAGTATATGCCTGTTTCGCCGCAGCGGTAACAGGATCCCGGCCTTCTGTCGCCCTCCGGATCCGGTGATGTCTCGCCGGCTGAGCCGGGATCCGCGGCGTCCGGCCGGGGTCAGGCGGCCGCGTTCTCGGGCGGATGCTCCGCGATCAGGCCGACAATGTCGGTCCACCGCGAGACGAAGGCGGCGACGCAGTCGGGATCGAAATGCGTCCCGGCCTGTGCCTCGATGTGCTGGCGAGCCCGCTCCAGGGACCAGGCCTTCTTGTAGACCCGCTCGGAGATGAGGGCGTCGAACACGTCGGCCACCGCGATGATCCGGCCGGCCAGGGGAATCTCGGTGTTCCTCAGGCCCTGGGGGTAGCCTTCGCCGTCCCAGCGCTCGTGATGGGTGAGGGCGATGTCGGAGGCGAGCTGCAGCAAGTGGGACGGGCTGTCGTGGAGCATGCGGTAGCCCCGTAGGGCATGCTGCTTCATCTCCTCGCGCTCGGCCTCGGTGAGGGCGCCCGGCTTCATCAGGATATGGTCCGGGATGCTGATCTTGCCGATGTCGTGCATGGTCGACGCGAAGGCGATGTCGTTCGCCTCCTGCTCCGGGAGGCCGAGGCCCTCGGCGATCGCGATGGCGCAGCCGGCGACGCGGGTCAGGTGGCCCCCCGCCTGGTCGTCGCGGAACTCCGCGGCCAGCATCAGGCGGCGGATGATCTCCCGCTCCCGGGCTGCGGCCTCGACGACGGCCCGCTCGACGGTGTGTGCCGCCAGCCGGCCCTGGTGCTCGGCGGCCCGGCGGGCGAGGGCGAGTTCGATCAGGTTGCCGACCCGGGTCCGCAGATCGAAGGGATCGACCGGATACGCCATGAGATCGGTGGCCCCGGCGGCCGCGGCCGCGCGCCGGACCGGTGGCGCATCGTCGGCCGCGATCAGCAGGATGGGCGTCCGAGCCTGCGCCCCCAGGCCGCGCACCCGTGCGATCAGCGCGAGCACTGCGCAGGACTCCTGGGCGCCCGCCTCGACGACGATCAGGTCGCAGGCCGGCAGAGGGCCGCGATCGGTCGCGAGATCCTGGGGCAGGCCGCTGACGGGGCGGATCACGCAGCCGAGGGGGGCCAGGACGCGGATGAGATGCAGGGGCGCGGAGCCGGCCAGGACGGCGATCACGGCAGTGGCGGCGTCCGATGCCATCCCTGGGCTTCCCGATCCTGTCAATCCCCGTACGGCGTCCAAGGCGTCGCCGACGGGTTTCCGATTCGCGTCCCGCAGACCGTCGCACCGCCCCGGTTAAGCAACGCTGAAGACCCCGGCGCATCCGAACCGCGACACCGCCGGCTCCCTCGTCTTCTCCTCGGTCACGCTTTCCCGCGATCCCCGCTTGTGAAAGCCGGAGCACTCGTGCTAGTGACCGCCCGTCTCATCGAGGCGCCTTCGCGGAGAGGTGGCAGAGCGGTTGAATGCACCGCACTCGAAATGCGGCATGCCTGCAAGGGCATCGGGGGTTCGAATCCCCCCCTCTCCGCCACGCACCCCCCTAAGTGCTTGATCCTACAGAACCTATTGGCAAGTAAGGCTTTTTTATCCGCCTGGTGGTACACACAGGTGGTACACAGTGCCGTTGCCCATGCCCCGCCCCACGAAGCATCCTAAGACCGGCGTCTACCAACTCCGCAGGCGCGTGCCCGAGGACCTGGTGAAGCTCGTTGGCAAGGTGGAGGTGAAGTTTTCCTTGAAAACCAAGGACCCGGCCGAGGCCAGGGCCCGCCACTTCGCCGAGAACACCGCCTTGGAGGAGCGCTGGGCCAACCTAAGGAAGGGCCTGCAGCCGCTCACCAATCGCCAGGTCCAGGCCATTGCCGGCGAAATCTATCACAGCAAGGTCGCCGAACACGCAGACGATCCGGGCGCAGCCGAGCAATGGCGTCGGGAGGCTGTGGCGGACAATGGGCTGAAAAGCCTCCGGATGCGCACCTCTGGCAGTCCGTCGGCATTGCGGCTCGCGACGGGTTGGTCCGAGGCGGAGGCGTTGGTGCGGGCGCGCTACGGGCAAGCCACCGACAAGGTCATCTCGGACAAGGGCCTCGTCGTCACGGAGGGCGACCGTCGGCGCATCATCCTCGCCGCCGCGGAAGCGAACGGGTTGGCGCACGAAAGCCTTCTGCGGAACGCCGAGGGCGATTATACGCCCGACGAGCATGCCAAGCGTTTCCCTCCGCCCTTCACCTCGGCGGGACCTCTGAAATTCGCTGACGTTTGGGCGGAGTACCGACGTTCGGTTCAGCCGAGCGAGGCCACCGTCAAGCGGTGGTACCCGATCCTGAGGAAATTCATGGCCTTCGTCGGCACCGAGGACGTCCGGCGCATCACCGCCGCGGACGTCGTTCGCTGGCGTGACAAGATGATGGGCACGGCATACGGCCTCAGTCCCTTGACGGTGCGGGACGTCTACCTCGCAGCTCCGAAAGCCCTTCTCAGCTTCGCCGTCGCCCAGTCCAGGATGGAGAGCAATCCGGCCGCAGGCGTGGTCGTGAAGGTGGGGAAGAGGAAGAGGAAGGTGCGCAAGTCGGGTTTCTCTGCCGAGGAAGCAAACCAGATCCTTGCGGCATCCCTCGCTCCACAGAACGGTCTGGCCTCTCAGGAGCTGAAGGACGCCCGCCGTTGGGTCCCTTGGCTGTGCGCCTATTCCGGCGCCAGGGTGAACGAGATCACCCAGCTCCGGGCCCAGGACGTGAGGCTCAGCGAGGGGGTCTGGGTGATGGACATCACGCCCGAGGCCGGCACCACGAAGACGAACGACTCCCGCGAGGTGCCACTTCACGATCACCTCGTAGAACAGGGTTTCCTCGATTTCGTGCGCTCGAAAGGTTCCGGGCCATTGTTCTACAGCGTCGAGCGCCAACGTGGGGCCTCCGCCGCCAATCCGACCTACGTGAAGGTGGGGGGCAAGCTCGCTGAGTGGGTCCGAGCGCTCGGCGTCGACGACGAGAACGTCCAGCCGAACCATGCTTGGCGACATCGGTTCAAAACCGTCGGACGAAGGATCGGTATAGACTCGGCCAAGCTCGATGCCATCCAAGGCCATGCGGCAGCGTCGGAAGGCGACGGCTACGGCGATTTTCCTCCCGACGCGCTGAAACCGGAGATCGACAAGATACCGCGCTATGAGGTCATTGCGGGACCGACCGTCGATCGCCGCATTAAAAAATCCAAGAAATCCTCGATGACCGGAGCGACTGTTTGAATGCCCTGCTGGATCGACGTCGAGACCGTAAGAAAGCGAACGAACTTCAACGCTTCATTCTCGTGATCGCTGCTAGGGCATCCAATAGTGCTTCCTCCGCTTCGTTGACCTTGGCGCTGACAAGGTGGTCGTGCCGGTCGGCCGACACCAGGAAGGCGTGAAGCATTTCAGGGCAGTGGCGGACGAGTTCTCGGAAGTGATCCCCTTTCGGCGCGCATGAGCCGTTGAACCAATTTTTGACGCTACGCTCGCCAGCACCTGTCCATCGTGCGACCAGCTTCACCGCCGAGGGACGGCCCCCAACCGAGATCCGCAGGACGTTGGACACCATCGCTGCGAACGTCTCGCCTTGGCTCGGCGGCATCCGTCCACCGCCGCGACCATGAAAAGAATTGCCCTTCTTAGGAAACGACATTCCAGCCTCCGCACGCTCATGTTGCGGGCAAGAGACTGGACCCGATGGATGGGCCGTCGCGATCAGCCTTCGGACGTAGTGGCATGGATCCTGGGGGACCGAGGGGCGAGACGGAGACCGGTGGCTCCGCCAGGGCGGTGGCCTATGTCAGGATGTCGACCGATCCCCAACAGTTTTCCATCGAGAACCAGCTCGCCGAAATCCAGCGGTATGCCGACCTGCGCGGCTTCGAGATCATCAGGGTCTACGAGGATGCGGGGCGCAGCGGGCTCACGATCGGCGGCCGCGAGGGCCTCACGCGCCTGATGGCGGACGTCGCCTCGGGAGAGGCGGAGTTCGTCGCCATCCTGGCTTATGACATCAGCCGCTGGGGCCGGTTCCAAGACGCCGACGAGAGCGCCCACTACGAATTTCTGTGCTCGCGTGCCGGCATCCAAGTCCACTATTGCGCCGAGCAGTTCGACAACGACGGGACGACGAGTTCCGTTTTGCTCAAGGCGGTCAAGCGCGTCATGGCGCGGGAGCACAGCCGCGAGCTGTCAGTCAAGGTTTTCGCTGGCCAGTGCCGACTCGTCGAGAAAGGGTTCCGTCAAGGGGGAATGGCCGGCTTCGGGCTTCGCAGGCGCTTGGTGGACGAGCCGGGGGCATCGAAGGGCGAGCTCGGGCTCGGCCAGCGCAAGAGTCTTCAGACCGACCGGGTGATCCTCGTGCCAGGTCCCGACGAGGAAGTCTGCACGGTCAGGCGAATGTACCGGATGTTCGTCGATGAGGGTCGAGCCGAGGCGGAGATTGCGACGTCGCTGAACCGCGAAGGTGTGAGGACGGACAGCGGGCATCCGTGGTCGCGGGCTACGGTCCACGAAGTGCTAACGAACGAGAAGTACATCGGGCACAACGTTTTCAACCGGCGCTCCTTCAAGCTTAAGCAACACCGGGTTGCGAACCCTCCGGAGATCTGGGTGCGCGCGCCGGATGTATTCGTGCCCCTGGTCGAGAAGGACCTGTTCGAGCAGGCCCGCATCATCATCGAGGCCCGTAGCCGCAGATATGACGATGCCAAACTCCTCGACTTGCTGCGGGGACTACTTCAGGCTGAAGGTGCACTGTCCGGTTTGGTTATCGACGAACGCGAGGAGATGCCGTCGAGCAGTGTATACCGTCGCCGCTTCGGCAGCTTGCTCCGCGCCTACGAGCTCATCGGCTACAGGCCCGACCACGACTACCGCTACATTGAGGTCAACCGGACCCTGCGCAGGATGCACCCCGACGTTCTCGATGCGGTGATGTGGGGTATCCGCGGTGTCGGCGGTAGCGTTGAGCGCGACCGCGTCACGGACCTTCTCACCGTCAATACCGAGTTCACCGCTTCGGTCGTAATCGCGCGCTGCCGCGAGACGCCAGCGGGCTCGCTTCGGTGGCGCATTCGGCTCGACGCCCTGCTGATGCCCGACATCACGGTCGTGATGCGGATGGACGTCGGGAACCGTGCCGTTCTCGACCATTATCTCCTGCCGCGGCTGGACATGAGCGGCCCAGGGCTTCGGCTCGCCGAGCGGAATGGCCTCTCCCTTGATGTCTATCGTTTCGAGACACTGGACGGCTTCTTCGCTCTTTCCGCCCGCGCACCTTTCGAGGAGGCCGCATGACGAATTCCTCCAAGCGCAGCGTCCGTATGATCCCGGTGGACAGGATCACGGTGCTGAACCCCAGGGTTCGGGACCGACGCAAATTCCGCGAGATCGTGGAAAGCATTTCCCTGGTTGGCTTGAAGCGCCCGGTAACGGTGACGCCGCTTCCGGACCTCGATGGGATGCCATCGTTTGGCCTCGTCTGCGGTCAGGGGCGCCTCGAAGCCTGCATTCAGCTTGGGCAAACGGAAGTCGCAGCCATCGTCATTAAGGCGAACGAACGCGACTGCCTCGTCATGAGCATCGTGGAGAATTGCGCCCGGCGCCAGCATCGCCCCATCGACCTTCTTCACGATGTTTCAGCCCTGAGGAAGCGCGGGTACTGCGACGGGGAGATCGCGAAGAAAATCGGTTGCACCCAGCAGTGGGTCAACATGGTGGTCGGCCTCATCGAACGTGGCGAGGAGCGCCTCCTCACCGCTGTCGAAACCGGTGTCCTACCCGTCAGCGTGGCGGTCGAGATCTCTCGGACGGACGAAGAAGGCGAACAAGCCTTGCTCGCGCAGGCCTATTCGGAACGCAAGCTCTCAGGCGGCAAGCTGGCGAAAGTCCGGCGCTTGCTCGAAGCGCGTCGCCAGAGAGGCCGTGGCCTCCTCAAGAGCGCCTATGGGCGGAAGGACGGCGCCAAGCGCCCGATGTCTACGGACGCGCTGCTACGGATGTATCACCAGGAAGCGGACAAGCAGAGGCTGCTCGTCAAGAAAGCCGAGGTCACCCAGACGAAGCTGCTCTTCACGGTCGAGGCCCTCAAGGTGCTGAGGTCCGACGCGACCTTCGTCGACCTGCTGCGTGCCGAGGGGTTGGCCACCATGCCGCTCGACCTTCACAACCGATTGATTGCGAGGCCGTCATGAGCGACATCGTTCCAGTTCACCCGTTGACCCTTGCGTTCGAGACCGAGTTGGTGACGTTGCCCCTGGCGTCGCTGCTGCCCGTCAAGAGCCTTCGGCCCACGATGAAGGCCAGCCAGAAATATCTGCAGATCGCCGCGTCCATCCGCGAAATCGGCCTCGTCGAACCGCCCGTGGTTGCTCGCGACAGTAGGATGCCAGGTGTCTACCTTCTTCTCGACGGTCATCTGCGCGTCGAGGTTCTGAAGGAGCTCGGCCAGTCGGAGGTGGAATGCCTGGTCTCCACCGACGACGAGGCCTTCACCTACAATCGCCGCATCAACCGCCTCTCCGCCGTGCAGGAAAGGGCGATGATCGTCAGGGCCATGGATAGGGGCGTGCCCGCCGAACGTATCGCGACGGCCCTCTGCATCCATCCGGTGAGCGTTCAGCGACGGGTGCGCATGCTCGACGGAATCTGCGACGAGGCCGTTTCTTTGCTGAAGGACAAGCCGTGCCCCATCGCCGTGTTCGAACTCATGCAGAAGATGCGGCCCCTTCGCCAAATCGAAGCCGCGGAGCTGCTGGTCGGGGCGCACAACTACTCAGTGAATTATGCCTCGGCGATCCTGGCCACCACGCCGCAATCCGGGCTTGTTGACGGAAACGAACGCAAGAAGGTGAAAGGCGTAACGCCGGAAACGTTGGCTCGAATGGAGCGCGAACTCGCCAAACTGCAAGAATCCGTCACTGCGGTCCAAGAAACCTTCGGAAGGGACACGTTGGAACTGACGGTGGTCCGAGGTTACCTTGCGAAACTGCTCAGCAATGGACGGGTCGTGCGATACCTCGTCCAGCACCGTCCTGAATTCCTCGACGAGTTCCAAGCCATAACCGACGCCAAGGCCGTTCTGCCGGTGGGAGAGGCTGCCTGATCCCCCCGGGCGACCGATGGTGTCGAGCGGGGTCCCAGCGCCGGCCGGGGCCGAGAGCATCAAGCATTAGCCGTAACGTAACGTCGCCGGGTATCGTTACGACCGATCCGTTACGCCGCCACTGCCTTCATCAAGTCGCTGAGGTCGAAGCGACCGTCCTCTAACTCGACGAAGTACGGATCGTCCTTGCGCTCCGCGCGAACACGCATCTTCTCGGCCAACATTCCCGGTTTCATCACTTCGAACCGCCGCGCGGTCTCAATGGTGTTGGGCGCGAGTTCCCCGAGGATTTCTGCCGCCGCCATTGGGCGTCCGGTCCGTCGGACGATGCCGATGACCTCCCGCATGACGAGGCGCCAAAACCGCGTCGCCTCGGCTTTGGAAGTGGGTGGCTCCTCCGTTGCGTCCTGCGGCTCGCTGGCGACGAAGCGTCCGTCGTCGATGCGGATCCCCTCGCCGGCATTGGCCATCCGGCGGAGATGGAAGCCCAGCCAGCCGGCGAAGAGGGGCAATCCGACCTGTACGGAGCGGCGACGGATCTCGACGGGCAACGCATCCAGGATTTCCGGCTCCCACATGGGACCCCGCCGGCCAAGCAATTCACGGACTTCGGTGCCGATGCGTGTCCAAAGGGCGTCCGCTTCCCCGGAGGGACCAGGGCGCGTGATCACGGTCTCGACCGCCGAGGCCTCGCCCCCGGTCGTGCCCTCCAATCCCGTCAAGGCCCGTAGATATGCCACTTCCGCTTGTAGGTCTTGGACACGCTCCAAGAGTTGACCGACCATGGCCCCGGCCTCGGCGGTTTCCGCCTCGTATGCCCGCCGCCTCGTGTCGGCGTTGACCCGTTCGGCATCCCGCGCCGCCGATTGCTCGGCTCGTACGTGGGCGAGGATCTCGGCGCCTATGTCGAGCAGCCTGACCTTGAGCCCCGACGGTAAGTCATGGGTCTCGACCTCCGGCTGGTAGTCGACCTCCGCCCGCCACTCGGCGACCACGGCGGCCATGGCGTTGTAGGACCCCTTGCGACCGAGTTCGTCGTACACCGCACGGGTGGAGACCCGGAAACCGGCATCCCTCAAGCGCCCCGCGATGGATTTGATCTTCTGTCGGTCCTCGTCCGTCATGGCTTGCCTGCACCAACGCCTTCCCGGCGATCATGCCGGAGCGTCGATGAAAAGATCGTCACCCTCAGCATGTCCAGGGTCCTCGCGGCTTGGCATACCTCGACCGCCGCCCCTTCGACCGTCAGTTGCCCGTATCCCTGCGCGAGGATTGGTCGGACCTATCTTTGTGCTCCCTCGACACCGTACTTCCGTGCACGGAGGTCGAAGGCATCCAAGCCACCTTCCATGATCCGCGTGACAGCTTGGCGGACGGCGGGGGTCTCGATGGCGCCGTCGCTTTCGACACGCACGTGCGTCGTTCCTTCCGGCGCCCGATCCTCCGCGATGGTGGACACCATGGTGACGACCTTGTCCGCGTCGCCGTTCACGACGAGGTTCGCGTTGTGGGTCGCGAAGATGATCTGCCGGGCCGTCTTGGACGTCCGAATTCGTTCCACGATGCGCATGATAACTCGGTTGTCGAGGTCGTCCTCCGGTTGGTCGACGATGAGCGTTCCCGCTTCCTGTCGCAGCAGCAATTCGAGGAGCGCGGATGCCTGCTGCCCGGGGGATGCGCGCGCGAACCCGATCTTCTGGCCGTCGCTGACGTAGGTCAGCACGATGGAATCCCTCGGTACGGCCGAGAGCATGACTTCGACGCTTTGGTCGCTCAAACGAGCGTAGAGCCGGTTCGCCTGGTTGTCGGTGAGCCGCTCCTGGCCCCCGAACACCAGGGTTTTCAATTCCGCCATGGCCTCAACGCCCGGCTCGGTCGGGCTGCCGGCCATGATCCTGTCGCGGTAGACCTTGAGCAGGGCGTCGCACAAGGCCGTCCAGCCCTGGCCACCGTCCCGGCACGTCGCCACCACCCAATCGGAACAGCTCCGGTCGGAGTTGCGGATCATCGATCCTTCCATCCAGGCACAGAGCGATTGGATGCACTCGACGGGCCGGCGATCCTTCGAAACCCGCGCGAGAAGGGTGCCAGCCGATTTCAACGCGACCTCATCGGCGGCGCGTGCGAGCAGGGTCCGACGGTCGACTACGAGCTGCGCCAGCCTCTGTCGCGCGTCGATTAGGATGGCCGGCGCGGCGTGGGTCATGTTGAAGCGTTCGGAGGCTCGCGCCTCCTGGGCTTCCATTTCCTCCAGCTGCCCGGCGAGAGCCTCCGCCTCCTTGATCAACGCGCCGTGGGCCACCTGACGCTCGCGCGCCTTGGCGTACCCTTCCTCGAAGGCCTGCCGGATGACCTGGAATTCGGCGCCGGCGGCATCACGGGCGGATGAAAGGTCGCTCAGGTCCCGCAGCACGGACCTTAGGCGGCCATCGATATTGCTTCGGACGGCTTTGAGGCGGATGTCGAGTTCCGCGAGGGGACCGAATTCGAGCGCGTCCCCATATCGCTCCTTGTCGACGACAAGGAGGGACTCCAGGATGGCGCCGATCCTGTCCCGGTCGTCGGCGATACGTCTTCCGACGTCGTCGAGGTAGTTTCGCCCGCGGCCATATCGCGGGGCTTCGCGGAGGATGGCCAGGTCGGCCTCCTGCACGCCGCCCTGAGCCATCCTGACCCGCGCGGCATCCAGCCTCCGCCGCATGTCGGCGACCCGTCCACGGGCACGGCCCAGCTCCAATTCCGCCTGCCAGTGTGCGGCCACATCCTGCAGGGCCGTCGTCACCTCGCGCTTCACGACGGCGATTTCGCCGTCGATGCGCCTTCTTTCCTCGATGACCTCGGCGGCCGCGATGCCGGTGATGTTTTCCGCCGCGGCCTCCGGATCGACCATCGTCGTCGAAAGCTCCTTTTGGTGGAATGCGCGAGCCGGGAACCGACGCTGCGCGTCGGCGACCGTGATCGGCTCGTCGTCGAGGCCGGGCGTCGTGACGACGATGGTCGCCGGATTGTCGCCGAATCTCTGCCAGCGCTCGCGAAGGCCGCCCCGGTCGAGCTCGACGGCGACCCAGCCCCCGCTGAGCGTTTCGTCGATGAGCGTGCGTTCGCGTTCGCGCGGCCTCCGCCCGGCCCTCTCCTCCGGAGCGAGGTCGATCTCGGACTTGCCGAGCCCGAAGCGCAGGAACTCCAGCACGGCGCTTTTGCCGGATCCTCGGCCGCCGATCAGGGCCGTGAACCCGTCGTTGACCAAAATCGAGAGGGGGGCCGGGCCCGTAATGGTCGATTGCACATCGATCCTCACGACCCTGTTCACCGGCAACTGCGGCGGCACGTAGACGATCCGCGCCTCGTCCGCGAGGAACGCCTGTCTCAAGGCCTCTATGGTCGGTTCGCCGAGGCGCACCCAGCAGTCGTGCACGCCGAGGCGGTCCCAGCCCGCGTTTCGGTTGTCACCGGTGGCCAGAATTGCGCGTCGACGGCGGCCCCACTCGTCGATCTTGCCATGTGCCTTGTCGAGCGTCGGCTGATCGAGGGTTGCATGGGGGCACTCGATGTAGACGCCGTCGCACGGCAGACGTGCGAAGCGAGGGGCATGGCCTTCGGCGTTCAGGGACTTGTGGGCATCGTCGCGACTAAAATGCGGAATCAACAGCATGCGCGGGGCGAGGATCTCGTCGACCGCGACCGCATCGAACAATGCTTCGACGCTTAAGCCGCAGTGCCGGATTTGTGCCGTCCTGTCGGCTTTCGCGTCGGTCTCGGTGACGGCGACGAGCTTGGCCAGGAGGCGGCGCCATTCGTCCGGTGTGGTGCCGGGTTCGAAGATCGCCAGGCACTGCACGTTGTCGGCGCAGGTGACCTCGATGCCTGGATAGATCACCGGCGCCGCATCCGCCGCTGCCCGCGCGGCCGCGTCGATGACATAGGGCAGGAACGCGACGTCGTGGTGGTCCGTGATCGCGACGGCCCCAAGCCCGCGCGCGATGGCCTCGGCAATGAAGGCGTCCGCCCAGGCTTGACGCCCAGCCTCGTTCGCAGGACTGCCACCAGCCAGGTTCGGAGAGCCGATCCAGCCCCTGTCGCGTGGCGTGTGGCACTGGAAATCGAGCTTTAGCCAAACCGCGCCGGGGTGATGGCCGATGGCATTTAGCATGCTGTGTCCGTCAGCTGAAGCGTCGCCTCCGGCGAGTAGCCGTCGTCAGTCACGCCAACAAGCCCACATCCACCGTCACGCCCACGAGAATAACGCCACCGTCACCGGCTGGGACAGGTCAGGCGGCCTTTCGTTCCACCTGTCCGGTGGCGAGGAGCGCATCTTCCCCCGTTCCGGCGGGCGGCCAATGAGCATCGAACACTTTCCGGGACAGCGGATCCCGTTTCGCCAGACGGTCGAGCGCGAAGAGGCATACGGGACCATCACAAACCCAATCAGTAGGAACCAAGCCACGAACGACATGACGAGGTAGCCACCCCACTGCGCTTTCTCCGCGTAGAAGGGGGATGCCTTGTTGTAGGAATCCTCCACCTCCGTCTTCATGCCGTACAGCAAGGCGGGGTTTTGGCCGCCCGACCCGGGTAGGTACAGATCCACGAATTGACCTTATGTCTCGCGGAAGAGGGCATTGATCTCGTTGTGCATCATGACCCTGCCAACGAAGGTCCTCTTGCCATTCGGCATGATGACCTTCACGCCGTGGTATGTGACGAAGTTGTCGCCCATATCGACAATGCCGAGTTCGATGACATGGGCGCCCATGTGCCAGTGAGCCATGAGATGCCTTTTCGTCGGAGCGGGACGAGTTTTAGAAATCGCCGTATTCGACGAAGGTGAACTTCGAATGGGCACCGCCCCCTCTCGCCATCACAGCACAGGAGTGCGGATCCCGGTGCGGGGCCGATCCCTTAAGGGTGATCGTCGACCCCTTCGACCAGCCAGCGACGGGGTACGGTGCGGACGCGCAGCCGGCCTTCAAGACGTAGGCGATGCCTTCGAATGACCCGTTCACTCGAACGGTGCCCCGGAACAGGAGCGTCACCTTCGACACGGATTTGCGAATGGAGGCCATGGGGACCTCGTACGTGATCGTCCCGGCTCGCTCGTCCACCAGCACTTGGCTGCCATTATGGAGGTACGTGACGCCCTGGTAGCCAGCCGGCCGGGTCGGCACATCCAGGGAGGCGGATGATTGGCCCGGGGTGAGGTCGGGAAGCTTCGGGCCGGTTTTCACCGCACCGGTGTCGAGGTCGATCTCATGATGCTGCCTGCCGGTCAGGCAGCAGCGGGCGTCCCCCGGCAAGGCGGCAGCCATCGTGAAGCTCGCTCGGCCGTCCTCGAAGGACAGGCTCTCCGGTCCCTACCCCGTCACGCCCCGGATCTCGCGGACCAAGGCCCACGCTTCGCCGGTCCGCCGAATCTGCCCGATGGCCTGGTGGACGGTGTTGGCGACTTGCGGCGAGTAGAGGACGAAGACCAACGCGGTGGCGCCGTCGGAGCCGTAGAAGGTTCTCACCGCCGCCACGCGGTCGAGGCCGCATGCCACCTCGGCCCCCGTTCGGTCGGTGCAGGGCGTCCCACGGCCGGACGCGAACCAAGCCTCAATGGTGGTTTTCGCCGGTCACGATGGAACGCTCCCACTTTCCAGACGCGCCGGCTCGGCCGATGCGGCGGTCAGCGCCGCACCCAGGATCCACATGGAGCGACGCCAGGGTGTTCGGACGCCTAGCCCGTTGCTGGCCGGCAGCGACGGAAGTGAATGAGGCAGCCGAATGAGCCCGGGCTTCGGGTGGCGGAATATCCCGTCCTTCGCCGAAGCTCCCGCATCGAATTTTCGGGGTGTGGATGAGAGAGGCAAAGGCTTGCCTCTGACCAAAGCCCAGGCGATCACGGCCATCCAAAGGAATCATTAGCCATGAAACGCTTGCCGCCGCTTCCGACCGACTGACCCCGGAGAGCGACGCCGCGTGCCCAGCCTCCGCAACCGCGGGAGGCTTCGTTGACCCAAACTCTCTTCACCTCTGATACTCATTTCGGCCATAGGGGCATCCTGAGCCCTAGGATGCACATCCACCGGCGGTTCGCCTCGATCCAGGAGCACGACGAAGCCCTGGTCGCGCGTTGGAACGCCGTTGTTGGTCCGGAGGATACGGTCTGGCACCTGGGCGATTTCGCCTATCGCTGCTCCGAGGCCTATGCCAGGTCGATCTTCGCTCGCTTGAACGGCAGGAAGTCCCTGGTCCGGGGCAACCACGATCGCATCGGTGCGCGCCTGCCGTGGAACGGTCCGGCGACCGACGTGGCCCATGTCGTGGTCACGGACCCGACCACTGGGGTGCCTCAGGGCGTCTGGCTGAGCCATTACGCCCATACGGTCTGGCCGCGCATGCACCGCGGCGACATCCACCTCTTTGGCCATTCCCACGGCACCCTGCCGGGCACGGCGGCAAGCACCGATATCGGGGTCGATTGCTTTGACTTGGCGCCGGTGACGCTGGAGCGGATTCGTGAGCGCCTTGCCGAGAACACTGCCGCCGGAGAGCGGCCATGACCGTGCCAGCAGCGAACCGCCTGTGGATATGGTCGGACCTGCACCAGGAATGGCCCGAGAACGCCTGGGATCCTGGCGCGCACGCGCCACCGGACGGTTTCGACGTAGCGGTTGTCGCCGGGGACGTGAACATGCCGCTGCTGCGAGCCCTGGACTGGTTGGGCGAGCGCTTGCCCGGCGTGCCGATGATCTACGTACCGGGCAATCATGACTTCTGGTGGGACCGGGGCGACGAACGCTACACGATCCACTACCAGCTTGATCGAGGCCGGGAGCGGGCCGCCGCGCTCGGCATCCACCTCCTGCTCAATGACGTGGTCACACTGGGCGGTACGCGGTTCCTGGGAGGCACCTATGGACGGACTTCCGCTTGGGCTCGTTTAGCTTGACTCGTGGCTTCAGGAGCGACCAGGGGGCGCGGAGGCATGGTCGATTACCGCGGGATCCGCACAGGTCCGAGGTCGCGCGACCGCATCGAGCCCGAGGAAGTTTTCGCGATGCACCGGGCGACCAGGACCTTTCTGGAGGCGACTCTAGCCGTGGAGCATGCCGGCCCAACCGTTGTGGTGACCCATCACGCCCCGCACCCTGCAAGCCTTCGTTCCCGGGCCGAGGACCTTCAATGGTGCTACGCCTCCGACCTCTCGGACCTCATCCTGGACCGGGGGCCGGACCTGTAGGTCCACGGCCACATCCACCATGCCTCGGATTACGTGGTGGGGCCGACCCGCATCGTCTGCAATCCGCGCGGCCACGTCGAGGAGCGTTCGGGGTTCGTGCCTAATCTCGTCGTCGAGGTTGCCCGTTCCGAGGCCGAAGAGCAGCCTGTCGATCCACGACGGGGGCGGCTGGCGACCGTGACTGGAAACAGCCTCACAAGGTCGAAAATCGCTATCCCAGACACCATCTTAGGCGCTGGGGACGACACTTCGGACAGCCTGTCCGACGCTAAGTGTACAAGCCCGTCGAAAGCCGGCTGGCATGCAGCTCAGAATTCTTTTTGCGGTCGCGATCTACCTCGGGTCCTACCTTCCCCTGAGCGTGATCCTGCTTGCCCAGGACGTCGACGTCGAAGCCATGAAGCGGGGAATTTGTCCATTGGCGTCGATGGCTGCCATGGAATGCGCGAGTCCCCTGAAGAACCCAGTTTGGTCATTGTCCGCGGTCGTGATTTGCGCGGTCGGCATGCTTGCCACTTTCCTCGCGCTTCGCCGCCTGCCGACCCCCCACAGCGTGAAGGTGACGGAGAGCAAGCACATCCCCGCCGACCTGATCAATTACGTCATCCCCTATGTCGTCTCGTTCATCAGCCTCGAATACGACCAACCGACGAAGCTGATCGGGTTCGGCGTGTTCTTGGGTTGGATCTTCTGGATCACCTACAAATCCGGTCAGATCGCACTCAATCCAGTCCTGGCCGTGTTCGGCTGGAAGTTGTTCGAGGTCAAATACATATACGGCGCCGGCGTGCGGATTTTCGTGGGACGAGTTCTCTCTAAGGTCGATATCGAGCCGGAGCGGAGCTACCCTCAAGGCAGCCTGCAGGACGTGATGGTCGTAAGGACCGAGGGGGAGAGTGCCGGGGGATGACCACGCTTACGGACCTGAAGGCGTTCGACCTTACGAAAGCGGAAGTATCGGTGTGGGTGTTCAAGACCTCTCCGGCAGAGGGAGGACTCCCTAAATTCTCGGGGCGGTGGGTGTCCATCACGGATGAGCTCGGAACGAGGCTGAGAGGTGCGGTCGGCTCATGCGTCGCGCCGATCGCGGAAACCATCGAGTACGACATACTTGCGCAGAACAACGAGGCAAGCGCCCTCACCCTTCAGGCGGATGAGACGCACGCACACCTGATCACGGCTGCGGTCGCCGAGCCCACGCCGGCCCGTAAGGTCCGAGGCCCGCAGGATCTGGCCAACAGCGTTTTCTGCGTGGCCAAGTTCGTTCACGAGGGCAGGACGCTCCTGGCGGTGCGCAAAACCGACGGGTCTTGGTCGACCAGGAAGACGACCGGCTTCATCAGGATGATCTTCTCCGATGAGGAACTGGATCTCGACGAGGAGCCGGTCTTCACGATCCGTCCCGACTTCGACTTCTTCGTTCTCGACGACCGGGTCTTCGTCAGGTGCAAGCCCCGCTTTGAGTCCGTGCTGTCCTACAAGGCGGGCCACGAGGTCGCCTTCGCGACGCTCAAGCAGGAACCGGCGTTCGCGAACATCTTCTCCGATCTCGCACCCCTGGATGAGTATGTTGGGACGAACAAGATCCATCTCCGCCGTGCGGTCGCAATCCAGCAGAAGGGGCACTACAAGGATCCAGAGTTCATGAAGCGGCTGCTTGCGGAACACGCGAGCATGAACCTAGCGCTCACCTTTGATGACGACGGGCGGATCGTCCCCACCGTCGAGAGCGGCCGCGCCATCTTCCAGGCTCTCCTGAACCACCGCCTAGACTCGCGCCTGACCCTGGAGATGTTCGATGTCCCCAGCACCGAGCGGGTGCGCTGACGGACGGCCTTCAGCGGCAATCGAGCATCATTCGATGAATTCGGGGGAGCACTGATTGAGGTGGCGCCGACGTTGGTAATGCCGCAGTGGCGTCGATTTCCTCGTTCGTTTTCAAGAAATCTTGCGGTTGCCCGTTTCAGCACTGATGGATCGCCGCGAAGCTCTCGGATTGAAGTCCAGGCGCCGCAGACGTGGGTACCGGCGGCAATGGTGGCCGTCCTGGACGAGCAATGCGGGACGCGGTGGGTAAAGCATGGCGCTACGCGTTATACCGCATAGTTTGCAGGCGTGCCTGCTCTCGAATGGCTACGTCGGGCAGTCACCTCTCAAGGCTCATGAACGACTGGGGATCTTAGAAACGGCTATCCCCGATTAACCATTGTCCACAGTCGTCCCCAGAACTCATTTTTTGAGTACTTGCATTCCGGCACGATCAGCTGCACCTGGGCTTCATGTTCGCGCTCGATAAATGCACGTCGGACCGGACGGGGTTTCCCGCGCCGGCGCAAGCTGATTCCCCCTCCCGCGGATAGCTCGCGCCCTTGCGCGTGCCCGGGAGGCCTCTTTGACGGACCCCTCCCGATGACACGAACCAACCCTCCCCTTCGAAAACCGGTTGCCGGAACTCCGGCCAGGCATAGCCCGGTCGCATCCCACTCCAGGCGCGACATGCGCCGTCCCAATCCCATTTTTCGCGACGGTTGACCCGGTGCCGTGAGTGCGCCCGGCTGCCTCGCGTCCAGAGGCAGCCATGACCTACGACATCGCCGAAGACTTCCTCGCCGATCCCGAGGACGGCCAACACGAGACCATCCCGGCGGAGACCCTCATCCCGCCCGACAGGTCGTTGGGCCGCCACCTTCTACGGGCGGCGATGACCACCGCCCAGTTCCGTCGCTTCCGGCACTCGCCCGGCCTGTGCGTCGTCATCGAGGCCCCTACCCCCGCCTGGGTCGCTCCGCTGCGGGCCGCTGCCAATGCCTTGGCGGACTGGCAGCGCACGGAGGGGCGAGACGGGACCACCCGCCACGCCAGAAAGCCGCAGGAGGGCGAGGATGAATTCGCCAGGCTCCTGGCCGCTGGGCTTCGCGTCGTGGCGGTGAGCCACGCGCCCCAGCGTTTCCTACCGCCGTCCCTCGTTGCCGGCGCGGACATGCGGATCCGGGTCGGCCATCCCACGCCCGCGGTCATCCGCAAGGCCATCCGCGATGCCACCGGCAGCAAGCCCAGGGCGGCTTCCGAGAAGCTCGGCGTCGGCCTCGACTTCTTTGACCTGATCAGCGCCATCCGGGTCGGAAGCGACGTGCGCACCTGCATCCGGCGCCTGGAGGCGGCATCGGTCAGCCTGAGTGTGGTCTCCCGGTTCGGTTCCGACGTTCCCGACCTGCATATCCTCAGCGGCTACGATGATGCGATGGCATGGTCGTCGCGCCTCGTGGAGGACGTCGAGGCTTGGCGCCGGGGAGACATCGCAGACTTCTCAACAATTGACCGCCAAGTCGTGTTTGCAGGACCTCCTGGTACCGGCAAGACAACGCTTGTTACATCCATCGCAAAGGCAACTAATTTACCATTAATAACAACCAGTGTTGCCAGATGGTTCATCGACGGCAGCAGCTACATTGACGGAGTCCTCAAGCAGGCGGAGGCCGTTTTCGCCAAGGCGTCCGATGCGGCACCGGCCATCCTGTTTCTCGATGAGTGCGATGCTATCCCCAATCGCGCGACGGTCGGGTCTCGAAACGCCGACTATTGGGCCCCCATTGTAGGGTTCATCCTCCAATTCCTGGATGGCGTATCATCCAGCGGCCCGTCTTCGGCCAACCTCGTCATCATAGGCGCTACGAATTTCCCGGACTCCCTCGATCCAGCATTGGTCCGCCCTGGCAGGCTATCCCGCATCATTCGGATCAAGCCGCCTGACGAGAGCGCCATCCCCGGCATCCTTCGCCAGCACCTGGGCGCGGATCTCGCCGATACCGACTTGACCGGCATCGCGGGTCTCGCCGCCGGCGCCACGGGCGCGGTCCTTGCCGGATGGGTCAAGTCCGCAAGGCGCCAAGCCAGGGTCGCCAAGCGGCCTATGACCATCGCCGACCTTCGGGCCGAGATCCTGGCGCCGGACACCCGCTCACCCGGTTCCTTGTGGCGATGCGCCGTCCACGAAATCTCCCACGCGCTGGTCGCCCACCTGGAAGGAGCGGGCGAGATCAAGTCGGTCTCGATCCTTACCGACGGCGCCCATGGTGGCAGCATGGTCGCCTCCTACCCCAGGGGAGAGGTCACCCGCACGCGCGGCGACATCGAGAGGCTTATCACCACCGCCCTGGCCGGACGGGCGGGCGAGATGGTATTCGGCCTTGAGGCTTCGACCGGCGCCCATTCCGATCTTGAGTTCGCGACGAACATGGCGGCGGCCGTCCACGCCTCGTACGGCATGGGGGAAAGCCTAGCCCAGCGCCGCCATGCCGATAAGGCGGCCTCACTCATAGATGAAGACGCACAATTCCGGCGCCTCGTTGAGGTATCGCTGAAGGCCAGCGCCGCTCGTGCCGCCGAGATCGTTTCCCGTCACCGTGGCCTGATCGAGACCTTGGCAACCGCGTTGGTCGAGATGCGCCGTATCGACGGCGTCGATTTCAGACGGCGCGTCGAAGCCTACGGCCGAAACCATACCGACCTGACCAGGGTCAATGACGGGGGATCGTGCCATGGATGAAGCTGTCCTCGCCCTTTTGGGAACTTTGGTCGAGGTTAGGACCGAGCTTGGCTCTGAAGTCTACATGGCCGCCGTGGACCGCGCGAGGCTTGCCATTGCCGCCGAGGTGATGGTCGAGGCCGAGCGTAGGGTGCTCGCAAAGCGCACCAAGGCTCTTCGCCGCCATGACCATGAAGGGGGCATCCTGCTGTTTCCTACCCCGCCGCGGATGATGGAGCGTAGCGATGCTGAATGATGGATGCCTCGTCTACGAGGGCTGGGATGAGGACAACGCGGTCAGGAATGGCGACGCCTCGAAAATGGAAACATTCCGTTAACTCGACATCATCAATTTTATGTACACTTTCGTCTCTAATTTACCAAGTAACCACGTTGTCCGGGGTGGCAGATTTCCGTCCTGGACTGCGAACGAAAACTCTGGGCATATGATCTTCATGAGCAATGTCACGCAACAGCAGGCTGCCGCGATGCGGGCCTATCGTCTGGCTGGAACCAAAGCCTAAGGTCGTTGCGGACCTTCGGCTTGGATCCCTGGCCGACATAAGCCTCTCACGCCGGTCATCTCTGGCCAGGCACTTCGCTTAAAGTGCGATCCGGGAGGCTTCCATGCTCTCATTCAACCGAACCTACCTGCACCTTGATGCAGCGACGCCAGTCGGCTGAACACCGCGTTCCGCCGCCAGAAGATTTGCGCTCGCCCGCGAGGAACGCCTCCTGGCGTCTCGCGCCTTCACGACCGGAGACCACCATGCCTGCTTTTCAGATCATGCGTCGCCCGAAAGGTCGTCGCTCCCACACCGTTCGCTGCAACCGCCCGTCGTCGCTAAACGCGACGGGTCCCCCAGGATCGGGAGAGTATTCCGATGAAGAACGCCGAACACTTCAGCTGCGCTTCTAGACCGGTCAGGAACTCATTCGGGCCCTATAAGGGTCTCGGGGCAATATTGCTCCCCGATATTCCTACGTTAAGTGGCGTGGAGTCTAACGTCCGTCCCTTTCATCGAGGCACTCGCGCCAGCAGACTTGATGCAACCGCTTTCGTGATTGCACTCATTGACGCTGCGTTTCTGGATGCTTGCGGCCCTGCCGCTTCAGACTCGGGATTGACCATCGAAGATCTTGGGAGCCTCTCCCAGGATGACGACAACGCAGATCAGGCACCTTGGGACCTGAAATGCCGTCCGGATCCTCGCTAACCCAGCCGACGCAGTAGTTCGAACTGCGCGTCGATCCGGACGTCCGCCCTCCCTACAGGGCAATCCCGAGGTTTACAGCATGAACCAGTTCAATGAATGCGCAGCCGAAAAGGTGCGTCAATGCGAAGTCGCATCCGAAATTAAGAGTGATATCGACGTCACATCAACTGTACGAAAGGTCACTCTTACTGAGCTTGCTCATAAGCTTGACCTCACGTTTTGGCAGCATGCGCCCTCGGGCGGAAACGACTTCATTGTCGTAAGCGCAGTGGCATGCCTGGACCATGGAGGATCCCAATGAGCACCAAGCGCATCCCGCCCAGGGTCGCGGCGCGGCCGGATCCAAGCGACTGGAGGGAGGACGAACTCCTAACTCTACCGGAAGCGGCCGCGCTATTCTGGCCAGATGGCCCCCTCACCACGCACTCCTTGCGTGTTGCAGTTAGGGATGGGGCTTTGGCAGTCGCAATTGTTGCTGGGCGCCACCTTACCAATCGCCAAGCCATCATAGCAATGGGCGCCTGTCAGCCGCTCCGAGACCGCCAAATTGAGGCTGGCCAACAACCAGCCTCCTGAAAACTAGACGAAATACTCATGCCTGTATTTCGGATCTACCGAGACAACCGCCATGTCGAAGTAAAGGACATCCTGATGAAACGTAAATACAGATCATCAAACTATCCTGCAAATAACAATCTTTGTATAAGACGAGAACGTAGAAGGATTGCGTACCATGTCCAACACTCTTGCAGAATTCATGGCTCTTATTGCAGGTGCCGCTGGCAAGGAAATCCGTCTCAAGGCTGCCGAGATCGATCTCCCGAAGGCCCGCCGTGGACGGCCGCGGAAGCCCGTCCGCGTGCTGATCCGGAAGGACCGTGGAGGGAAGCACGGCATGGCCTACATGGCCGGCGATGGCCCCAAGCGGTCCCTCATGATCACGGGCGACAACATCGCGGCAGCCGAAGAAAGCGCTATGCTGCGCCGCATGGCAGCCGCACTGGGCTTATATGCCCCTCGAAGCGTACCGGTGGCGGTAATTTTCGAAGACTACAAGAAGTGGTCCGATCCTGGCGCAAAGGGCACCGTCGAACAGGTGCGTGACTACAATCAGATGTGTCGGCGCCTTACACGAGTGCTTGGCTGGCTGGACACAAAGCGAGGCACAAAGGGAGTTACTATTGGCGAGATAACGCCTGCCCTCTCCGAGGCTTATAATGCCGATATGCTGACTAAGCCTGCCCGAAAGGGTGGTTCGGGAAGCGCCCTAATGTCCGTTGGAAATACCCGTATGGATCTCAGCTTTGCTCGTGCGGCCGTGAACAACTACAAGTTTCGACATGCCGTGCCCATTGCTAATGGTTTTTGGGTTCCAGAGCGGGGGGAGCCTCGTCAAAATTGGCTGACGCGCGCGCAAGTCGCTCGGCTTCTCTGGGTCTGCCACCGCGGATACACCTGGAGCAAGGATCGCGAATGCTGGATTACGGAAACGGTTACCGACCCAGCGTCGGGCCGCATCACTATCCGACGCAAGGTCTCCGAAGATTTTGAGGACTTGACGGTCCGGGAGAGCTTTCGCCAAGCCGCCCGGGCGATCCTAGTTCTCTACTACACAGGCACTCGAAGCACGAGGGCGTGCAATCTGGTCTGGGATGAGCATCCTCACAAGGGGTGGATTGATCCTGACCGTGGCATCATCCGGCGTTCTGGCATGCGTGTAGGGAAGTTCGCTGGTCCCAAGCGTAAGCCGAAGCCAGCAGGGACGTCATTCATTCCAGGTGCGCTGAAGGACTTCACCCGACGTTGGCGCACAGAAGATCTTAAGAAGAAGCATATGCACGTCTTCCGGAAGGAGGACGGCACTGAGCATGACGCCGGCTCGCTGCTGAAGCTCATCAAGCTGGTGGGTTCACGCTGCGGTCTCGGAGACATTATCGTCCACGAGTTCCGCCACACCACAGTCACCCAGTGTCTTCGCGCTGGATGCTCCATTGCGGACACTGCGGCCTTCGTCGATATGTCCGAGCAGATGGTTCGGACCACCTACGGGCACATTGCCGAGGAGGCGACCAAGGCCGGAGCTCTCGCAATGGGCAACAGCAAGCACCAGCCGCGGTTTTCGTCGCGCGACCTCTCAGGCGACCGGCCGCGCAATCTGCTTACCCCTCAGGAAGCCATGGTGGCGAGCGCTCGCATCGAGGTTAAGGTTGGAGCGCGTGTGATGGCCTAAGATCCGGTCTTCCGGCTTCAAAAATTTGAATTGGCTTAGGGCCGGCGAGCAATCGCCGGCCTTTTTCGTTCCGGCACAGCACTCATGTAAACCATGGATCGCTTCAGTGCCCACCTATTGACAGGCCGTCCGAACTTCATAAGTCTACGTGGACCGCGACGCAGCGCGGACGGCCCACAACCCCCTTAACACCCGCCAGGAGCCAGGCGGGAGCGAGACGGGGGGCGGTTACGCCGGCAGCAGGACTCCCTGTCCTAAAGCCGGTACGCCTCGATCAGGCCTCATCCAAGCTGTTGCCGCCTTCGGTGACGCCGGTTCTGGCCGGTAAGCGGAAGGAGGATACGCCCGGACTTCACGTCCTTGGCCTCCCTCGGAAGACGACCTCCCGTGTCGCGACCGAGGCTTCGACGAGCTTCGAGCTCGGTCGCATTGCCAAGGAACTGATCATGACTGCCTCTTTCGATACTCACGTCATCCCGCGCCCTGTTGAGGCGCTTCCCGACTATGCCCATAGCAAGGCGCGCCAGACACTGGCCGACAAGCTGGTCGAGGCGTTTGGGCTTTCTCCAGCCGCCTCGCGGGCAATCGCGGATGCCGTCGTCAATCCGACTGCCGTGCGGAAGTCTATCGGCGACACGAGGGAGCCTGAGGCGGAGCGCATTGCTGTATCCGGCGGCACCCTTTTAGGCATCCGGACGTATGTCTGGGCTCGCAAGGTAATGCCGGACTCACGCAATCCTCGTATTCTGCCTGCCCGTCGGCACCCATTTGCTGTAGCTCCCGGCACTGGCAGCGAGGACAGCAAGTTCCGTCCCATCCCGGAGCCGCGGTCGCCTGATTACCTGTCGCCGACGGTTGCCGAACTTCGGGTCGACATTGAAAGCCGGCACCATCTGGATTGGGCCGCACAGCTGGCGGCGAAGTACGTTCTCAATGCCAACGATTGGCGCGACTCGATCCGTCTGCAGGGTGTGATGGAGGCTGTGACCCTTGTCGCCACCACCTACCATCCAGCAGACGGCACCGATCCAGTAACGGTTCCTGTCACTGCTGAGGGCTCCTCCCGCATTACAGCGGACCACAGCATCCTCGGCGTTCGCTCGGGCGATGTACCGTATGAAGACGAAGGTCCTGTGCGGGGAACGGTACGGCGCCTAAACAAGGCGTTGGAGGCCGGAGCGGAGCCCGAAGACTTGGTCGCGCTGCGCTGTGAGCGTATTCCGGCTTTGATCTTGGTTGGATTCGAGCCTTTCGCGGGAGGCACGACTACATTCCCGACCGCAGTTCGGAGTTACGTTGCGCTCCGTCACGTCGACCCACCGCAGCCCTGGGGTGCCGGTCCGGAGAACGAGTCGCTCGCGAACGAGGTGATGGACGAACTCTACCGTCGCAATCTAATTACTGCGACGCAACTCGCTTATTATGAAGGCTCAATCACTCGCGCCGAGGCGAAGGCTGCCCACCTCTCGGATGACCCAGCCGTACGGGCGGCGGAGATCGTCGGGCTTTTCGTGAACCCGGATGAAAGCTATCGCACCGCCATCAGGGTCGCTGTCACTAGTCAGTCGACCCGCAAGCGCGTCAATCAGCGCTTACTCAATGATCTAGCGGCTGCGCTTATCCTGCGGGCTCTCGCTGACGATCCGGATAAGGCTGATCAGGTGCGCCGCTATCTGCGGCACGCCTTCGGAAAGGCAGCCCACAACCAGTCGTGGAAGCCAACGGACCGCGGCACCGACGCGCTTGTGACGGCAGCCCTTGAAGAGGCTCGGCGTAACATCGCCGAAGGCAACGACGACGGGCCATCTCCCAATACCGTCGAGCTCGCGGTTCGTGCTGCCTATCCCCTGATCGTCCAGGGCCGGCTCAATGCCGACCGTGGCACTGCGAACAACGATCAGCCCGATCGTCGAACCCCTGCCGAGGTCTTGGAGGCTATGCGTCAGCGGCCACAGGGCATTCTGCAGCTAGGCCAAGCACTTCGTGACTACGCTGCTGAGGTCGCCATTCGGGCTGTCGGCCCCGACGGCACCGTGCTTCAGATGAGCGATGATAGGGGTGACCGGCTCGTCACGGATATCTATCTCCGCAATGAGTTCAGCCCCTCTGGACGGGCTCGGGCGCCACGGCCAGGTGATACCCCAGCTCACCGCTTCGACAATGCCGTAAGCGAGCTAGGGCTCGCGATGGAAGGGCTACGCAAGGCTCATGAGGCCGTCTCAAAGGTGCTTGGAGACGATGGGCGTCCGCTCGTCGAGGCTCAAGGTGTCGACACACGGGACGTTCGGGAGTGGCGTGATCTCCTCGGTGCGGTAGAGGACGATCTCCTAATTTGGAGTCGCAAGTACCGTGAGGTGATGGGAAAGCCCGGGACCGAGCGACGCGATCCGGAGGTAGATGCTCCGGAAGCGCAGGACGATCCGACTGCTGACTGGGACCGCGACCAAGACCAGCAAGCTGCTGAATAGTGACGTTGCCGGCACGGGAGTGACCCCGTGCCGGTATACCTTGGGGAGAAGCAGGGGCATGAGATACCACATCTGCATGCTGTTTGAGCAACCGTCGCTCTAGCTGCAGCCGCCTGATGTGCAGTGATGCTCACAAGGGCAGTGAATTTTGGAACCATTACGGTACCAAAAACCGCTATCGCAGAGGGGAAATCGTCTCAAAAAATTGGAGGTCGGGATTTCATGCGCGGTCGGCTTCCCTAGGGAAGCAGCTGTTTTGGGTCCGTTTCGTGCTGCCTAATCAGGTCGTTTCAGGCCTCATCGGCTGAATTTCGCATACCATTTTCACTCCGCCTTGGGAGCCTTGAGGGGCCGACCTCAATTAGCTTGGCCGTTCGGGCGACAGCTTCCGACCCGAGGTCGCGTTTGATGCCCACTAGAAGGCGCGGTACTTTGCCTGGACGGCTCTCGGCGGATGGTGTCCGGCATCATCCCGGGCCGAGCGGGGCCACCTGTTCGTCACATCAGAACAGGTGAGAACTGACTTAGCTGCATCCGTGCCACCTCCGCGCGGGGCAGGGCGATAGCTGAGGCCTCTCAGGGACTTGCCTGGAACCTCCGCGGTGGATGGTTCTGAAATGGTTTTCGAACTCAATCCCGCGGTCGTCGGGTTCGTCTGCGGCCGCGTACCGTCGCATCCTCCCGACGGGCACGCACTTCGGTGTCTCGGGGGTCGAGGTAGGCGACTATGAGCCACTATGACCTGTTTGAGCGACCGGGCTGGAAGGCGCGGTCGGTGCTGGTAGTGGCACCCTACGTCGAGAAAACGTTCTTTCAACGCTTGGTGAAGGACCTCGCTCCCGGCATGTTGACCGTCGTTATCGACGATGGATGCCGCCCGGAGGACGTCAAGATGATCCGGGCGCTGCGCTCCAAGGGCCAACAGGTCCAGGTGGCGCTCGGCGGGGCGTCGGGGCTCGTGCACGCGAAGGTGTTCCATATCGAGTGGGAGACGCCCGGCGGTAAGAGCGCGCACTCGTTCGTTTACGGCTCCGGGAACGCCACCCGACAGGCATTTGACGGCGGCATCAACTCCGAGCTGCTGTGCAGAGCCTGGCTGACCGCCACGCACCACAAACCTATCTTGAAGTGGCTGCGTGCCGTCAGGAGGGCAGTGACCGATGTTGCGGATGGTCACGCCAAGGTCCAGGAGATACCGAACATCACGCTGGCGGACGGTATTATCGTGCGGCTGCCCACCATCGTGGTCAAGGACGCGACGTCGAAGGCTGACAACTTCGACCTTTGGCTGCAGCGGGGCCGTTTGGCCGCGACCTTCCGTCCCGATCCTTCCTTCCTACGCGTGCACATCGACTTGCATGCAGACCTTCCACCCGGGACGTTGGAGCAAATCGTACTTAATGTCGGGTTCGAGACCCAGCGGACCCGAAGGCTCAGCATACCGTATCTGCAGACCGCCGGAGCTATCGACGGCGGTACCGAAGGCAGCGGACACTGGCGGAGCCGCTATTTTGCCCTGACTCAACTGAGCGACTGGTGCTCGGCGGCCTGTCACGCTGAACGTAAGCATCTTTTTCGGAAAGCTGGCCACGTGGGGCGAGCCCGTACCCTCACGCTCTTGGCTGGGCTGAAGGATCCCAGCCGACGAAATCGGGTCCGGGCTCGATACCTTGGCCGTGTCGAAGGACTTTGGGGGGCGTTGGGCACGGAGGCGAAAATTTATTTGTCCTCAAACGGAAGCCATGTCGACTTGAAGCACTATGGCCGACAATTCGAGAAGCGGGTTGACTACGACCTCAAGAGAGCCGCCGACGACGAGTTCCGGACCCAGTTCATCGATGGTGTCGAGATCATCGACGTGCCGCGTTTTCGCGTCGACACCCGTGCCTGGAACGCCTTTGCCGAGAGCTTCACAAGGCAACTACACATGGAGAACATCAAGCGAAGAAGCGTTTCGCTGATCTACCAGCGAACAAACGCCGCGCTTTCCAAACGTGTGGAGAACCCGTTTGATGATCCTCGCCGTACGGTCAAGTTATTGCGCAAACACTGGAACGACTTGATCGAAGACAAAGATGGCAAGTTGATCACGGTGGGGGCGTACATCGACCGCTACCATGACATCGTAGGAGATGACTGAAGTAGTAGTATAGGCCTCTCCAGCTTTGAGCCGATCGGGTAGCTTTTCATCGACCAATACAGGTCCCTCCATCTGATCGTGCACAAATTCTATTGTCTCCCCTTTGAGGCGCCATTTGGCCATACGGTCGTACCGCACCTTTTAAGGTAGGTATGCCTGATTGCTATGACCTGTGATTCGTCGGTGATCAAACTGCGTAAATAGAAAGATGGCATTCATTGTTCGAGAATAATGCGTATCAATGGATATTTGATGGCAGCAAGAGAAAGTAAATTAAACAGTCAGAATGGCATTCTGCATTCGCATGCGCCACTCTCAGAACGCTAACGTAATACCAATCCTCACTGATCAGAACGCATGGGCCCATCGGCGCAGTCCGATGGACATGAGGCGCCAGGGTTGGGCGATGATTTTGTTCCAGGCATCGCAGCAGTGATCGACCTGGTGGTGTGCCAGCCGGCTTGATCGAGCAGGAGGACGGCGTGGGCGCCAGGAGCCACGGTCGCCGAAATCTCTTCGAGATGATGGGCCATCGCTGACGTGGTGCAGCGGGGCATGACCAAGCCTGCCCCGACGCCCCGGGCCGGGCAGATCGCCCCGAAGATGTAGGCCGAGGCCGTGCGCTGGTCCTTGGGGGCCGAGGGTCGCGTTCCGCCCTTGGCCCAGCGTYGGGTCAGGGTGTTCTTCTGGCCGACACGGGCCTCGTCACAGAACCAGACTTCTACCGGCTTGCCGCCGACAGCCTGCGCGATGTCCGCCAGACGGTCGGGGAAGTCTTTCCGCCCCTCACGTCCTAACGGTACGCTGTCGGCGACAGCAGGAGAGGACCGATGATCAAGACACCCATCGCAGTGCTCGGGATCGACCTGGGCAAGTACACCTGCAGCTTGGCGGGATTGGATATAAATGGGGCCATCGTGCTTCGGCGCCGCATGACGCGCGAGGCCGTGATTGCCTTCGCGGCGAGCTTGCCGACCTGCATCGTCGCGATGGAAGCGTGCTGCGGCGCGCACTTCCTCGGTCGCACGCTCGCTGCACAGGGCCACACGATCCGGCTGATGTCGCCCGAGTACGTCCAGCCCTACGTCAAGGCGCAGAAGACCGATGACCGCGATGCGGAGGCGATTGCCGAAGCCGCGACACGACCGACCATGCGGTTCGTCTCGCTCAAGAGCGAGACGCAGTTGGACCTGCAGGTCCTGCATCGAGCCCGCGAACGCCTCGTGGTTGCACGCACCAGCTTGATCAATCAGCTACGCGCGGTGCTTCTGGAGCGTGGCATCGTTCTGCCGAAGGGCCGCCTCGTCCTGATGCGTCGCTTGCGAGAGATCGGGATGGACGAGCTGCCCGTAAGCGGTCGAACCCGCAGGCTGATCGAGGATCTCTGCGAAGAAGCATCGGCCCTGGACGAGCGAATCAGAGCCTATGATGAGGAGTTTGCCGACCTGACGCGCACCGATGAGCAGGCGCGACGCCTCAGCAGTATCCCCGGCGTCGGCATAATCAACGCGACCGCTCTCCTTGCTGCGGTCGGCGACGCAAGTGCGTTTTCCAAAGCTCGGGATCTGGCGGCCTGGCTCGGTCTGACCCCGCGTCAGCATTCGACAGGCGGTCGGACAAAGATGCTGGGCATTAGCAAGCGCGGAAATCGCTATCTGCGCAAGCAGCTCATCCATGGGGCTTGCGCCGCGATGCCCCATCTGGCCGCCAAACCGACACCGCTCGGGGTTTGGTTGCAAGGTTTGCTCGCACGCTCTCACCCGAACGTGGTCGTGGTGGCACTGGCCGCCAAGCTGGCCCGCATCGTGTGGGCGCTACTGCGTCGAAAACAAGCTTTCGATCAGGGCGCGCTCGCGACGGCCTGATCGCACATCGACAGCGACCGGCGCTTCCAGCCGGAGTTGAAGCAGTCTGCGTGAGGTGACGGACAGATGGCATAACGGTCGAACCGGCGTCGTGGTGATCCTGGTTTTAAATGCGGTGCGGGACACCGCAGGCTTTATGAGGACCCGAGGCGCGCGGATATCCATCTTGGCCAGGACACGGTCCTGAGACCGGATACGTTGATGCAGACCGCATCGCCATCAAAACGCATCTTGCAGACGGGGCGGGCCATACGTTTAAAGCCGCGGCGCCCGGATCCTGGGCGTGATGGCGCGGGCGGGCCGAGAGCTTGSSGTAGCCCATGGCCCGCAAGACCCGGCTCAAGGTCTGCTCGGAGACCGACACGCCGTGATCCTCGGACAGGATTTGGGCCAGATCGCACAACCGCCACCCGGCGTCGGTCCCTGTTCGACCAGCGCCTTGAGGACATCGCGCTGGTCGGCGTTCAGGCGCGGACGGGCCCCGGGGGCCTTGCCATCGATCAGCCCGTCCGGTCCATCGGCGTTGAAGGCCACGACCCAGTCGCGCACCGTTTGCAGCCCGACCCCGCCGATCTCGGCCGCCTCCGAGCGCAGACCACCCGCGGCGATCACCGACAGCGCCAACAGGCGGCGGGTCTGCGCCGGATCACGCGACCCCTTGGCCAGACCGCGCAAGGCTTGCGCATCGAAGTCCGATCGCAGCGGCACCGGAGCAGCCATCGCATCCTCCTCAGGCTCCAAACCCAGGAATGAATCACGACCGAGATGCCGACGCTACCCCGCGT
>NZ_LMRM01000004.1:0-127250 GCF_001426045.1 Methylobacterium sp. Leaf94
TGGCCGCCCAGCAGGTSTTCAACCCGGCCGGCGTCTCGGGCCTCGACTACTTCGGCACCGTCCGCGGTCGCCTCGGCTACGCCTTCGACCGCACCCTCGTGTACGGCACCGGCGGCTTCGCCTACGGTTCGGGCGGCGGTCGCGACTTCGGTCTGACCAACCGCAGCCGTGACGACTTCCAGACCGGCTGGGCTGCCGGCGGCGGTATCGAGTACGCGCTCCCCACCGACTCGTTCCTGAACTTCTTCCGCTCTTCGGCCGTGACGCTGAAGATCGAAGGTCTGTACGTGAACCTCGACCAGGGCAACCGCAACAACGGTGTCTTCGCCGTCAACAATGCCGGCCAGGAAGTCAGCGTCACCAGCCCGGGCGTCGTGCTCGTCAGCAGCGGCCGCCAGGTGCGCGACACCGAGTTCGCCGTCGTCCGCGCCGGCCTGAACTACAAGTTCGGCTCGTACTAAGCCGACACTTCGGGTCTCGAGACGGAGAAGCCCGGCCGCAAGGCCGGGCTTCTTTCGTTTGGGGCTTCACCCTGTGAGGCGCTCGCGCGGATGCGGGACTCCCGCCCGCGAAACGAAAAAGCCCGGCTTCGCGCCGGGCCCTTTGCATTTCAGGACCACGCCGCAGCCGCCGAGTCGGCGACCAGGCGAGCCAAGGGCTCAGGCGCTGGCCTGGATCCAGCGGGACAGATCGCCCTTCGGTGCTGCGCCGACCTTCTGGCTCGCGAGCTGGCCGTCCTTGAAGATCAGCAGTGTCGGGATCGAGCGGATGCCGTACTGGGCGGCGATTCCCGGGTTCTCGTCGACGTTGACCTTCGCGATCTTCACTTTGCCCTGGAGATCCGCCGAGATCTCCTCAAGAGCCGGGCCGATCTGGCGGCAGGGGCCGCACCACTCGGCCCAGAAATCCACTACGACCGGCTCCGCGGACTGGAGAACGTCCTGCTCGAAGCTCGCGTCGGTCACTTTCACCGTCGCCATGGGGAAACTTCCTTTCCGGTTCCGCGCCTGCGGACCCACCTCTTCGCCGTCATCGCGCCGCGAGACTGTGCGCTGTCGACCAGACTTGGCGATGGCGCGGGGAACGGTCAAGGCATCCCGCACCGTAAGCAGGGCTGACCTCCATCCGGAACGGGGATTGTCCACGGCCCCCACGCCAGCCCACGCCCAAGCGATCCGCACCGTCCCAACCCTCGTCAAAGCGTGTCCGTCGCCCCATGTCCCTCTCGTCCCTGCCCCGGCGGGCCGATCGGCCGGCCGACGGGGCTCGATCCGAAGCCGGTCCCGGGACCGGCATGGAGGAACATCCGACGTGAAGCGCACCCCGTATCGCCTGCTCGCCACCGCAGCCCTCCTCAGCCTCGGCACAGCCGTCCATGGGCAGGAGCCGGCAGGGACCGAACCCAGGCAGCCCCGGGTGGGCGGCGATGCCTTTGCGGCACCCACCAGCCCGGCGACCGGCAACAGCCCGGCGGAGACGGAAGCACCGAACGCGCCTTACAAACCCCTCCTGCCGAACCAGACCCGGGCCCCGAAGCCCGAGGTCGCCACCAAGGTGAAGACCGAGGTGGTGGCCAAGGGCCTCGACAGCCCCTGGGCGATGGAGTTCCTACCGGACGGCCGGATGCTCGTGACCGAGAAGGCTGGCAAGCTGCGGATCGTCGCCAAGGACGGCACGCCCGGTCCGGCGATTCCGGGGGTGCCGAAGGTCGACGCGCGGGGTCAGGGCGGTCTGCTGGACGTCGCCCTCAGCCCGAGCTTCCCGGCCGACCGGCGGATCTATCTCAGCTATTCGGAGCCGCGTGAGAAGGGCAACGGCACCAGCGTGCTTCGCGCCAAGCTGATCGAGGAGAACGGCGTCGCCCGTCTCGACGAGGTCAAGGTGATCTTCCGGCAGATGCCGAGCTATGACGGCGACAAGCATTTCGGCTCGCGCCTCGTGTTCGCGCCCGACGGCAAGCTGTTCGTCACGGTGGGCGAGCGCTCCGACAAGGCCACCCGTGTCCAGGCGCAGGATCTCACCAGCGGGCTCGGCAAGGTGTTCCGCATCGACACCGACGGGAATGCGCCCAAGGACAACCCGTTCTCGGGCGGCGAGAAGGCCAAGCCCGAGATCTGGTCCTATGGACATCGGAACGTCCAGGCGGCCGCCCTCGACCCGCAGGGCCGGCTCTGGACCGCCGAGCATGGCCCGAAGGGCGGCGACGAGCTCAACCGGCCTCGCCCGGGCGTGAATTACGGCTGGCCCGAAGTCACCTACGGCCTGGAATACAGCGGCGAGAAGATCGGCGAGGGTAGGACTCAGGCAGGCGGGACCGCGCAACCGGTCTATTACTGGGATCCGGTGATCGGGCCCTCGGGGATGGCCCTCTATACCGGTGACGCCTTCCCGGACTGGAAGGATGCCTTCCTCATCGGTGGCCTCGTCAGCGAGGGCCTCGTCGTGGTGAAGCTCGACGGCGACAAGGTCGTGACCGAAGAGCGTATTCCCCTGCAGGCCCGCATTCGGGATGTCCGGGTCGGCAGCGAGGGTGCGGTCTACGCCGTCACCGAGGGAGCGGACGGCAAGATCCTGAAGCTGACTCCCGGCAGCTGAGCCCCCCATCTCAGCCCGGCGGCCCGGCGGCATGGCCGCCGGCCTCAAGGTGACGGGATCAGGCGGAACCGCACCCGCTCCAGGGTCCGCCCGAAAGCCGCGAACTCGTCCAGGGCGCGCGCCAGGACAAGCCCTCCTTGGATCGCCGCGATGGCCTCCTCGGCGAGGTCGGCCGCCGCCTCCGGGCCGTGTCCGCTCCGCCGCAACGCAGCGGCCAGGGCATCGCGCCAGGCCGCGAAGTATCCGGCGATGCGCGCGCCGAACCGATCCCGTCCCCCCGTCAGGGCGAAGGCCCCGACGAGGCAGGCCCGGCCGCCGGAGCGAAAATAGGTGTCGGTTTCCGACAGCATCCGGGTGATCGCCGCACGCGGATCGGCCTCTTCGCGCAGCGGCGCGTAGATCCGGGTCTCGAACCATGCCTCGATCGCCACAAGCACGGCCTCCGCCATCTCCGCCTTCCCCCCCGGGAAGGCGTGATAGAGGCTCCCCTTACCGAGACCGGTGCGTGCCCCGAGAAGCGCAAGGCTGGCGCCGTCGTAGCCGCGCTCCCGGAACACCTCGGCGAGGACCGGGATCGCGGCCGCCCGGGCGCCCTCCCCCTGTCCCATGCCGAGATCCCTAGAGACCAAGCTCTGTCAGGCCCGGGTGATCCTCCGGACGCGGCGCGGAGCGGTCCCACCGGAACTTGCGCTCGGATTCGGGGATGGCGAGATCGTTGATGCTGGCATGACGGTCGCGCATCAGGCCGTTCGCGTCGAAGGCCCAGTTCTCGTTGCCGTAGGCGCGGAACCATTGCCCGGACGCATCGCGGAATTCGTAAGCGAACCGCACCGCGATCCGATCGCCGCCGTGAGCCCAGATTTCCTTGATCAGGCGATAATCCAGTTCGCGTGCCCACTTGCGCTGGAGAAAGGCGACGATGGCGGGGCGACCGGAAAAGAACTCCGCCCGGTTCCGCCAGCGGCTGTCCGGCGTGTAGGCGAGCGCGACCCTCTCGGGGTCGCAGCCGTTCCAGCCGTTCTCGGCGGCACGCACCTTCTGGATTGCGGTTTCCCGGGTGAAGGGCGGCAGCGGCGGACGCGCTTCGGACATGACGGCATCTCCCTCGTCCATGATCGACGCCTCGGCATCTGTACCGATCGGTACAAACGCCTGCACGAATCGTCAAGCGTGTCCGAGGATCGTGAGCCAGACGATGGTCGTGACGATCGCCAGCAGGGTCGAGAGCATCACGGCGGCGGCGACCACGCCGGTCTCGGTCTTATAGCGCGAGGCCAGCAGATAGGCGTTGATCCCCACGGGCATGGCCGCGAACAGGGTCGCCACGCCGGCATAGGCCGGCGGCATGGTGAAGACATGGAAGGCCAGCACCCAGACCGCGAGGGGATGAATCACGAGCTTCAGCCCGGTGATGACCATGGCGCTGGGCAGGTCGTGCAGGACCCGGTAGCGCACGAGCCCGGCTCCGAGGGCGATGAGCGCGCAGGTCGAGGCTGTCCCCGCCAGGGCGTCGACCAGGGACTTGACCATTCCGGTGGGGGCGAGCCCGAGCCCCTTGAGGGCGAGTCCGGCGATGAGCGCCAGGAAGATCGGATTGCGCAGGAGAACCAGGGCGAGACCGCGCAGGCGCCTCAGGATCGAGGTCTGTCCGTCCGCCTCGATCAGAAAGGTCGCGCAGCCCATCATGAGGGGCAGGTGCACTGCCAGCAGCATGAAGAGTGGGAAAGCCCCCTCCTCGCCATAGGCCTGGAGGATCATGGGCACGCCGATGAAGACGGTGTTCGACTGGCTGGAGGCGAAGCCGTGCAGGATCGCGCCGCGCCGCTCCACGCCCTTGCGGCGCAGGCTGAGGAGGGAGCCGACCAACCAGGACAGCCCGGCGCCGCCGAAGTAGCTGACCCAGTAGGACGGCGTGATCTCGCCGGTCAGGCCCGGGCGCGTCAGCGTGGAGAGGATGAGGGCCGGAACGGCGATCGAAAAGACGTATTCCGACAGGCCGTCGCTGACCTTGTCGGACAGGAAGCCGGCAAGGGCCGCGATCCAGCCGATCAGGATCAGCCCGAAGATCGGGGCGACGAGCGACAGGATGGTCATCGAAGGCGAGCCGGTGCTCCAACGCGAACGGTCGCCGTACGCGCTGAGCGTGCGGCGACCGTTCGGGAACCTGGACGGAGGCGTTGTGGGGGACCGCCGGCGGTGCGCGCCGGAGTGATTCGATCCCGCCGAAGCCTCAGGCGGCGGCGGGGGTCTCGACTTCGGCGAGCTTCTTGTGCAGCTCGCGCTTGAGGAGGCGGGCCGTCTGCGACAGCTCGATCTCGCGGGCCTTGATCAGGAAGGCGTCGAGACCGCCACGGTGCTCGACCGAGCGCAGGGCGTGAGCGGTGACGCGCAGGCGCACCCGGCGCTTGAGCGCGTCCGACTGCAGCGTGACTTGGCACAGGTTCGGCAGGAACCGGCACTTGGTCTTGCGGTTCGAGTGGCTCACGAGGTGGCCGGTCTGCACGGCTTTGCCCGTGAGTTCGCAACGGCGCGACATTGTTCTATTTCCCGTCTCGTTCCGCATGTCCGACAGGCTGGCGGGAAACCAGAACCGCGTCGCGGCAAACGGCTTCTCGCACGCCAGGCCCGGTGGAGCGGCGTTCTCGTTGAAGGCGCGAGCCTATAGGGGACTGTGCCCCTTGGCGTCAAGGTCCGAGGCGATCTTTCGCGCCGTTCCGCGGACCGGCGGCCTGCGGCGTGCAAGCCTGGCTGTTCCGTGCCCAACGATGTGTTAACCATGAAGACGGACGATGCCGGCGAGATGTCTCCGGTCCGTTCTACCGGAGACCGACAGCCAACCCCGAGTCCCCAGCCATGTGCGGCACCCGCAAGCGCCCCGCCCCGCTCTCCCTCCTCGGCGCCAGCCTGCTGACGCTCGCGGCCCTGCTCGCCGCCCCGGCGGCGGAAGCCCGCGCCAAGGCCGGCCGGTCGGCCTCCAGGACGGCCGCCGCCGTCACCGTGGACTACGACATCGCTCTGGCCGGCCTCACCATCGGGAACGCCCAGGTGGCCGGCGCCTTCGAGGGGTCCGGCTACCGGATGGACGTCTCGGCGCGCCTCACGGGCCTCGCCGGCGTGGTTACGGGCGGCATGGGCTCGGCCCGCTCCAGCGGCGCCATCGCGGCGGCGCCGCAGCCCAATACCTTCGCGATCGCCACCAAGACCACGAATTCCGGAATCGCCGTGCGCATGGCGCTCGCCCGCGGCACTGTCACCCAGGCGGAGATCACCCCGCCCCTCATCGACATGGGCGACCGGGTTCCGATCACCCCCGCCAACAAGCGCGGCGTCATCGATCCGGCGAGCGCCCTGATGATGCCCGTGCAGGGGCGCGCCGACCCGATGGACCCGGCCAACTGCAACCGGACCCTGCCGATCTTCGACGGTGCGACCCGGTTCGACGTCGTGCTGAGCTACGGCGAGACCCGCAGCGTCGCCAAGCCCGGCTACAATGGTCCCGTCCTGGTCTGCAACGCGCGCTACACGCCCATCGCCGGCCACCGTCCGGATCGGCCGGGCGTGAAATTCATGGAGGACAACCGCGAGATGTCGGTCTGGCTCGCGCCGGTCGAGGGCACCCGCGTGCTCCTGCCCGTGCGCATCGCGGTCCGAACCACCGTCGGCACCAACATCATTGAGGCGACGCGCTGGACGCAGACCGGCGGACAGCAGGGTAGCACCACGGCGTCGGCGCCGGGCACTCCCGTCACGCAGGCCAGCCTGGCCCAGTGAGACGGCGTGCCGAATCGCGAATCGACCGGCCCTGCGCGCTGGTCGCGCTGCTTGTCCTGACGGGCGGCGGGGCCTTGGCGCAGGCGAGCCTGTCCACGGGCCCGGATTGCGGCGGCGATGCTTATTCGTCGGCCCAGGTGATCGAGAACCGCCCGCCCCGGCGCGGCCCCCTCACGGCGGTGCCCGACACCCTCTGCGCCGATGTCGCACCGCAGGGGGGCCAGCCCCCCGTCGAGATCGGAATCTACCCGAGTCTCGGCACACCCGGCATGCCGCCACGGGATGGCAGGCGGGGCGATGGCGACCCATATGAGGCGCTGCCGCCACGGCAGCGCCGACCCTGACGGCGCCGCGGCGGTCTCCCCCGTTCCTGAGCCTGCCGGCCTCGCCGAAGGGACCGCCCCCACCTCATGATCCGCCCCTCCCTCTCCCCGCAGGCCCGCGCACGCGGCGTCACGGCGGTGCTCGGGCCGACCAATACCGGCAAGACCCATCTGGCCATCGAGCGCATGCTCGCCCATCCGACCGGCATGATCGGCCTGCCCCTCAGGCTGCTCGCGCGGGAGGTCTACCTGCGGGTCGTCGCCAAGGTGGGGGTCGACAAGGTCGCCCTCGTCACCGGCGAGGAGAAGATCAAGCCGGACCGACCGCGCTACTGGATCTCCACCATCGAGGCGATGCCGCGCGACCTCGACGTCGCCTTCGTGGCGATCGACGAGATCCAACTCGCCGCCGACATGGACCGGGGCCATGTCTTCACCGACCGCCTGCTGCACCAGCGCGGGCGGGAGGAGACCCTGCTCATCGGATCGTCGACGATGCTGCCGCTGGTGCAGTCGTTGATCCCCGGCGTCCACACGACGACGCGACCGCGCCTGTCGCAGCTCACCTTCGCGGGCGAGAAGAAGCTCGGCCGACTGCCCCGCCGCTCGGCCATCGTCGCCTTCTCGGCCGAGGAGGTCTACGCCATCGCGGAGCTGATCCGGCGCCAGCGCGGCGGCGCGGCGGTGGTGCTCGGCGCGCTCTCGCCGCGGACCCGCAACGCGCAGGTGGAGCTCTATCAGTCCGGCGACGTCGACTACCTCATCGCCACCGACGCGGTCGGCATGGGCCTCAACCTCGACGTGGACCACGTCGCGTTCGCGGCGAACTGGAAATACGACGGCACCCGCTTCCGCAAGCTGACCCCGCCCGAGATGGGACAGATCGCCGGCCGCGCCGGGCGCCACCTCTCGGACGGCACCTTCGGCTCGACCGGCCGGTGTGCGCCCTTCGAGCCCGAGATGATCGAGGCGCTGGAGACCCACGACTTCGAGCCCCTGCGCGTCCTGCAATGGCGCAATCCCGACCTCGACTTCTCTTCCCTGAAGGCGCTGCAGGAAAGCCTGGACGAGCACCCGCGCGAGAAAGGTCTCACCCGCGCGCCCATGGGCGAGGACCAGTCGGCCCTCGAGATCCTGATGCGCGAGGACGACATCCGCGACCTCGCCAACAGCCCCGCCAACGTGCGCCGGCTCTGGGACGTCTGCGGCGTCCCGGACTACCGGAAGGTGCATCCGCAGACCCATGCCGACCTCGTCGCCCAGTTGTTCCGCTTCCTCATGCGCGGCATGGCGGGGCGCATCCCCGACGACTGGTTCGCCAAGCACGTCGCCATGATCGACCGCACCGACGGCGACATCGACGCGCTGTCCCAGCGCATCGCGCAGGGGCGGACATGGACCTTCGTGGCGAACCGTCCGGATTGGCTCGTTGATCCAGTGCATTGGCAGGGCGAGACGCGTCGGGTAGAGGACAGGCTGTCTGACGCCCTGCACGAGCGCCTTGCGAGCCGTTTCGTCGATCGGCGCACCAGCGTCCTGATGCGGCGCCTGAGAGAGAATACGATGTTGGAAGCTGAGATCACCGCCGGCGGGGACGTCACCGTCGAGGGCCAGCATGTCGGCCATCTGCATGGCTTCCAGTTCGTTCCGGATCCCGGTGCGGAAGGACATGAGGCCAAGACTCTGCGCAGCGCGGCCGAGAAGGCGCTCGGCGGCGAGATCGAGGCCCGCGCCGAGCGGTTCTCGTCGGCCGCGGACGCCTCCCTCGTGCTGAGCCACGACGGCGTCATTCGCTGGACCGGCGATCCGGTGGCCAAGCTGACGCCGGGCGACAAGCTGTTCGAGCCGCATGTCCGCCTGCTCGCCGACGAGCAGCTGACCGGCCCGGCCCGCGACAAAGTCGAAGCCCGGCTCGTCGCCTGGCTCAAGGCCACCGTGGTGCGCCTCCTCGGCCCGCTGATGGAGATCGAGACCGCAGCGGACCTCACCGGTCTCGCCAAGGGCATCGGCTTCCAGGTGGTGGAGTCCCTGGGCGTGCTGGAGCGTGCCAAGGTGATGCAGGAAATGCGCACCCTCGACCAGGACGGACGCGGAGCCTTGCGCCGCCACGGCGTCCGCTTCGGCGCCTACCACATCTTCCTGCCGGCCCTGCTCAAGCCGGCGCCCCGGACCCTGGCGGCCCAGCTCTGGGCCCTGAAGAACGGCGGCCTCGACCAGCGCGGCCTCGACGAGATCGCCCATCTGGCGAGCTCCGGCCGGACTTCGATCAAGGTCGATCCCGAGATCGCCAAGGGCCTGTACCGCGCAGCCGGCTTCCGGGTCTGCGGCGAGCGCGCCGTGCGCGTGGACATCCTCGAGCGCCTCGCCGACCTGATCCGGCCGGCCATCGCCTACCGCCCCGGCACAACGCCGGGCGACGCCCCGATGGGCGCGGCCGACGGCGACGCCTTCGTGGCGACGGTGGGCATGACCTCCCTGGTCGGCTGCTCCGGCGAGGATTTCGCCTCGATCCTCAAATCCCTCGGCTACGCACCCGAGACCCGTCCAGGCCCGGCGATCACCGTGCCGCTGCTCCCGGCGGCGGCGACCCAGCCCATCGTTCCTTCCGCCGCGACCGCCAGCACCGACCCTATCGGCCCCGAGACGGCAGCCGACGAGAATGCTCCGGCCGAGGCCGCGGGCGAGATGGCGCCCGAGAGTGGGACCGACACGGCTCCGGCCGGCGAGAGCGCGGCATCGGCCGAGATTGCCGAGCCCGAGATCGCCCCCGGCTCGACCGAGGATTCCGTTTCCGCCGACGCTCCCGAGGAGGCCGCCGGGGCCAGCCCGGCCCAGGAGATCCCGGCCCAGGAGATCCCGTCTCAGGACAGCCCGCCGCGGGACGATGCGGCCGACGCGGCCGCCGAATCTGCCGAAGACGCTGCGGCACAGCCCGTCGCCGACGCCGCGGCTGTCGCCGAGGCGACGGAACATCCGCCGGAGAACGCCGACTTCGCCCAGCCTGAGGACGCCTCCGCGGAGGCTCAGGCCGAGACGGCTGACGGCGAGATGCCGTCCGACGTTTCCGCGGCCGAGATCGCGACCGTCGAAGTCTGGCGGCTTCAGCGTCACCAGCGCCATGCCAACCCGCGTCAGAATCGTCCGCGTGGCCAGAGCCGCGACGGCGGCGCCCCGAACCGCGCCGCGGGCGAAGCGCGCCCCGACCATCGCCGTCCGGGCGGTGGAAGTGGCGAGGGCCGCGACCGTCCGCGCAGTGGCCCGCCTGGGGATCGGCCTGAGGGGGGACGCCGCGGCGGCCCCGGCGAGGGGCGTCCGGATGGGGGGCGGCCGCAGCGCCGCGAGCGCTTCGAGCCGGGCCGCACGCGACCCGAGCGTCGGGACGAACCACGGGCGGCGCCCCGCGACGAGCCGCGTCCGCAGCGGCGCGAGCGGGCTCCGGATCCGGATTCGCCGTTCGCCAAGCTCGCCGCCCTGAAGGCGCAGCTCGAGGCCGGGACCGACCGCAAGCGTTGAGGTGGAATGAAGCCGGGACGTCAGCGGCTCGACAAATGGCTGTGGTTCGCGCGATTCGCGCGAACCCGATCGCTCGCGGCACGCCTCGTCACCGATGGCTATGTCCGGGTGAATGGAAAGCGGGTCAATGCGTCCGCCACCGCCGTCGCCCTCGGCGATGTGGTGACGGTCGCGGCGGCGCACGCCACGGTGATCGCCCGGATCCTGGATCTCGGCGAGCGGCGCGGCCCGGCGCCGGAGGCCCAGCAGCTCTATAGGATCGTGGGGAGCGACCTCGAATAGGCCGCCCGCCCGTGTCGCCCGCGCGACACCGGAGACACGGTGGTGCAGCAGGCCCGCCGACGCGCTTGTCAGCCCCTCGGACAGGGTCTAGAGCCAGCGCGACTCCATCTTGCCCATGCGACCCCGCATCACCGCCACCCCGCATTAAGGCATCCGTGCAACGATCTGCGCGAGCGACCATGCATCGGCATCGGGACGCTCCCGGCGATGCCCGGATCAAGGACTGAAGGCCCCATGACCTACGTCGTCACCGACAACTGCATCAAGTGCAAGTACATGGACTGCGTCGAGGTCTGTCCGGTGGACTGCTTCTACGAAGGCGAGAACATGCTCGTCATCCACCCCGACGAGTGCATCGATTGCGGCGTCTGCGAACCGGAATGCCCCGCTGAGGCGATCAAGCCCGACACCGAGCCGAAGCTCGAGACCTGGCTGAAGGTGAACGCGGACTACGCGCGGACCTGGCCGAACATCACGCAGAAGAAGGACGCTCCGGCGGACGCCAAGACCTGGGACGGCGTTGCCGGCAAGTTCGAGGCGCATTTCTCGGCCAATCCCGGCACCGGCGACTGATCGCCGCGCGGGGGTTCGGTGCGGTCCGTCATGGACGACGCGCACCTGACGGAGCGTTCACGAAGAGGCTGTGGAGGGCTGGCCCGCGGTCGCCCATCCCATGGCCTAGCGCCGGCAATCCTTTGATTCGTCGGCTGGTTTGTGTTATCACAAATGCCTGCCGTCGTTCGTGCCCGACGTGCTGCCTCCAGCCATCACTTGATGGGTCTCACACTCAGCTGTGGACTGGGGTCGCATGCGATCGATCGCTGAAGGCTCAGGTGCTTTCGGCGAACGCTCTCTCGTTGCGCGATCATCGGCGTGCCCGGGAACCGGCGGCTGTGCGTCACTGATGCAGATCCTTCGGACAAGGGGCTGAAGCCGGGTGACCCACCCCGGATTACAGGGTTCGGCGCGGCGTTCAAGGCCGCGCAATGTTCTGGAGGCGCTTCTCGCATGACCACAGCCAAGAAGACGACGGCAGGCCGCCAAGGCTTCAAGACCGGCGAAGCGGTCGTGTACCCAGCCCATGGTGTCGGTCGCATCACCGCCATCGAGGAGCAAGAGATCGCCGGCTATAAACTTGAGCTGTTCGTTGTGTCCTTCGAGAAGGACAAGATGGTTCTGCGCGTCCCCACCGCCAAGGCCAACAGCGTCGGCATGCGCAAGCTCGCCGAGCCGGATCTCGTGAAGAAAGCCCTGGATCTCCTCACCGGCCGCGCCCGGGTCAAGCGGACCATGTGGTCGCGTCGCGCCCAGGAATACGAGGCCAAGATCAACTCTGGCGACCTCCTCTCGGTCACCGAAGTGGTGCGCGACCTCTATCGCTCCGAGGCTCAGCCCGAGCAGTCCTACAGCGAGCGTCAGCTCTATGAGTCGGCCCTCGACCGGGTCGTGCGCGAGATCTCGTCGGTGAACCGCATCACCGAGACCGAGGCCTTGAAGCTCATCGAGCAGAGCCTTGCCAAGTCCCCGCGCCGCGCCAAGGGCGAGGCCGAGGCGGAAGGCGAAGCCGAGGGCGACGACCTGCAGGAAGAGGCGGCCTGACCACCAGCCCCATCATCCCGGACGCGGTCCGGGACACCCCGTTTCCCGAAGCCCGGCGCGCACGCGCCGGGCTTTTTTCATGGTCGAGACGGCGACGCGTCGCACGCTCACGAGACCGTGTGAAGCAAGCCGCCTGCGGAACCATCCCGGCGACCTCGGGTTGTCGCGTTGCCAGGCACAGGTCCTCTGCCGGATTACCATCGGCGACGTCGACTTGTGGTCAGAAGCACACGTTTCATCGAGGCGGAGGCGGGAATGGCGGACATCGCAGGGATACGGCGGCAGTTCATACGCACGGCGATGGAGGCGCCCTTCCTTGCGCGGGATGAGGAACGGGGTCTCGCCGTCCGTTGGAAGGACGAGCGCGACGAGCGAGCCCTGCATGGGCTGATCTCGGCGCACATGCGTCTCGTCATCGCGATCGCCGGGCGCTTTCGGCACTACGGCCTTCCCATGGCCGACCTCGTCCAAGAGGGCCATGTGGGCCTGATGGAGGCGGCGGCCCGCTTCGAGCCCGAGCGCGAAGTTCGCTTCTCCACCTACGCCACGTGGTGGATTCGGGCCTCGATCCAGGACTACATCCTCCGCAACTGGTCCATCGTTCGTGGTGGCACGAGTTCCGCCCAGAAGGCGCTGTTCTTCAATCTGCGTCGCCTGCGCGCCCGCCTGATGCAGTCGACCGAAGAGCATGTCGGCGACGAGATCCACCGACGCATCGCGACGGCCATCGGCGTGTCCCGGGAGGACGTGGCCCTGATGGACGCCCGGCTCTCGGGCCCCGACATGTCCCTGAACGCGCCGGTTGGCGAGGAGAGCGAAGCCTCCTCCGAGCGCATGGACTTCCTCGTCGACGGAGCCGCGCTTCCGGATGAGACGGTCTCCGCGACGGTGGACGGCGAGCGCCGTCTGATCTGGCTGAACGAGGCCCTGACTGTTCTGTCCGAACGCGAGCTGCGCATCCTCAAGGAGCGCCGTCTCGCCGAGGACCAAGCGACCCTCGAGGCCCTTGGTCATCGGCTCGGCATCTCGAAGGAGCGGGTCCGTCAGATCGAGAATCGCGCTCTTGAGAAGTTGCGACGCGCCCTGGCCGAGCGCTTTCCCCAGACCGGTGGCAACGTCTACGCTTGAGACGTTGTCGGGGCTTCGCGAAGCCCCGCGAAACGTGGGCTTTCGCGGAATGTGCGGACCAGCTTAAAGCACTGTCCACGCTCACCATGCGGGCCTGACTGGGGCAATGACCGCAGTTGGATGGACCGGCTCATCGTGAACGATGCGGCGCACGGTGTCGCGGAGGCGGCGACGCCCGCCGCCCGGGATTGGAATAGTGCCGTGCCTTGCCCCGGTGCCGGTACGGCAGTCTGGCGGATCGACCTCGCGCTTCGCATGGCCCTTCCTCCCGAACAATCCGCTTGGCTCTCGCAGGAGGAGCAGGACCGCGCCGACCGTTTCCTGCGGGCCGAGGATCGTGCGCGCTTCGTCGAAAGCCACGCGGCGCTTCGCTTGATCCTCGCGGGATATGGGGATCGGCGGCCTCAGGACCTGATCTTCGCGCAGGAAGCCGGCGGACGGCCGGTCCTGGCGTCACATCCTCGGGCAGGCCTTCACTTCAACCTGTCGCATTCGGGATCTCTTGCACTGGTGGGCATCTCCACGGCTGCCCCGATCGGTGTCGACGTGGAGGCAATCAGGCCGGTTGGCGACCCTCTCACGATCGCGCGCGCCCATTTCCATCGGAACGAGATCGCGGCCCTGACACAGGTGCCGCAGTCCCGCCAGGGGCCGACGTTCTTTCGGCTCTGGACGCGGAAGGAGGCCGTGGTGAAGGCACTGGGCACCGGCCTGATGGGCGCGCTCGACGGCTTCGACGTCAGCGCCGGTGATCCTTCCGGCCCTGCCATCGCCTGGGAGGATATGGACCCCGTGGGCTCCGGATGGTCGCTCTCCGACCTCGACCTTGGACCGGAGGCGGCCGGTGCCGTCGCTATCCCGCTGCCCGACCAGTCCTGCCACCGATACCACCTCCCGAAGGACTGGGCCGCGCGGGCTTGAGAACGGCCTCGTCCGACAATTTCCCGCAAGGAAGCGCTTGCGGCCCGGAGGAGGGCTCGCTATACGTCCGCTCGCCGGCCCACCAAGCCGGCGTTGTCGGAGTGTAGCGCAGTCTGGTAGCGCACCACGTTCGGGACGTGGGGGTCGCAGGTTCAAATCCTGCCACTCCGACCAGTATCATCAAGACCCTGTCTTTCCCGAGATCATCGAACATCAGAAGCTTTCCGGCTTCTCGCGCGGATCATCCTGACGGAAGCGCCTCGCGACGTCACGATCTCGGCCGATCGACGTCCCTCTTCGCCTGAAAATTCGGCCCGCGCGTTCGCGTGACAGGCAAGCCCCTGTCCGCTCGGACTGTCCGTCTGGAGTGAGGCGATCGCACGTTGGGGGTACGTCGGGGTCGTCCGCCGGAATTCAGCTCCGCGCATACGGACGATTCAGATCTTCCCCCGCATCCTGTGCGGCGGCCCTCGGCATTCCCGACGGCGCCCAGGCAAGCAGTGGTCGGGCGAAGGGTGATCGGGCAAGCGTGACGGACTTATCGGACAGATCCGTCGCGCAGCCGACGGTCGATGGAGTCGCCGACCGCTTCGGACCCCGTGCGCATGGCATCGCGGCCTGGCCCTTCGGACCACCCCGTCCCGCTCTGGTCGTTCCGCCCTTGACGAATCGTGCCTGGCCTCGCCTGCGTGTCGTCACGCTGGTCCATGGCTCGTGCGACGGGCCGCTCGCCGCCACCCGGGCGTCCGTGGAGGCTCAGGGCTATCCGAACCTCCGCCACGACCTCATCCCGTTGGCAGAGGGCGCGGTGCAGTTGCCCGTCATCGTCGCGGACGAGGGGTGGGACGCTCTTCTGGTCCTTCGTCCGGGGGATCTTCTGGCCCCGGATGCGCTCGCGGCCCTCGGCCTGCAATTCCTTCTCAGTGGCGCCGATGTCGTCGTCGGCCTGCGAGTCGTCTTCGATACGGGACTACTCGGTCTCGACGCACCGGCGGCGGCGCCGGGGACGCTCGTCGATCCCGCGCCGCCGGACGGGCCGCTCGCTCCCTTCACCGGCGGCGAGGTTCTGCTTAAGCGCTCCTGCGTACAGGCCGCCGGCGGCCTCGACCCCGAGGCCGCGCATCCGGTAGCCGCCCTCTGGCCCCGCCTCGTCCGACAGGGCGCCGCACTTGCACGCGTGGGCCGACCGGTGCTCCTGCAGTATGCGCCGGGCAGCGTTGCGCCCGCGATGGCCTCCGGCCTCTCGGTGGCCAGCCTGACCGACCAGGGTCAGCTCGGCGGCGCCGGGATCGCCCACCGGCGCCTGTGCGATGCGCTTGCCCTTGCCGGCCACGCCGTCAGCGATCACTGCCTCGGGGCAGAATCGCCGCCGGCCGCGGCCGAGTGGGTCGAGCGGTTTCCGCAGACGGAGGATGCCCTGTCGCAGGGCGGCTACGATGTTGTCCTGGCGGGCAACCTTCATGGCGCGACCCGCCGCACCACGATCCTGGGGCGGCTCGCCCGCACCGTTCCGGTCGCCGCCGTTCTACACGATCTCTTCCCCGTCACCGGGCGCTGCGCCTCCCCGTCCGGCTGCCCGATCATCGCCGAGGGATGCGACGCCCGCTGCCCCTCGCCCAACGCCTATCCGCAGTTGCTGCCGCAGCGGATCGCCGGCGTTTATGCGGAAAAGCAGGCGATCCTCGCCGGACCCGAGGGACCCTTCCTGCTCGCGGCCTCCGACTGGTCGGAATCCGCGGCGCGCGCGCTGGCGCCGAAGGGGACACGCGTCGACCGCATCGACCTGGCTTTTCCGACGGGGGTGTTCCGGCCCGAATCGCGGGAAGCCCTGCGGAGCGAACTCGGCTTGCCGTCCGGTGACGTCCTCGTGATGTTCGCCGCCGTGATCGCGGACGCGCCCAGCAAGGGGACCGCCGAGCTGACCGCGATCCTGCGCCGGGTCGCCCGGCCGGGGCTCCGTTTCGTCGCGGTCGGGCGGCTCGACGATCCGGATTCCCTGGGAATCCCGGACTTGATCGCGGCGGGTCCCATCGGCGACGAGGCGACGCTAGCGGCCTGGTACGGTGCCTGCGATCTCGCCATCACGGCGAGCCGCCAGGAGACGTTCGGCCAAACCCCCGTCGAAGCCGGGCTGTGCGGAACTCCGACCGTCGCCTATCGCACGACCGGTCTCGCCACCGCCGTCCTGGACGGGGTCTCGGGCCGCCTCGTGCCACCGGACGGGGACGCCCTCGAGGACGCACTCCGAGCGCTGATCGCCGATGCTTCCGAGCGCAGACGCCTGGGAGCCCTGGGGCGGATTGCCCTCGAGAGCCGCAACAGCCACGCCGCCTGTGCGATGCGCCTGAACGACGTGTTCGTCGCGCGCGGGATCCTGCCGGCCTCGGCCGGGGCCGGACGTCTCCGCTTCGCGCCGGAGATGCTGTCGACCTTCGCGATGGCGTTGGACCGCGCGCCCGGACGTACGGGCCTGATCCCCGGCGACGCGTCGCGGGGAGTCCGCTTGGCTCGGCGGGCCAAGCACGCTCTCGTGGGACGCGACATGCCGCCGTGGCTGCGCCGGCTCCTCTACGCGGTCGCGACGCTTCGGAGAACGTTCCGGCCCGCTACCAGCGGAGAGGCGCGATGACCGTGCCGTCCGACCCGCGCCGCCTCTATCTCGATCACACCCATCTGCGCGGGCACGTCACCGGGATCGAGCGCGTCGCCCTCGACCTGTTCACGTCCGACACGCTCCATCCGCACCCTGTCACCAAGGTCCGGGCGCGCGGGATCGCCGGCATGATCGCGGCCCAGCATCTCGGCCTGCCCCTACGGGCCCTGCGCGATCCCTCGGCCCTGTTCCTCTTTCCAGGGTTCCCCCCGGGGCCGCTCTCGGTCCTGCGCCGTCGCCAATGCATCACGTATGTGCACGACACCTTTCTGCTGACGCGCCCAAACGACCTCAGCTGGAAGAGCCGCCGCTACATGGCGCCGAGCTTCGCCTTCGCGCTGCGCTTCGGGCGCACCTTCCTCGTCAACTCCCGCACCACCGGAGAGGCGGTAAGGACCTTCTGCGCCCGCGAGGCCCTGGTGGCCCTGCTGCGGCCCGCCGTGCGCGATGTATTCGGACTCACCGACCTGCCCGCAGGCCCGCCGCCCGCCCCCGGCATGCCGCTTCGGCTGCTCTGCATCGGGACCATCGAGCCGCGGAAGGACTACCCGTCCGCGCTCGCGATCGTCGCAGCCCTGAATGCGGGCGGGGTCGCGGCGGAACTCCATGTGGTCGGCCGGGTCGGCTGGGGACACCATGCGTTTCTCGCCGCACCGCCGCCGTTCCTCACCCTGCACGGCTATCTCGACGACGGGGCCCTGCGCGGCCTCGTCGCCCGGTGTCATCTCCTGCTCTCGACTTCGAAGGCCGAGGGGCTCGGGTTGCCGCTCCTCGAGGCTCAGCACGGCGGGCTTCCGGTCGTCTCACCGCACGGACCGGTCTTCTCCGAAGTCCTGGCCGGCTCCGGTTTGCAGATCGAACCCTCCGATCCGGAGGGTGCCGCGGCCGCGATCCTCGCTTGGGTCGAGAATCCCGCATTCGCAGCGGTCCCGGCGGCCGCCCGGGCCAACGTGGCACGCTGGAACCGCTTGGCCGCCGGGGACGCGGCGTGTTTCTCGACATTTCTAAAGGTCGGCCCATCCGCCTACGAGGTCGCGGAAGATCGGCTCGTACAGCCACCCAATCATGACCCAGCATGACGTCGGGCGCAGTTGTGCACAGGCAAATGACGAAGGTCCGGCGGACTACGTAGATCGCAACCTGTCATCAAGCCTGTTCTTGCCAATATCATCTCGATTCCCGGCTTGGACGAGAACATCGTGGGGTGCGGCCATCGCGACGCACAGCGCAGCAGCTCCCTTGGCATAGGTTCTGCGCAGACGACGTTGTTGAGGACGTTTCGGTGGGCGCCTGTTCTGTTTCGAAACAGACCGGCGACGAAACTGGAACAGAGTTGTTCGAGGCGGAAGACAAGAACCGCGCGAGCGGCGACCAGGTCGGGAGACGAGACAGATGTTCGACTTCGGAAGCCCGGTCCGTGGCGAGCCGGTGATCCTCGAGACCAGAGTACCGAGCGGGCTCGACAGCGGCCTGATCCTGCGTCGCCTGTGGCGCGGCACCGGCGTGATCCTGCTCGGCGGGCTCGCGGCCGTGATCCTCGCCGTGGTGCTGCTGAACGCCGTGACACCGACTTACACCGCCGTGACGCAGATCCTGGTCGATCCGGCCGATCTTCCGGTGATCCAGAACGACTTGAGCAACCGGCAGCCCCAGGCGGATAGCGGCGTCTCGATCGCCGAGAGCCAGACGCGGGTGATGCAGTCCGACAACGTCCTGCGGCGAGTCATCGACCGCCTCGATCTGACGCGGGACGAGGAGTTCGTTCCCGCAGCCTCGACAAATCCTCTGGTGCTGAGCCTCAAGGCGCTCCTCGGCATGGAGCCGCCGCCGGCGAGCCGCGAGCCGGTCAATCTCGCCCTCGACAACCTGCGCCTCAAGCTCGGCGTGCGTCGGGCCGAACGGACATTCGTCATCGACGTCTACGTCCAGACCCGGGACCCGGAGAAGTCGGCCCGGATCGCCAATGCCATCGCGGACGCGTATTTCGCGGAGGATGCGGCAGCGCGCACCGATGCGGCGCGCCGTGCCTCCGAGGCCCTGTCGGGCCGTTTGACGACGCTGCGCCAATCGGTCGAGGAGGCCGAGCGCAGGGTCCTGCAATATCGGGTGACGAACAAGCTGGTGACGTCGAGCGGGCGCCTCCTGAGCGACCAGCAGCTCAGCGACCTCAACCAACAGCTCGTCACCGCGACCCTGAAAATGGCCGAGGCCAAGGCCCGCCTCGATCAGGCGCGGCACATGCGCACCGGCGAAGCCGGGACCGCCCTGCCGGAGATGCTGCAATCCCTCGAGATGCAGAACCTGCGGCAGCAATACGCGACGCTCTCGCGCAACACCGCAGAACTCGCCCAGCGCCTCGGCGACCGCCACCCGGCCATGGCCGACCAGTATGCGCAGCAGCGCGATCTCCAACGCCTGATCCAGCGCGAGAAGGAGCGCATCATCGACACCTCGCAGAAGGACTACGACCGGGCCGTGGCGAGCGAGTCCGCCGTACGCCGGAGCCTGGAGCGGGCCAAGACCGAGACGGCGGGCAACGATCGCGCCAATGTCGGCCTGCGCGAACTCGAGCGCGAGCTCGATGCCCGGCGGTCGATCTACGAGGCATTCCTGCGCCGCTCACGGGAGACCAACGAACAGGAGCGCGTGAACAGCTCCAACGTGCGGGTCATCTCGACGGCGACGCCGCCGCGGAGCCGAGCCTGGCCACCCTCCCCCAAGCTGGTGCTGCCGCTCGCCCTGCTACTGGGCATGGGTCTCGGCGCCGCCGCCGCTCTCTGGCTCGGGGCCCGTCGCGACCGACGCGTGATGACCCGTCCGCCTCGGACGAGCGGGTCAACCGGGGCCCGCAGCTTCCGAGCTGTCGATGCCTGAACGCAGCGCCGTCCGCCACGCCCCCCACGATCGATCCCCTCAAACCTCCCCCGCGCCAGCCTCCCCCGAGGCGCGATGGATCAGCCCCGGGTTCCCGTCTCTCATCCTCGGGGTGCGCACGGGACAGGTCCCAAAGGCGATGACATGATCGTTCGCTTATTCGACATCACGTTCACGCCCGGATCGGCCTCCGACATCCTCGCGACCTCGGCCCGCCAGCCGGCGACTCGGCCGCGCATGATCGTCACCGCGAACCTCGATCACATCGTTACGCTGTCGGAGAACGCGGCGTTCCGGAAAGCGTATGAGGGCGCCGTCGCTCACACCCTCGACGGCATGCCCCTCGTCTGGCTCGCCCGGCTCCGCGGGGGCCGATCGGCACAGCGGGTCACGGGCCACGACCTGATCGCGGCCGCCTTCGCTGCGCCATGGCCTGCCGGCCAGCAGATTTTCCTCGTCTGCTCGACGGAGGCCGTCGGGCTCCACCTCACCGAGCGCCTGGTGGCGGAGGGGATCCCGCGCGCGTCGATCGCCTTCACGGTGCCGCCCTTCGGATTCGAGAACGATGAGACCTATGGGGCGCAACTCTGTGCGGCCGTGCGGGCGCACGGGACGACCCTCCTGGTCTTCGGCGTCGGTGCGCCGCGCTCGGAAATCTGGGTCGACCGCCAAGGAAATGCCCTCGGCGGTCCCGTGGTCCTGGCCGTCGGTGAAGCGCTGAACGTCGCGGCCGGGCTGGTGCCCCGCGCGCCCGCCCTGATGCAGCGCTTCGGGCTCGAGTGGTTCTTCCGGTTCTGGCACGCGCCGCACCGGCTATTCCGCCGCTACTTCGTCCGCTCCTGGGGGCTGATCGGAATTGCCCTGCGCCGATCGCTGCTCATGACATCCCGCCGGCGTCCCCATGCTGCCCGGCCGCGTCCGACCCCCAACGCGCGGCGCGCGCCCGATACGCCCTGAAGCGTCGAGGAGGTATCAGGCCGCGGCGAACAGGTGCGGATGCCGCAGGCGTAGGGTCAGGATCAATGCCAGGGTCTTGATGTCGGTGACCTCACCGCGATCCGTCATGGCCGCAAGCTCGCTCAGGGCCATCTCGCGAACGGTGATGTCCTCGTGCTCCCCGGCGAGCCCGCCACCGGGACCGACCCGGTCGGGCGCCTCGTACGGGGCCAGGAACAGGTCCATCTGCTCGGTCGAGATTCCCGGCATGCTCCAGCCGCAGGTCACCGGTTCGAGGGCACCGAGACGCAGGCCGGTCTCCTCGTAGGCCTCGCGCCGTGCGCCTTCCTCGGGCTCCGACTCGTCGAGGAGGCCGGCCGGGACCTCCAGCACGGAGGTGACCCCAGCCGCATAGAAGGCCGGGGTCCGGAACTGCTCGACCAGCAGGGCGACCCGCCGGGTCGGGTCGTAGGGCAGTACCGCTGTCGCCCGTCCGTGATCCTCGATCTCGCGCGCCAAGCGTGTGCCGTCGTCCATCGTCACCTCGGCGACGAGAAACCGGCTCCAGCCGTCGTGCACGATTCGGGTGCCGCGGATAATCGGCGCCATTCTGCTCTCCCCCGTCGGATCGCCGAGGCTGCGGCGACCGGATGGGAGGGCACTAACAGGGCGTTGGCGCATCAATGAGGCGTGAGGCGCGTGTTTTCGGCAACAATCTCGGGGATTGTGCGGCCTCTGCGGATCGTAAACGTCATCCGATCCGCGTCCCGCGCCTGCGCGAGGAGGGTGTCGCCCTCCTCCCTGACCAGATGCGGAATGTCGATCACCGCCATCGGATCGGTGCACGTCACCACCAGGACGGCGTCGGACGGCATCCGGCGCAGCGCTTTCCGGGTCCGCAGGGCCGGCAGGGGGCACTTCAAGCCGGTGAGGTCGAGATGCTCGGTCTCGCCGCCTCCGTCCGTCATTGGCAACGCATCCTAGCACGCACCTTTCCCGCTCACCGCTGCTCTACCCCCGAAGGAATGAAAAATCCCGCCGACGGCTTCAACCGTCGGCGGGATCATGGACGTCCGGTCCGGGCGCTAAGCGCACCCGGACGGCGAGACGTCAGTAACCGTAGCCGTAGCCATAACCGTAAGACGGGGCGGCATAGTAGCCATAGGCAGGCGCGCCGTAACCATAGCCGTAGCCCGTTCCGACGTAGCCGCGATCATAGTAGCCGTAGCGCGGGGCCTGACTGGCGGCGATGGCGCCACCGATGATGCCGAGGGCCGCACCGGCCGCGAGCGCGCCGCCGACTCCGGGCCCGCGACGGTAGCCACCGTGATAGCCCCGGCCATAGCCACGATAGCGCACGGTTTCGATGGCCGCGCCGCCACCGACCTGGGCGGCGCTGAGCGTCGGCATCGGGGCGGCCTGAGCGGCGGTGAAGGAACCGGCCGAGAGACCGATGGCAGTGGTGCCCGCGAGGGCGAAGGACAAGATGCGCGACATGCGAGCGTTCTCCGTCACAGGAAGAGTTAGTCCTGGAAACGGCAAAATTGGCGATCCGTTCCAGATACGCAACAGTCAAGCCAGGATAGCGGGTGTTTTCGAGCACCTTCGCGCTTTTGCCGGCGAATGTGCCCGGCTGCGACGGCGCGAGTCGTTCAGAAGACGCATTCGGTGAAGGTAGGCTCCACGGAGCGCTGCCAGCGGCCCTCGTAATCGACGAGGCGCTCCTCGGCGAGGGAGCGTCCGGCGGCGACGATGGCCTCCAGCGGCTGCAGGAAATGGGTCTCGTCCCGCCCTTGAGCGTCGCGTCGCGCCCGGGCGACAAGCCCGGCGCGGGCGATCGTCAGCGCCTCGGCCGCCACCGCCCCGAGGGATCGACCCGCGATGCGGGCGGCCAGACCGAGGCGGGGAACGGTGGCGCGCAGCCCCTCCCGGTCGCAGGCGTTCCAGTTCTTGGCGATGTCCCAGGCCGCCGCAAGCGAGGCTTCGTCGTAGAGCAACCCAACCCAGAAAGCAGCCTGCGCAGCGATCATCGACGGACCGCCCACATCGGATCCGCGCATCTCGATGAAGCGCTTGAGCCGGACCTCCGGGAAGGCGGTCGAAGCGTGGTTGGCCCAATCCGACACCGTCGCGCGCTCCCCCGGCAGCGTCGCGAGCCGGCCGGCCATCAAGTCGCGGAACGAGGCACCGGAGACGTCATGGTAGGTCTCGCCGCGCTTCACGAAGTACATCGGCATGTCGAGCAGCCAGTCGACGTAGGACTCGTAGCCGAAGCCGGGCTCGAAAGCCCGCGGCAGCATGCCAGTGCGGTCGCCATCGGTGTCGCGCCAGATCTCGGACCGGCGCGATAGGAAGCCGTTGGGACGCCCATCCGTGAAAGGCGAATTGGCGAAGAGGGCGGTTGCCACCGGCTGCAGCGCCAGGGCGACGCGCATCTTGGCCACCATGTCGGCCTCGGAGGCGAAATCGAGGTTCACCTGCACGGTGGCGGTACGCAGCATCATGTCCAGGCCGAGGCTGCCGACCTTGGGCATGTACGCCGCCATGATCTTGTAGCGGCTCTTCGGCATCACGGGGGTTTCCTCCCGCGTCCATTTCGGACTCATGCCGAGATCGAGGAAGCCGATGCCGAGACCGTCTGCAACCCGGGTCGTCGCCTCGAGATGCGTCCGCAACTCCGTGGCCGTCGCGTGCACGTCGGCCAGCGGTGCACCGGAGAGCTCGAACTGTCCGCCGGGCTCCAGGGAGATGGCGCCGCCCTCGGCACCGGCGAGACCGATCAGGTGGCCGGCATCCTCGATCGCCTCCCAGCCGGTCTCGCGGCCGAGCCCCTCCAGCAGCGCCCGGATGCCCTTCTCACCCGCATACGGGACCGGGCGGTGTCCGTCGCGGTAGAAGGGCACCTTCTCGTGTTCGGTGCCGATCGCGAAGCGCGCGCGCGGCTTCTCGCCCTCCGCGAACCAGGCGATGAGCTCGTCCCGCGTGGTCAGGGGCGTCGTATCGGACGTGTCGCGCGCCATGCGCTGCCTCTTCAGGAAGGTCGTTCAAAGGAGAGGCGCGCCGGACCGCAGCGGCGTGGCCCCTTACATCGGGTCAACGCGCCTCATAGGCCACGGGACCCGCGCGAACAACGCGGGCAAGCGACGCCTCAGCGAGCGTCGCCGAGCACCGCCTGAACCAGGGCCAGCACCGTCACCGCCGCCGTGTCGGCCCGCAGGATGCGCGGACCGAGGGAGAGGGCCACCGTGTTCGGACGTTCCAGGATCAGGGCGCGCTCGTCCGGTGAAAACCCGCCCTCGGGTCCGACCAGAACCGCGAGAGGCGGGGCGGCTGCGGGATCGGCGGCCTGCCGGAGAGCCAGGATCGGATCCGAAACCGGGGCGTCCTCGTCGCAGAACACGAGCAGACGCAAGGGGTTGAGGTCTGCGAGCGCCGCCGGGAGCTTGGCCGCCTCCTGGATCTCCGGCAGTTCGAGGATGCCGCATTGCTCGGCGGCCTCGATGGCGTTCGCGCGCAGGCGATCGACATTCAGCCGCTCGCTCTGGGTATAGCGAGTGTAGACAGGGCGAAGGGTACCGGCCCCCATCTCCACCGCCTTCTGGGCCAGGTAGTCGAGCCGGGCCGACTTCAACGGCGCAAACAGGTAGTGAAGGTCCGCGCGTGGCGGCTGCTGGCGTGTGCGCTCTCGCACGATCAGGTCCGCGCTCTTGCGCCCGGTCGGGGCGATCTCTGCGCGCCATTCGCCGTCGCGCCCGTTGAACAGGAGAACTGGATCGGAGGGCCCGCGCCGCAGGACGTTGAGGAGGTAGTTCGCCTGCGCCCGGTCGAGGGGCAGCGTCGCTCCGACGGAGAGGTCGGCCTCGACGAAGAGGCGTGGGGCGGTGAAGTCATAAGCAGCCATGCCCGGCGTGGTCGCGTGGGGTGGGTCGGCTGTCAACGGCGCGGTCCCGAACCGCAGCAGCTGATGCAAAGCCGCAACACGCGGCAACATTGCGCCGTAAATCCACGTTCGAATGCGACCCGGCGTTTGCGGCTCGAAAGACGCCACATTCCTATGCCGAAACGAAACCAAGACCGAAAGGCGCGAACTCTTGTGCGCTTCCGGGCACGCATCAGGCCATTCCGCATCCGGTCGCCGGGCTCACCCCCATCGGATCGCGGATGGGGGGAGAAAGGATCTCAAGGCATGTCGTTCAAGACCATCGCGACGCTGGCCGTCGCCCTCGCCGGCACGGCGCTCTTCAGCGAACAGGCCTTCGCGCAGTCCGCCGAGTGCGGCGAGATCCAGCAGACCCTCCAGGCCCGCAAGGACCTGATCGGCAAGGCGAACGCCGCGTCGAACTCGAAGAAGAAGATGACGCCGGCCGAGGCCTGCACCCTGTTCGGCAAGCTCCAGGCCAACGGCACCGCCGGCCTGAAGTGGATCACCGCCAACAAGGAGTGGTGCTCAATCCCGGATTCCTTCGCGGAAGGCTTCAAGGCCGACCACCTCAAGGTGTCGGGCATCAAGACCAAGGTCTGCACCGTCGCGGCCCAGGCCTCCAAGATGGAAGCCCAGGCCCGCGCGCAGGCCCAGAACGGCGGCGGCGGTGGCCTCCTCGGCGGCCCCGGACTCACGGGCAGCCTGAAGATGCCGCAGGGCGCCCTCTGATCCGGTGCTGAAACCTTTCCGGACGAGTCGGCCCGACGCGCCCGTGCGTCCATGGACGGCGTGAGCTCCCCGCATGCGGACCGCCGCGTCGCCGATGCGGTGGCGGGACATTGGGTTGACCGGATCGCGCCGCGCTGGTCCCGGCCCTACCTGCGCCTCGCCCGTATCGACCGGCCGATCGGCTGGTGGCTCCTGCTTCTGCCCTGCTGGTGGTCGGCCTCCCTCGCGGCCATCCGGTCCGGTGCCGCTTTCCCTGACCCGATCCATCTGGCCCTGTTCTTCGTCGGCGCCGTCGCCATGCGGGGTGCGGGCTCGACCTACAACGACATCGCCGATCGGGACCTCGACGCCCAGGTGGAGCGCACCCGCTCGCGCCCCCTGCCCTCGGGCCAGGTCCGGGCGCGCCAAGCCGCCGTTTTCCTCGTGCTGCAGGCCCTGATGGGCCTCGCGGTACTGCTCCAGTTCAACGGTCCGGCGATCGGCGTCGGCATCGCCTCGCTGGTCCCGGTGGCGATCTATCCCTTCATGAAGCGCGTCATGCCGGTGCCGCAGGCGGTCCTCGGCCTCGCCTTCGCGTGGGGCGCGCTGATGGGCTGGGTCGCGGTGTTCGCACGCCTCGATGCGCCGGCCCTGCTGCTCTACGCGGGCACCATCGCCTGGGTGATCGGATACGACACTATCTACGCTGTACAGGATATCGAGGACGACGAGATCGCGGGCATCCGCTCCTCGGCCCGCTTCTTCGGGCGCCGGATGCGGGGGGCAATCGGTCTGTGCTACGGCACCAGCGTCGGCTTCGTCGCGCTCGCTGCGGTCCTGGCGGGCGCAGGCCCCGTGGGCCTGCTCGGCGTCGCCCTGTTCGGCGCCCATCTCGGGCGACAGGTGCTGCGCCTCGACACACGCGACGGGCGCGGTGCCCTAATACTCTTCCGCTCCAATCGGGAAGCGGGACTGATCTTGTTTATCGGCCTCGCGGCGGATGCCGCCGTGACGCACATCCTCTGAGTCTCGCTCGGGATACGGCGACCCGGCTCAGCAGCGGGCGCCGGAGATGATCTCGTTCTCGCCGCGATGGATCAGGGGACGAACCGGCAGTGCGCCGGTCTTGCGGCGGACGAGGAAGCGCGGGCGGCGGCCGTTGAGGAGGCCGTGACGGCGGCGGGTCCGGGTCCGGCCCAGGGCCACCGGGCCGAGCTGGTTCGAGACGCTGGCGAGTTCGCCGTCCTCCTTGACGATCATCCGTGGCAGGCCCGACTTGGCGGCGACGTCACGCCAATGTGCCACGACCTCGTCCTCGCAGAACGGTCCGAGGCGGGTGACGACCCGGCCGGTGGCGTCGACGAGGAGGAGGTCGAAGCGGTCCTCGCCGCAAGCATCCGAATCATCCTCGGCGTAAGCGAGGGCCACGCCGGCGGGCCGCCCCGGGCCCAGGCGGTCGATCACCGGGAGACGCGACAGCGTCAGAACGGGGGCAGCGCCGACGAAGGTGGCATCCGCCGACATGTCGTTCATGTTCGCTAAAGTGTTCATGGCTCGTACACCCTGTTGGCGCCGGCAACCTCTATGGGCCACCCGTCTATGACAAGCAGATTTACGTCTAACCTCCTCAGGCCAGCTTAAGAGTGAGCGTTAAGCGAGTATGGACAAGGGTGAAGCACGTGGAATGCTCAACGCTTCCTTGCTTCGATCTAAGAGATTTGTCCGTATCGACATCTGCGTCGCTCTCCTTGTGACAACCCGCCCGGCATCCTACAACGAAGGAAGCACCGCCCTCCATGCATCCGTGCCGGGGCGACGGGCTCTTCAACAAGCGCCCAGCCTGACCTCCTGAACCGTATGGAGACGCATGTCCGATCCGATCCCCCCGGAAGCCGCACACGCCCTCGTCCCCGCCCTGCGCGAGACGATCCGCGAAGCGGCCGCCCTCGCGTTGCCGTTCTACAAGGCAGGCGGACAGACGGGGGCGCGGGTCTGGTCGAAGGCGGGCGGCTCGCCGGTGACGGAAGCCGACGTGGCGGTGGACACCTTCCTGAAGGTTCGCCTCAGCGCGATGCTGCCCCGAGCAGCCTGGCTCTCGGAGGAGACCAGCGACAATCCGGTGCGGCTCGATGCCGGCCTCGTCTGGATCGTCGATCCCATCGATGGGACCCGCGCCTTCATGTCCGGGCATCCCGATTGGTCGATCGCCGTGGCGCTGCTGTCGGCCGGGCAACCCGTCCTCGGCTTCGTCCACGCGCCCGTGACCGACACCTTCTATGAAGCCATCGCGGGAGCGGGAGCCACCCGCAACGGACAGACCATCACCGTCTCCGGCCAGCGCGCCGTCGAAGGGGCTCGCGTCACCGGTCCGAAGCCGATGATGGACCGCCTGGCCCGGGGCGCCGGGACGAACGGGCAACAGGCCGAGCTCGTCTACGTCGAGCGGGTTCCGTCCCTGGCCCTGCGCGTCGCGCGGGTTGCCGAGGGCTCCATCGATGTCGGATTGGTCTCGCCCCATGCGCGGGACTGGGATCTCGCAGGAGCCGACCTGATCCTGCGCGAGGCGGGCGGCACGGTCAGCGATCTTCAAGGCCGTCCCACGACCTACAACCGTCCGGACCCTGTGCACGGAGAACTCGTGGCCGTGTCCCAGACCTTGCGAAACGACGTCGTGGCGGCGCTGGCACCCCGCTGAAAACGCCGGCGGCGGCGGCGCCCGGGTGTCTCGAAACAGGAAAGCCCAGCACCTGGGCGCTGGGCTCGATCGTAACGTCAGCTCGATGACGAGGCGCGTGGTCCGCCCCGACAGGATCAGGGCGGCCTCGGATCAGTGATGCTCGCGGAGAGCGACCGCCTCTGGGGCCATGCCGAACCGCTCGGCCAGATGCCAGCGCAGTTCGCGGGGCGAATGGTAGTTGTAGGAGGTGTCGATCAGATGGCTGAGGTCGACGGTCTTTGCCTCATGAGCCATGGTTTGCTTCAGGTGACCCACCTTGAAGGTCGCCGCATCGGTGACGGGCGAACGGACGCCGCGGCGTCGGGTATATTCAAACAACATATTTTTCTTGTGTACTTTCAATAACGTGCAGGTTTTGCGTGCCGTGTCTCGGACGCATCGGGCCGGTTGAGCCGCGCGCGTCGTTGGTGTTGCGGGATATGCCGGATGCTAAACCCCTTCTCCCCAGAAGGGTGTCGGTCACCGGCGGCGGAGGCTTCGTGGGAAGCCCTTCAGGGTGACGCCAGCCCGGGGGCTGGCGCCGGGAGCATCAGGCCGCCTGGAGGTTACCAGCCGAGTCCTTGCCGCTGCGCTTGTCGGTCTGAATCTCGTAGGAGATCTTCTGACCCTCAATGAGGTTGCGCATGCCAGCGCGCTCGACTGCGGAGATGTGCACAAACACATCCTTGCCGCCGTCGTCAGGCTGAATGAAGCCGTAGCCCTTGGTCTCGTTGAACCACTTTACAGTGCCGGTATTCACGAAATAGATCCTCGTATCGTTCGTCGATCAACAGCCTGCGTCTGCTCGACACAAGCGGCAGATCCTCTTCGGTAGGCCTGACGGAATCAGCAGGACGTGAGACGCTTGCGGTACAAGATCCCAGCTCACCGATACCCGCTATCTCTCATGTAGTCCGATCATGCGGCGGCAACAAGGCGTTCTACCCGACGGAAACGACCCCGGTTCGGAGCGCCCCTAACGGCGTCCCCTGTGTTATTTGCGCGGCCCAGCGCATATAAGAGTTCCTGAGCAAGCGGTTAGGCGATTCATGGCGGGCATCTCGGTTTCCCTCGAAGGGGCGAACATCCAGCTTTCATTTCAGAAGGACGATCAGGCCACGGCCGTCGTGATGGATGCCCGGGCGGCTCGCGCCCTGGTGCGGGCGGTGGGCCAGCTTCTCACCGCCATCGACGAACCCGACGACAGCGATCTGCCCGAGGACATGTCCGACGAGGAGATCGCGATGCTCGACGTCACGTCGTCGGCGATCGAGATCGGTACGGACGAAAAAGGCCAGGCCGTTGTGGCCCTCCAGGCTGGCGCCCTGCCCCCGTTTCAGCTTCGCCTAACGGACGAAGAGGCCCGTCACGTGGCGACGAGCCTCTCCGAAATCCTGAGTGCACCGCGCGACGTGCGCGCGTCGCACGGGGACCACTGACCCCCCTACATCCGGACGCCGGGATCGGTCGGACCGCCCGGCAGATAATCCGGCTCCGAGCCCGGGCCGGCCGGCTCGTCGATCCCCGGATCGTTGACCGGATACGGCGTGCGCGGCCCCGTCGGTCCGATATCGGGCTGCTCGTCCGGCGGGGGCGGCGTCGGCAGATCGCCCGGAATTCCACCCGGCAGCGGCTCGGGAATCGGCAGGCCGGGATTGGCCATCTCGTGATTGGCCATGCGAAGCCTCCTGTCTGTCTGAGGGATGTGCGGACCAACACGGCCGAGCGCGGCCAGGTTCCCGCGCCCGAAGGGCCCGTCCGTTACCCGTGCGGAACCCGCATCTCACGGGACCTGTTCAGTGCCATATCTTTCGCATTCCGGAGAAAATCCATGTCTGACATCAGGCAGGCCAAGGTCTTAATCCTCGCCACCGATGGCTTCGAGGAGACCGAGCTCACCGTTCCGCAGAGCAGGCTCAAGGAGGTCGGCGCCACCGTGCACGTCGCGGCGCCGCAGTCTCGCACGGCGAAGGAATCCATTCGCGGGTGGGACAAGACCGATTGGGGCAAGAACGTCGCGGTCGACAAGGATCTCGAGTCCGTGTCACCGCAGGACTACGATGCCCTCGTCCTCCCGGGCGGCCAGATCAACCCGGACAAGCTGCGCCTGGAGCCGAAGGCCCTCGCGGTGATCCGCAACTTCGTGGATTCCGGCAAGGTGGTCGCTGCCATCTGCCACGCGCCTTGGCTGCTGATCGAGGTCGGCGCCGCGAAGGGACGCCGGATGACCTCATTCGAATCGATCCGGACGGATGTGGTGAATGCGGGCGCGGACTGGACGGACGAGCCCGTCGTGTCGGACCGGGGCCTGATCACGAGCCGCAACCCTGGCGACCTCGACGCCTTCTGCGCCAAGATCATCGCGGAGATCCAGGACGGCAATCACGCCAGCCGCGCCGCCGCCTGACCGATCCACGATCCCGTCGTCGACGGTCGCACGCCCCGGATTCGGGCGTGCGGTCCGTGGCATGGCCGTCTGACGGGCAGTCGGGACTTTGGTCCTAGCGCTTGACGGCCGTCTTCTGCACCTTCGCCTTCTCGGGCGCCGCACCGGCGAAGAGTTCGGAAAGGTGGCGCTGGTCGAGGGTCTTGGCAAAATCCGCAGCCGGCTCCGCCAGGACGGCAGGCTCTGCGTGCCGCGGCGTGATCGATCCGGTGGTGATCGGGTCGGGAAGCTCCGCCTGAGCGCGGAGCGGAAGGGTCGGCTCGCGCTGCAGGCGCAAGGTCCAGTGAGCGGCGGTGGAGAGCGCAGCGACCGCGAGGATCGCCTTGATGCCGCCCGTCAGGAGGCGTCTCATAGTGGTCTGGCCCGAAACTACGCAGTGGCACACGACCGGTTCCCCGGCCGATCCCTACACTTGCCGAGGATCCTTAACGACCGGGACCGGGATACTGCTGAAGACCGTCCCGGGATGAGACGGGGCCGATGAGGTGGGCCTTGCGCCAAGGCTGCGGTTCCTGTTCCCCGCGTCCCTGACACGCCTGTCGCCACCCGGCCCACTAGGCCTCACAGGAACCATGCAGAGAACTGGTCCGCACCGCCCCGTCACGACAAGCCCCGCTGCCATGCCAAGCCCGAGAGGGTTCGCGAAACCATCGAGCGCCTCGGCAGCAGGGACCGCCGATGTAGGCGGCGCCGATGAAGCCGGCAACCGGCTTCCCCCGCGTCATGACGGCTGCGACGATCCGCACGCCGCCGCGAAGGCTCGCAGGCGGGCGCTGTCACCCGCCTCGTCCGCGCCGGACAGACGCGCATAGAGGTCGGCCGCGCCGGCGAAGACCTGGCGCCCGGCGGCATCGTCACCGAGGAAATCGGCGATCTCGTGCATCTCGGCGACCCAGCGCTGGGCTTTGGGAAGCATGTCGGGCAGGCCGCGGGCGAAGCGCGCGAGGAGAGCCGGCTCGGTTTCGGCGAGCTCCGCCCGCAGGGCTTCGCCGGCGCCCGCCCGTTCGGCCCCCAGCACCATGAGGGCGGCCAGAGCGGTGAGGCCCTTGTTGATGCCCGCATAGGCCATCTTCAGGCCCGAGGCCGCGCCGATACCACCGGTATTCACCCTGAGGTCGACACCGAGGTCGCGAAGAGGTCGCGCGGATTCGGCGGCATCGCCCGACACGTGAAGGCGCGGACCGGGGGTGCCGGGTTTCGGCGGCAGGCCGATGATCGCACCGTCGAGGAAGGCCGCCCCGGTCGGCGCGACGATCCCGGCGATGCGTCGGACCGTCACGACGTTCACCGCGTTGCAATCGACGTAGACGGGCTTGTGCGCCGCCGCCGCGAGGATCGGCGCCAGAGTGATGGCGAGGGCCTCGGCATCGGCCGGCGGGACGATGGAGAGCAGCAGGTCGGCCCGCATCAGGCCGGGCAGGTCGGTGTCGGTCATGCCGGCGGCGAGCGCCCGCGCCCGGGTCCCCGGGCTGCGTCCGTCGAGGACGGTCAGGACTTCGGCGCCGTTCCCGGTGAGGCGCGCTGCGAGCGCGCTCCCCATCGCGCCGGCGGCCAGGATGGCGATCGTCGTCATGGGCACGGACCTCCGAAAACGAGAACGACCGCGCCGCGGCTCTCGGCCGGGGCGCGGTCGTTCGAGGGACGCAAGATCCGGGCGAGGCCCGCGGGCCGCGCCGGACGCCGCCTTCAGCTCAGGGAGCCGCAGAAGCGCTGGATCCGGGTGCAGGCCTCTTCGAGGGCCGCGTTGGAGGTGGCGTAGGAGATGCGCAGGTTGGGGCCGAGGCCGAAGGCCGAGCCGTGGACCGCCGCGACGCCCTCCGCCTGGAGCAGCTCCACCACGAAGTCCTCGTCGGTCGCGATGGTCTTGCCCGCCGGAGTCTTGCGCCCGATGGTCTCGGCACAGGACGGATAGACGTAGAACGCGCCCTCGGGCGTCGGGCACTTGAGGCCCTTGGTCTGGTTCAGCATCGACACCACGAGGTCGCGGCGGGTGTGGAAGGCCTTGCGGAACTCGGCGAGGTGGGCCTGCGTCCCCTCGAGGGCCGCCACCGCGGCCCATTGCGAGATCGTCGAGGCGCCGGAGGTCTGCTGGCCCTGGACGAAGTCCATCGCCTTGATCAGGTGCTCGGGGCCGGCGGCGTAGCCGATGCGCCACCCGGTCATGGCGTAGGCCTTGGAGACGCCGTTCATCGTCAGCGTGCGCTCGTAGAGGCCGGGCTCGATCTGGGCCGGGGTGACGAATTCGAAGTCGCCGTAGGTCAGGTGCTCGTACATGTCGTCGGTGAGCACCCAGACCTGCGGGTGGCGCATCAGCACGTCGGTGATCTTCTTCAGCTCGTCGCGGGCATAGGCCGCGCCGGAGGGGTTCGAGGGCGAGTTGAGGATGATCCACTTGGTCTTGGGGGTGATCACCCGCTCCAGCTCCTCGGGCTGCAGCTTGAAGTCATGGGCCATGTCGGTCTCGGCAAAGACCGGGGTGCCGCCGCACAGCACCACCATCTCCGGGTAGGAGACCCAGTACGGACGCGGGATCACCACCTCGTCGCCGGGGTTCAGGGTGGCGAGGAGGGCGTTGTAGATGACGTGCTTGCCGCCGGTGCCGACGATGGTCTGGGACGGCTTGTAGTCGAGCCCGTTCTCGCGCTTGAACTTCTTGGCGATGGCCTCGCGCAGGGGCACGATGCCGGAGACGGGCGGGTACTTGGTCTCGCCGCGCCGGATCGCCTCGATGGCCGCATCCTTGATGTGCTGGGGGGTGTCGAAATCCGGCTCTCCGACGGAGAGGCTGATCACGTCCATGCCCTGCGCTTTCAGCTCGCGCGCCTTCTGCGTCATCGCGATGGTCGCGGACGGCTTCACGCGGGACAAGGCGTCGGCCAGAAAGCCCATGGGTGGTCACTCCCGTCTGTTTTCGAAGGTCGGATCGAGCGGCGCGGACCCTAGTCGCGCCGTCGCGCACGGGCAAGGGAGATGGGCAAGGGAGATGGGCGAGGGAGATGACCCTCGCCGCATCGATCCCCCCTTGCAAACGGCACCGGCGCGCAGCGAACGCAAACCGCCGCGGCTCCGGGAGGAGCCGCGGCGGTTACGCCGTCGGGGGTGGTCCCGCGGGCCCGGCGCTGCCGGGCCGGGTCCGGACCCGTCAGATCCCGCCGAAGACCCAGCGCAGCTTTGACAGGAAGCCGCCGCCGGAGCGCGTCTCGCGCACCTCCGCGGGCTCGTCCTTGACCGGGGTCGCCGCCGCATCGGCCTGGATCAGGCCGAGGGCCGCCGTGTCGGTGGTCTCGCGGTCGATCAGGATGAAGCCGCCGGTGTCGCGGTTGGCCATATAGGCGTCCACCGCCACCGCCCGGTCGAGGGTCAGGGTCACGTCGGCGATGTCGTTGGCGGTCAGGCGCGCGGCCGGCTCGGGGTTGCCGGTCTCGGGATCGATCCGGGTCCGGATCGTGGTGACGACGGCGTTCACCGTCACGGTCCCGATCTTGGCGAGCAGGGTGGCGCCGGGCAGCAGCTCGGTCTCGGCCGCCCAGAACAGGCGGGCGTCGAGGCTGTCCGTCACCCGCATCGGGGCGTCCGCGGTGACGATCACCGAGCCGCGCGAGGCGTCGATCTCGTCGGCGAGCACCAGGGTCACCGACTGGCCCTCCACCGCATGCGGCAGGTCGCCGTCGGCGGTGACGATGCGGGCGATGGTCGAGGTCCGGCCCGAGGGCTCGACGATGACGGCGTCGCCCGGGGCCACGCGGCCGCTGGCGATCAGACCGGCGAAGCCCCGGAAATCGGAGTTCGGCCGGTTCACCCACTGCACCGCCATGCGGAACGGGGCGGCCTGCTCCTCGACGCGGACCGGGACCTCTTCGAGGTACTGGAGCAGCGGGGTGCCGGTGTACCAGGGTGCGGCGGCGCCCGGCAGCACCACGTTGTCGCCGTTCTTGGCCGAGAGCGGGATCGCCCGGATCTCGCTGAAGCCGAGGGGGCCTGCGAAGGCGTTGAAGGCCGACAGGAGCTCCTCGAACCGGGTCTGCGACCAGCCGACGAGGTCCATCTTGTTCACGGCCAGCGCCACGCGCTTGATCCCCAGCAGGGAGACCAGGAGCGCGTGCCGCCGGGTCTGCCGGGTGAGACCCTGGCGGGCATCCACCAGGATCACGGCCACGTCCGCCGTGGAGGCGCCGGTGGCCATGTTGCGGGTGTACTGCTCGTGGCCGGGGGTGTCCGCCACGATGAAGGAACGCTTGTCGGTGGAGAAGAAGCGGTAGGCGACGTCGATGGTGATGCCCTGCTCGCGCTCGGCCTGGAGGCCGTCCACGAGGAGCGCCAGGTCGATCTCGGCGCCCTGCGTGCCGTGCTTGCGCGAGTCGCGCTGCAGGGCCGTCACCTGGTCGTCGAAGATCTGCTTGGTGTCGTGCAGCAGGCGGCCGATCAGGGTCGACTTGCCGTCGTCGACGGAGCCGCAGGTGATGAAGCGCAGGACTTCCTTGTTCTGGTGGGCGGACAGGAACGCGTCGTAGCCGAAGGCTTCGGGTGACTGGTGGATCGTCATCTTAGAAATAGCCCTCCTGCTTCTTCCGCTCCATGGCGCCCGCGCCGTCCTTGTCGATGACCCGGCCCTGGCGCTCCGAGGTGCGGGCGGCCAGGGTCTCGCCGATGATCTCCGGCAGGGTCGCGGCGCCGCTCTCGACGGCACCGGTCAGGGGATAATCGCCCAGCGTCCGGAAACGGACCGACACCTCCTGGGGCGTCTCGCCGGGGTTCAGCGGCAGCCGGTCGTCGTCGACCATGATGAGCTGGCCCTCGCGCTCCACCACCGGGCGGGGCTTGGCGAAGTAGAGCGGCACGATCGGGATCTGCTCCTGCTCGATGTAGAGCCAGACGTCGAGCTCGGTCCAATTCGAGAGCGGGAACACGCGCAGCGACTCACCGCGCTTCTTGCGCATGTTGTAGAGGTGCCAGGGCTCGGCGCGCTGGCGCTTCGGGTCCCAGCGGTGCTGCGCCGTGCGCAGGGAAACGATGCGCTCCTTGGCGCGCGAGGCCTCCTCGTCGCGCCGCGCGCCGCCGAAGGCCGCGTCGAACTTGTGCTTGTCCAGGGCCTGGCGCAGGGCCTGGGTCTTCATCACGTCGGTGTGCACCTCCGAGCCGTGGCTCACCGGACCGATGCCGCGGGCGAGACCGTCCTGGTTGGTGTGCACGATGAGGTCGAGGCCGAGTTCCTTCGCGCGCTGGTCGCGGAAGGCGATCATCTCCTTGAACTTCCAGGTGGTGTCGATGTGCATCAGCGGGAACGGCAGGCGCCCCGGCGCGAAGGCCTTCAGCGCCAGGTGCAGCAGCACCGAGGAATCCTTGCCGATGGAATAGAGCATCACCGGGTTCTCGGTCTCGGCGACCGTCTCCCGCATGATGTGGATGCTCTCGGCCTCCAGGCGCTGCAGGTGGGTGAGCCGGGCGGACCGGCTCGCCCCTTGGGCGGTGGCCGCGTGGGTGGTGAGGGGGGCGGCGCTCATCGGGCCATCTCCAGGGCGTTCGAGGTTCGGGTCGTTTCGAAGGCGGCCGCTTCCTGGCCGGGCGCGACATTCCGTTCGGGCGATCGCTCGTCGGGTGGCTGCTCTTCGGGGGCGTGGACGTGCAAGCCGCATTCCTTCTTGGACGCCTGTTCCCACCACCAGCGGCCGGCGCGCTCGTCCTCGCCGACGCGGATCGCCCGGGTGCAGGGCGCGCAGCCGATGGAGGGAAAGCCGCGATCGTGCAGCACGTTGTAGGGCACGTAATTGTCCGCGACGAAGCGCTCGACGTCGGCGCGGGACCAGTCGGCCAGGGGGTTGATCTTCAGGAGGCCGCGGCCCTCGTCGGCCTCGGCCAGGGGCGTGTCGGCCCGGTTGGCCGACTGCCCGGCCCGCAGGCCCGTGAGCCAGCCGGCGGCCCCTGCGAGGGCCCGGCCCAGGGGCTCGACCTTGCGGAAGCCGCAACAGGCCTGCCGGGCGGCGACCGAGTGGCGGAACCCGTTGATGCCGGACTCGGCCACGAAGCGCTCCTCGGCCTCGCGCTCGGGCGCATAGGCGCGGATGCGGATGCCATAGGCCGATTCGGTCTCGGTCCAGGTGTCGTAGGTCTCGGGGTAGAGCCGCCCGGTGTCGAGGGTGACGATCTCGGTCCGGCCCTTGTGCATCGCGACCGCGTGCGTGAGCGCCTGGTCCTCGATGCCGAGGCTGGTGGTGAACACGAGCCGGCCCGGCACCGTCGCCTCGATCAAGGCGATCCGGGCCTTCAGGTCGCGGCCCGCCATCGCGGACGCGAGGTCCCGCGCCGCGTGTTCCAGTTGAGAGCTCATGAGAGACTTCGCGATGTACCGTGGTGGAGGTGGCTTGATGGCGAATGTGGCGATGTGACTTGTCTGGCACCTGAAATGTTCGCTATAACGAACGCTGTCAAGGCATGGCGGCCATCGATACCGGGCAACTCCCCGGTGCCGCGCCCCCATTGCCGAAACGGGCCGCAGGGGCATTCTGTTGCTCGACGAAGGAAATTCCTTCTCATTATGCGGCCACGATGTGCCGACCAGCACGTCGCCGCGTCTCACGAACCCGCGAGGCCAGCTTGGATTCGATCGACCTGAAGATCCTGGCGCTGCTGCAGCAGGACGCCACCCTGTCCATCGCCACCATCGGCGAGAAGGTCGGCCTGTCGCAGACGCCCTGCTGGAAGCGCATCCAGCGGCTGGAGGCGGACGGCGTCATCGATCGGCGCGTCGCCGTGCTCGATCCGGTGAAGCTCGGCCTGGGCCTCACCGTCTTCGTCTCCATCGAGACGGCGGATCACTCGCGCGAATGGCTGGAACGCTTCGCCGAGACCGTCTCGGCCATGCCGGAGGTGCTCGAGTTCTATCGCATGGCCGGCGACGTGGATTACATGCTCCGCGTCGTCGTCGCCGATATGCGCGCCTACGATACGTTCTATAAGCACCTCATCGCGACTCTGCCCCTCAAGAACGTGACCTCCCGGTTCGCGATGGAAAAGGTCAAGTCCACCACCGCCCTGCCCCTTCCGGCCCCGCCCGCCAACGGACGCTTCACGCCGACGCTGTCGGTGGTGGCCGGGGAATAAAATTCTCTTTCGCCCTGCACACGCAGGCAGCTCCTTCTACCGTGACGTCGTTCTGTAAAACGGACAACCCCGTTGACAGCCGGCCTCTCAGGACGACATGGCTTCCCACATGGCACGACACGCGATCATTCCCCGCACGGCTCCCTTCGGCGACACCGAACGCGCGAGCCTCGACGCCGTCCTCGGCGCCGCCTCCCCGATTCAGCGGGCTTGGCTCGCGGGCTTCCTCGCCGGCCTCGACGCCAGCGGTGCGCCGCAGGCCGCCACCGTCCCGGCCGCGCCGCCCAAGGCCGCCGAGCCGCTGACCATCCTGTTCGCGAGCGAGTCGGGCAACTCCGAGAAGCTCGCCGGCGACATGGCCAAGCTCGCCCGCAAGAACGGCTTCAAGCCGAAGGTCCTCGACTTCGCCGAGCTCGAGATCGCCAGCCTCGCCAAGGAGAAGCGCATCGTCGCCATCGCGGCGACCTGGGGCGAAGGCGAGCCGCCGGCCCGGGCCGTGCGCGCCTACAACGAACTGATGGCCGACGGTGCGCCGCGCCTCGACGGCGTGTCCTTCGGCGTGCTGTCCCTCGGCGACACCTCCTACGCGGAGTTCTGCGCCATCGGGAAGGCGCTCGATGCCCGCTTCGAGGCCCTGGGGGGCACCCGGGCCCATGACCGCGCCGACCTCGACCTCGATTTCGAGACGCCGGCCGCCGCCTGGATCAAGGATACCCTCAAGGCACTGGCGCCGCCCCCGAGCGCCGACAACGTCGTGGCGGTGGACTTCGCCGCGCGCGCTGCCGGCGACGAGGAAGAGGAGGCCGAGCCGAGCCGCGAGCCCCGGGTCGTGGAGGTCATCGACCACGTCAACCTGAACTCGTCGCGCTCCGACAAGGAGACGATCCACCTCGCCCTCGAATTCGAGGACGGCGCCCCCGCCTACGAGCCCGGCGATTCCCTGGAGATCTATCCGGAGAACGACCCGGCCCTGGTGGACGAGATCCTGGCGGCCACCGGCCTGTCCGGCGACGCGGCCCTGCGCCAGGCCCTGCTGGCCGAGCGCGACATCACCACCCTGTCGGCCACCACCGTCGAGCGCTTCGTCAAGGCGACGGGCCATGCCGAGGCGCAGAAACTCATCGACAGCGGCGAGGCCAAGGCCTGGATCGAGGGGCGCCACCTCATCGACCTCATCCAGAGCTTCCCGGCCACCGTCACGGCCGAGCACCTCACCACCATCACCCGGCCCCTGCCGCCGCGGGCCTATTCCATCGCGTCCTCGCGCAAGGAGGTGGGCGACGAGGTCCACCTCGTGATCGCGGCGGTGCGCTACGAGACCCACGGCCGGGCGCGCAGCGGCGTCGCCTCGACCCACGTGGCCGACCGGATCCGCAACGGCGCCAAGCTGCGGGTGAAGCTGAAGCCCAACCGGCACTTCCGCCTGCCGCAGGACCCGGCCACCGACATCATCATGGTCGGCCCCGGCACCGGTGTCGCGCCGTTCCGCGCCTTCGTGCAGGAGCGCCGCGCCGTCGAAGCGCCCGGCCGCTCGTGGCTGTTCTTCGGCGACCGGCACTTCACCCACGACTTCCTGTACCAGCTCGAGTGGCAGGAGGCCCTGGAGGACGGGTCGCTGTCGCAGATCGACGTGGCCTTCTCGCGCGACCAGCCCGAGAAGGTCTACGTGCAGGACCGGATCGCCCAGCACGCCAAGGAGGTCGTCGCCTGGCTCGACGGCGGCGCCAGCTTCTACGTCTGCGGCGATGCCACCCGGATGGCCAAGGACGTGCGCAACGCCGTGGTGAAGGCCTTCCAGGACGTGAAGGCCCTCAGCCCCGCCGAGGCCGAGGCCGCCGTCGCCGCCCTGGAGCGCGCCCACCGCTACCAGCAGGACGTCTACTGAGACCCCTCCCTCCCCCTTGTGGGGAGGGACCAAGGTGGGGGTGGTGCAGGATCGAGCGCTCGCGGTGCCTCCTGCACCACCCCCACCTCCAACTCCTCCCCACAGGGGGGAGGAGAGTTCCCGAACCGGATGCCCGCCATGGCCGACAAGACCACCACCCGCACCTACGAGACCCCGCCCACCGACCGCCCGATCTCGGAAGCGGAAGCGGCGCGCGCCGCGGGCCTGGCCGCCAACGAACACATCAAGATCGCCAGCGGCTACCTGCGCGGCACCCTGACGGACGGCCTCCTCAAGCACGCCACCGGCGCCATCTCCGAGGATGACGGTCAGCTCGTGAAGTTCCACGGGATGTACCTGCAGGACGACCGCGACATCCGGGCCGAGCGCACCAAGAAGAAGCTCGAGAAGGCCTACAGCTTCATGATCCGCCTGCGCATCGCCGGCGGCGTCGTCACCCCGAAGCAGTGGCTGGCGCTGGACGAGATCGCCACGACCTATGCGGGCGGGGCGCTCCGGGCGACCACGCGCCAGACCTTCCAGTACCACGGCGTCATCAAGTCGAACCTGAAGCGCACGATGGCGGCCATCGACGCGACGCTCCTCGACACCATCGCCGCCTGCGGCGACGTCAACCGCAACGTGATGGCGGCGACCAACCCGGCCCAGACCGGCGCTCACAAGGCCGCCTACCAGCTCGCCAAGGACATCTCGGACTCGCTCCTGCCCAAGACCAGCGCCTGGCGCGAGATCTGGCTCGACGGCGAGCGCGTGGTCGGCGGCGAGGACGCGGCGGAGATCGAGCCGATCTACGGCAAGACCTACCTGCCCCGGAAGTTCAAGACCGTGGTCGCCGTGCCGCCCTCCAACGAGGTCGACATCTTCGCCCACGATCTCGGCTTCATCGCCATCCTCGACGAGAAGGGCGGGGTGACGGGCTGGAACGTCACGGTGGGCGGCGGCATGGGCATGACCCACGGCGAGACCGACACCTTTCCGCGCACCGCCGACGTGATGTGCTTCGTGGCGCCGGAGGATGCCCTGAAGGTGGCGGAAGCCGTGATGACGGTGCAGCGCGACTGGGGCAACCGCAAGGTCCGCAAGAACGCCCGCCTGAAGTACACCATCGAGCGCTACGGGCTCGCCGCGTTCCGGGCCGAGGTGGAGACGCGCGTCGGCAAGCCGCTCGCCGACCCGAAGCCCTTCGCCTTCACGGCCAACGGCGACCGCTACGGCTGGACCGAGGGTGACGACGGGCGCCACCACCTCACGCTCTACGTCGCCTCGGGCCGGATCAAGGACTACGAGAACGGCCCGCAGCTGCTCACCGGCCTGCGCCGGATCGCCGAGATCCACGAAGGCGACTTCCGCCTCACCGGCAACCAGAACGTCATCATCGCCAACGTGCCGTCCGAGAAGCGGGCGGAGATCGAGGCCCTGGTGGACCAGTACGGCATGCTGAAGGGCGCCAGCGCCCTGCGCCGCAACTCCATGGCCTGCGTCGCCCTGCCGACCTGCGGCCTGGCCCTGGCCGAGAGCGAGCGCTACCTGCCGAGCCTGATGGGCGAGCTGGAGGCGAGCCTCGCCTCCCACGGCCTGCAGGACGACGAGATCACCATCCGGATGACCGGCTGCCCCAACGGCTGCGCCCGGCCGTTCATCGCCGAGATCGGCCTCGTCGGCCGCGGGCCCGAGCGCTACCACCTCTATCTCGGGGCGGCCTTCGACGGCTCGCGCCTCGGCAAGCTCTTCGCCGAGGATGTCACCGCCTCCGAGATCAAGACCCTCCTCGACCCGCTCTTCGCCGCCTATGCCCGGAACAAGCAGGCCGGCGAACGGTTCGGCGATTACCTGATCCGCGACGGCTACGTGACCCGGACGACCAACGGCCCGGATTTCCACGACAGCACGGGCGCGCTGAAGAGCGCCGCCTGATCCCGGAGCGCCCGGGCTCCGTGACGCCGGGAGGCCATCCCCCCCGCGGCCACGGACCCGGCGGCAATCTCCGCAAGACCAGGATAGTTGCGGCGCACCATCGAACAGTGCGGCGCGGGGACGCCCAAAGCTAACGGTCAAGCTCGAACTTCGTTAACCGGGAGCGCAACCGTTCCCGTGCCGGCCCGTTGTCTGGTGAGACAGCCGGGGAGGCCCTCATGGCCAAGCATGAGATCTTGAATTTCTTCGAACATCGGCGCGACGGCGCCTGGGTCTGCGTGAAGCCCTTCACGTTGACGACCAAGAGCAGCAGCGTCGACATCCGCCAGGGCATGCGCTTCGACTACGGCAAGCGGATCGGCGGCGTCGATCTGGCCGAGTACCTGGAACAGCTGGGCTCGCAGTTCGGATCCTGATCCGTTCCGATCCAGTTCCAACCCGAAACTGTCCGGCGTCGCGCGGTGCCGGGCCGCGTCGTGCGTCGGCAGGCCATCGGCGAGGGACGGTAGGGCGCGGCGTATTTTTGACGCCAGCGTGGCAACAGCCTAGTTAAACGCCATGACCCGTACAGCGGCCCTCGTCCGCGACATCCCCGACGAAGCGGCCCCCACCACGCGCTGCCGCATTCTCGCGACGGCGGAAGAGGCGTTCCGGCTCGTCGGCTACCAGAAGACCACCGTCGCCGACATCGCCAAGACGCTGCGGATGAGCCCGGCCAACGTGTACCGCTTCTTCGAGTCGAAGAAGGCGATCCACGAGGCCGTCATCAAGCGCCTGATGGACGACACGGAGCAGCGGGTGGCCCAGGCCGCCGCCGCGCCGGACCGGACCGCCGCCGCGCGGATCGCCGGGGTCGTCACGGTCATGCACCAGGCCTGCGTCGAGCGTTGCGAAGCGAACCCGCGCCTCCACGAGATGGTGGAAGCGGCCATCACCGAGAGTTGGGACGTCTGCCGCGCCCATGTGGACCAGATCGGCTCGGTCCTGCGCGAACTCGTCCAGGCGGGGGTGGCGGCCGGCGAGTTCGACGTCGCCGATCCGTCGACCGCGGCGGCCTGCATCCATACCGCCGTCATCCGCTACTGCCATCCCGCCCTGGTCAGCCATTACCCGGACGCGGGTGCCCCGCCCCTCGACGCGATGATCGTATTCCTGCTGGGAAGCCTGCGCGCCAGGAGCTGAACCCCTATCGCATCTCCGCGACGATGCCCTGCGCCACCGCGCGGGGGTCCGCCGCCTGGGTGATGGGACGCCCCACCACGACGTGATCGATCCCGATCCGGCGCGCCTCGCCGGGCGTCATGACGCGCTTCTGGTCGCCCGCCTCGGCGCCCGCCGGCCGGATGCCGGGGGTGACGATGGCGCGGTCCGCCCCGATCCGGGCGCGCACCGCCGGGGCCTCGGCGGCGCTGCAGACGATGCCGTCGATCCCGGCCTCCGCCGCCTGGCCGGCGCGCCGGGCCACGAGGTCCGCCACCGGCAGGGCATAGCCCGCCTCCACCGCATCGGCGTCGTCGTAGGAGGTCAGCACCGTGACGGCGAGGATCCGGGGGCCGTTCGCACCCCGGCCCCGGATCGCCGCCCGCATGGTCTGCGGATAGGCGTGGACGGTGAGGAAGGTGGCGCCGAGGTCGGTGAGGGCCCGGACCCCCTCCTCCACGGTGTTGCCGATGTCATGGAGCTTGAGGTCGAGGAAGACCTTGTGGCCGGCGGCGGCGAGGCGCGGCACCAGAGCGAGCCCGCCCGCATAGGCCAGCCGGTAGCCGATCTTGTAGAAGGTCGCCGCATCGCCGATCCGGTCGACCAGACGTTCGGCCTCGTCCACGGTGACCACGTCGAGGGCGACGATCAGGCGGTCGCGCGGGTCCAGCAATGCGGTCATGGAGCTCTCCAGTTTCGCCGCGAGCGATCCCGCGCAGGGCCGTTCCTGTCAACGGGCGATCCCCCCGGGGGGAACGCCGTCAACGGGGCGCCATCGCCCGCGCCACCTCCGCCTTGAGGACCGGCAGCAGCTCGGCCTCGTACCAGGGATTGGCCTTGAGCCAGCCGCTGTTGCGCCAGGAGGGATGGGGCAGCGGCAGAACCCGCGGCGTGCCGGGGCTCGCCAGGATCTCGCGCCAGCGCCGGACCGTGTCGGTGAGCCCGGCCTTGGAGCGGCCGAGATGCCAAGCCTGCGCGTATTGCCCGATCACCAGGATGAGTTCGAGGTTCGGCAGGCCGGCGAACAGCTCGTCCCGCCAGCGCTCGGCGCATTCCCGGCGCGGGGGTTTGTCGCCCCCCTTCGCGTCGTAGCCGGGAAAGCAGGCCCCCATGGGTACGATGGCAAGGCGGCGCGCGTCGTAGAAGGCCGCTTCGTCGAGGCCGAGCCAGTCCCGCAGGCGGGTGCCCGAGGGATCCATGAAGGGGATGCCGCTCTTGTCGGCCCGGTTGCCGGGTGCCTGGCTCGCGACGCAGAGCCGGGCCGAGGCCAGGCCCTGGACGATGGGGCGCGGCTCCTGCGGCAGGGGCGCGCCGTAGTGCGGCGCATCCCGGCAGATCCGGCAGGCGCGCAGGCGCGCCACGGTGGCGTCGAAGGGCGTCTCGGTGGGCTTGATCTCGGAGAGCATGATGCCCTCCGAGATAGGCGGCGCCGGAGCCGCGGGCGAGAGCCCGTGTCGTCGCGCCGGCTCAGGCCCCCTTCAGGCCGCTGAGGTCGAGGGGCAGCGAACGCAGGCGCTGGCCGGTGGCGGCGAAGATCGCATTCGAGATCGCCGGGGCGATGACGGGCACGCCGGGCTCGCCGATGCCGGTGGGCGCCGCGGTGGAGGGCACGATGTGGACCTCGACCACCGGCATCTCGCTCATCCGGGTCGGCTCGTAGGCGTCGAAGTTCTTCTCCTGCACCACGCCGTCCTTGAGCGTGATCTTGTTGCGCAGGACCGAGGACAGGGCGAAGCCCACGGCGCCCTCGACCTGGGCGCGGATCACGTCCGGGTTGACCGCGATGCCGACATCCACCGACGCCACGATGCGGTTCACCTTCACCTTGGCGTCCTCGGCCGTCACGTCCGCCACCATGGCCACGTAGGAGCCGAAGGATTCGTGCGCCGCGACCCCGAGGCCGCGATTCTTGTCGGCGCCCTTCTTCGGATCCCAGCCGGCCTTCTCGGCGGCGAGCTTCAGGGTGGCGGAGAGGCGCGGCGCGCCCCCCAGCAGCCCGAGGCGGTAGGCGACGGGATCGGCGCCGGCCGCGTGGGCGAGCTCGTCGATGAACACCTCCATCGCCTGGGCGGTGTGGGTGTGGCCCACGGAGCGCCACCACAGCACCGGCACGCCCTCGCGGGCGTTGTGGACCTCGAAGCGGTAGGCGGGCAGCGCGTAGGGGGTGTCCGAGGCGCCCTCCACCGTGGTCGCGTCGACGCCGTCCTTCACGATCATGGTCTCGAAGGCGGTGCCGATCATGATCGACTTGCCGATGGTCCGGTGCTCCCAGCCCGTGATCCCGCCCTTGGCGTCGAGGCCGGCGCGGAGGCGGTGGACCACCATCGGCCGGTAGAAGCCGCCGGCCATGTCGTCCTCGCGGGTCCAGACGAGGTGGACGGGAGCCTTGCCGCCGGTGGCGCGGACGATGGAGGCGGTCTCGGCGAAGTAGTCGGCGCCCGGGGTCGCGCGCCGGCCGAAGGAGCCGCCGGCCCATTGCGTGTGCAGCCGGACCTTGTCGGTGGTCACCCCGAGCGTGGCCGCCACCACGGCCTGCTCGATCGTCTGGAGCTGGCAGCCGGCGAAGACGTCGTAGGTGCCGTCCGAGGCCTTCTCGATGGTGGCGTTCAGGGGCTCCATCGCCGCGTGGGCGAGGTAGGGGAAGGTGAACTCGGCCTCCAGCACCTTGGCCGAGCCGGCGATCGCGCCAGCGGCGTCGCCCTTCTTCGAGGCGACGAGGCCGGGCGTCTCCAGGCGCTTGCGGTGATCAGCCAGGATCGCGTCGGACGAGCGGGTCTCGGCCGCGCTGTCGTCCCAGGTGATCTTGAGCGCCTCGCGGCCCTTCATGGCCGACCAAGTGTCACGCGCCAGCACCGCGACGCCGGTGGGGATCGTGAGCACGTCGACCACGCCCGCCACCGCGCGGGCGGCCTTGTCGTCGACGGTCTTCACGGTGCCGCCGAAGCGGGGCGCATGGGCCACCACCGCGGTCAGCTGCCCGGGGCGGCGGATGTCGAGGGAGTAGATCGCCGTGCCGTCGGTCTTGGCCACCGAATCGGTCCGCGGCACCTTCTTGCCGATGAGGGTGAACTGGCTCGCCTCCTTGAGGCGCGGTTCCTTCGGCACCGGCTGAGCCGCGGCGGCTTCCGCGAGTTCGCCGAACCGGGCCTGCCGGTTCGAGGCCGCGTGGCGCACCGTGCCGGATTCGACCGTGATCTCGGAGGCCGGGACCGTCCAGCGCTCGGCGGCCGCCGCCACCAGCATGGCGCGGGCGGCCGCCCCCGCCTTGCGCAGCTGGACCCAGGAATTGGCGATGGCGGTGGAGCCGCCGGTGCCCTGGACGGGGCCGAAGGCGAAGTTGTTGTAGAGCGTGGCGTCGGCCGGCGCGAAGGTGGTGCGGATGGTGGCCCAGTCCGCATCGAGCTCGTCGGCCAGGATGGTGGCGAGGCCGGTGGTGTTGCCCTGGCCCATGTCGAGGTGCTTGATCACCACCGTCACGGTGTCATCGGCGGCGATCCGCACGAAGGCGTTCGGCATCGGCGGCAGGGCCGAGAGGTCGGGGCCGGGGGCGGCCTGGGCGAACTTCGCCGGGTCGAGGGTGAAGCCGATGACGAGGGCCCCGGCGGCCACGGCGCCTCCGCCCAGGAAGGCGCGGCGGGACGGCACGGGCGGGGCGGCCTGACGGACCTTCAGCATGGGGGGCTCCAGTTCAGACGCGAGAGTCGGAAAGATCGGGAATTCGGGGTCGCGGCGGGCCTGAGGCTCAGGCGAGGGTTCGCGCCGCCTCGTGGATCGCCGCGCGGATGCGCTGGTAGGTGCCGCAGCGGCAGACGTTGCCATCCATGGCCCCGTCGATGTCGGCATCGGTGGGCTTCGGGTTCCCGGACAGGAGGCCGATCGCCGACATGATCTGGCCGGACTGGCAGTAGCCGCACTGGACCACGTCGAGGCCGCGCCAGGCGGTGCGCACCGCTTCGGCGACCTTGCCGGAGACGCCCTCGATGGTGGTGATCTGGGCCGCCCCCACATCGCCGATGCGGGTCTGGCAGGCGCGGACGGGCTGGCCGTCGAGATGGACCGTGCAGGCGCCGCACTGGGCGATGCCGCAGCCGTACTTGGTGCCGGTCTGGTTGAGGTGGTCGCGCAGCGCCCAGAGGAGCGGCATCTCCGGGTCGGCATCGACCTCGTGGGAGACCCCGTTGACGGTGAGTTTCAGCATCTCGGCCTCCCGATCGCAGTTTGGAATGAGGCTAAGCGTTGCTTGATCGTAACCATGTGCGGCAGCACACCCCGCCAGACCGCATTCCATCGCCGCGCCGTGGCCGCGCGCCCCTGAAATCCTTGCCGGAATCCTGTTCACAGGCCGCCGCCGCGGTGCGGATTCCGACAATCCGCCCGGTTCCGGCAGGCGCTTCTTAACATATCCGGCGCAGGTTCCGAGCGGTTGTATCCCGGCCTCTCCGCGGTCCCGATCTCGACCGCGACGCCCCCTCCGACTCCTCGCGACGGTGATGACCGACCTGACTGCCGAGATGATTCAGCGCGGCCGCGGCCCCTCCGCCCAGGAGGCGGCCCGTCGACGCGAGGTCGCGCGCGACATGCGATCGGCGCGGGAGAAGCTCACCTCGACGAGCGGGCTGGAACGTGCCTTCGACTACGAGCTGATCCGGGTCTACGCGCAGTACCGATCGGGCGCGGTCATCCCCCTGGCGCTGCTCGGCCTCGCGGTGGCGGGGATCGCGGCGGTCTGGACCCCGCCGGCCCTCGCGGCGGGCTGGGGGCTGTGCCTCCTGGCGACGGTGACGGTCTCCAAGCTGCTCACGCGCCGCTTCCTGGCCCAGGACCCGGACCTGGTCTCGGTGCGGAGCTGGCGCCGCACCTTCATGGCCGCGGAGTTCCTCCAGAGCACGGCCTGGGCGATGATGGTGCTGGTCGGCGCCTCCGGGGCGCGGACCTTCGTGCTGTTCGGCCTCGTCATCGTGGCCGCCATGGCGACGATGCTGGCCGCGACCCTGCCGGCCGCCGCCGGGGCCGCCCTGGTGCCCCTGTGCATCGCCGCCCTCTCGCTCCTGGCGGTGTCCCAGGACATGAACACGATGATGCTGGTCACCATGGTGGTCGGCGCGCAGCTGTTCTTCCTCGGCCTCGGGCGCCGCGTCTACGCCTCCACGGTGGAGGCATTGCAATCCCAGGCGGAGAAGGATTCTATCTTCGGCGAGCTCGAGCAGGCCAAGGCCAATTCCGACGAGGCCCGCCGCCGCGCCGAGGAGGCCAACCTCGCCAAGTCCCGCTTCCTGGCCACCATGAGCCACGAGCTGCGCACGCCGCTCAACGCCATCCTGGGCTTCTCCGAGGTGATGAAGAACGAGGTGTTCGGCGTCCACGTCGCGCCCTCGTACAAGGAATACGCCTCCGACATCCACGACAGCGGAATGCACCTTCTCAACCTGATCAACGAGATCCTCGACCTCTCGCGCATCGAGGCCGGGCGCTACGAGCTCAACGAGGAGGCGGTTCAGCTCGGGCACGCCGTGGAGGAGTGTCGCCACATGATGAGCCTGCGCGCCCGCGGCAAGAACCAGGTCGTCCACGAGTTCATCGACGGCAGCCTGCCCCGGCTCTGGGCCGACGAGCGGGCCCTGCGCCAGATCGTGCTGAACCTCCTCTCGAACGCGGTGAAGTTCACGCCGCCGGGGGGCGAGATCACCATCAAGGTCGGCTGGACCTCGTCCGGGGGCCAGTACGTCAGCGTCAAGGACAGCGGCCCCGGCATCCCCGAGGACGAGATCGGCACCGTGATGTCGTCCTTTGGACGCGGGTCGCTGGCGATCAAGACGGCCGAGCAGGGCTCGGGTCTCGGCCTGCCCATCGTGAAGGGCCTCGTCGACCTGCACGGCGGCAATTTCCAGCTGAAGTCGAAGCCCCGCGAGGGCACCGAGGTCGTGGTGATCTTCCCCGCGAGCCGCGTGATGGAGACCCTGCCGGCGCTGGAAGTACCGGGGGAATCCCAGGCCGCCCCCGCCGAGAAGCGTGCCCGGGCCGCCTGAGGGCGTCAGCCCGCGCTGCGCTCCGAGACCCCGGCCTGGGCGAAGGTCGCCATGTCCCGGTGGCAGGCGAGCGCGCCTTTGAGGAGGCCCAGGGCCAGGGCCGCGCCGGAGGCCTCGCCGAGGCGCATCCCGAGGGCCAGCAGCGGCACGAGGCCCAGGCGCTCCAGCACGTCAGCATGGGCCCCCTCCGCCGAGACGTGCCCGGCGAGGCAATGGTCGAGGAGCGTCGGGTCGAGCCGGTGCAGGAGCGCGGCGGCGGCGGTCGCCACATAGCCGTCGAGCACCACCGGCACCCGCTGCAGGCGGGCCGCCAGGATCGCCCCCGCCATGGCGGCAATCTCGCGGCCGCCGAGGCGCGCCAGGATCTCCAGGGGATCGTCGAGGTGGCCGGCATGCTGGGCGAGGGCCGCCTCCACGGCCGCGACCTTGCGGGCGAGCCCCGCCGCGTCGACGCCGGTTCCGCGCCCGACCCAATGGGCGGCCTCTCCCCCGTAGAGGGCCGCGTAAATCGCCGCCGCCACGGTGGTGTTGCCGATGCCCATCTCGCCCAGCGCCAGGCAGTCGGTCCCGGCGGCCACCGCCTCCATCCCGAAAGCCATGGTGGCGACGCAGGCCTTCTCGTCGAAGGCCGGCCCGACCGTGATGTCGCCCGTGGGCATGTCGATGGCGAGGTCGAACACCTTGAAGCCCAGGCCGTAGGCGGCGCAGATCTGGTTGATCGCCCCGCCGCCGGCCGCGAAGTTGTCGAGCATCTGGCGGTTCACCGCATCCGGGAAGGCCGAGACGCCCCGGGCGGTGACGCCGTGGCTGCCGGCGAAGACGCAGACGAGGGGACGGTCGAGGCTCGGCTGGCCCTTGCCCTGCCAAGCGGCGAGCCAGGAGACGAGATGTTCCAGGCGCCCCAGGGAGCCGGCGGGCTTGGTCAGGGTGGCGTCGCGCTCGGCCACCATCGCCACCGCGTCCCGGTCCGGCCCCGGCAGGGATTCGACGAGGCGGCGGATGTCGCCGAAGGGGCTCTCGGGGGCGGTCGTCTCGGAGGTCATGGAGCGATTCCGGTGGCCGGCCCCGGTGCCAGGATGGCGGGCCGCCCGTCGCGGGAGCTATAACGCTCCGGGCACGGGTGGTGAAGGCGAGGCAGGGTCGCGATGAACGAGGAGGCCGAACCCGCCTTTCCGGGGGCCCGCCTGGCCTACGACCTGGCGGGCTGCCTGCGCTTCTACTCCCGCCTGCCCGTGCCGGCGCTGCCCGGCGAGGGCGACCCGCACGCGGTCCCGGACTTCCGCACCCTCCCCCGGATGCTGCCCCTGGCGGGCTTCCTCCTCGGCCTGCCCGGAGCCGGGGTGCTGCTCGCCGCCTGGGGCCTCGGCCTCGGGCCCTTCCTCGCCGCCGCCCTCGCGGTGACGGCGGGCGTCCTGGTGACGGGGGCCCTGCACGAGGACGGCCTCGCCGACGTCGCCGACGGATTCGGCGGCGGGACCACGCCCGCCCGGCGCCTGGAGATCATGCGCGACAGCCGCATCGGCGCCTATGGCGGCGTCGCCCTGATGCTGTCCCTGGCCCTGCGGATCGGCGCCCTGGCGACGCTCCTCGACCGGGTCGAGCTCCTGGCGGCGCCGGCCCTGCTGCTGGCCGCCGCGCTCTCGCGCAGCGCCGCCCTGGCGCCCCTCGCCCTGCTGCCGCCCGCCCGTGCGGACGGCGCCGGCGCCGCCGTGGGACGTCCGAGCCGGCGGACCCTGGCCACCGCCGGGGCCCTCACCCTCCTCGTCGCCCTGGTGGCCCTGGTCCTCGGCCTTCCGGTGCCCGGCCTCGTCCTGATGCTCGGCCTCGGCCTCGGCGCGTCCCTCGCGGTCACCGCCCTGGCGCGACGGATGATCGGCGGGCAGAGCGGCGACGTGGTCGGTGCCGCCCAGCAGGCGGCCGAGATCGCCGCCCTCATCGGTCTCCTGGCGGCGGTCCCCGCCTGATCCGCGGCCGGACTTGATCCGGACGCCATGGCCCTGGCATGGACAGGGGCGATGACCCAGCTCCGCCCCAAACCCTCCAGCCCCTGCACGAAGCTCTGCCTCCTCGATGCGGCCACCGGCCTGTGCGAGGGCTGCGGCCGGACCCGCGACGAGATCGCCCTCTGGGGCTCGATGTCGGAGCCCCAGCGCCGGGCGGTGATGGCCACGCTGGACGCACGCCTGCGGAACGCCTTCCCGACCCGGGCCCCGGCCCCGGCGGCGTCATGATCCTGGTCGGACTGCTCATCCTGGGCGGCGCCCTGGCGGTGCTGCTCCTGTCCGATGACACCCAGCGCATCGCCGGGATGGAGCCGGACCAGTTTGCCCAGCTCGCCATGAGCGCCGGCCTCCTCGCCGTGGTGGCGGCGGGATTCTGGCACCAGTTCCGGGGCCGCATGAGCGCGAACCTGACGGCCCTGCTGCTCTGGGGCGCCCTTGGGGCCGCCCTGGTGGCCGGCTACGCCTACCGCGACGACGCCCGGATCATCGGCGACCGGATGCTCGGGGCCTTGCGCCCCGGCAGCGCGGTAACGGGGTCGGACGGCACGGTGACGATCACCCGGCGCAGCGACGGCAACTTCCACGTCCGGGCCGAGGTGAACGGCCAGCCCCAAGGCTTCCAGTTCGACACCGGCGCCAGCTCCGTGGTGCTCACCGCCGAGAGCGCGGCCGCCCTCGGCATCCGCCCGGCGGAGTCCGAATTCAGCGTCCGGGTCTCCACCGCCAACGGCGTCACCGTGGCGGCCCCGGCCTTCCTCGACAGCCTCCGGGTCGGGGGTATCGTCGCGCGGCGGGTCCCGGCCCTGGTGAGCCGGCCGGGCGCCCTGCGCGAAAACCTCCTCGGCATGAGCTTCCTCGACCGCCTCGCTTCCTTCGAGGTCCGCGGGGACCGGCTGGTGCTGCGCGGCCGCTGAGGTTCTTCGCCGAAGGAGACGCCGCCCGGCCGACGGGGCGGGCGGCGTCTTCGCGTCTCCGACCCGGCCGGTCGCGTCTCAGAACCGGTAGGTGAAGCTGCCCTTCACCGCGTGGTCCTGGCCGCGTTCGCCGACCTGGCCGGTATAGGCCACGCCCAGGGTGGTGGCGCGGTCCACCCGCACGTCGAGGCCGGCCTCGGCCACCAGCGCGTCCCGGCCGATCGGCGTGCCGGCCACGAGGAAGCTCGGACCGGTGCCGAAGCCGAGGAGCGCCTTTGGCACCACGTCGCCATAGGCCCGGCGATAGCCCATCAGACCGTGCAGGGACACCGGCGCCCCGGAGCCCAGGCCCAGGTCCAGGCTGGTCTGGCCGCGCACGCCCACCGTGGAGGTCGCCACCTCGGTGGTCTGCGCCGCGCCCGTCAGGGCGGCGAGCCCCCCGGTCTCGGCGAAGCGGTCGCGCCCGATCGACACGTAGGCCCCGCCCACGAAGGGCTCGAGGTAGGTCGGCTGCAGGGCGGACGCCTGGAGCGCGAGCGCCGGCGCCGCACCCAGCACGATCCGGTATCCGATTTCGCCGAAGCCCTGCAGGGTGGAGCCGCCGATGCGGGCCGTGTCGCTGTCGGAGACGCCCGCGAAGGTCACCGCCCGGCGCAGGCGGCTCGCCTGGTCGGCATAGACCGCGCCGAGGCGCAGAGCGAAGGCCCCCCGCGCGAAGCCGCCATAGATGCCGCCGAAGCCGCTCTCGATCGTGCCGGACGCGAGCCGTCCGGCGCTGTCGAGGCTGGTCAGCGTGTAGCCGCCCGTGAACCCGAGGCGGAAGCCGGCTTCGAGGCGCAGATCGGCGCCGAGCACGAAGCCGGAGGTCTGGCGCGCCAGGGACGCGGCGTTGCCGTCACCGCGGGCCTGGCCGAAGCTGCCGAAGCCCTGACCCCAGAGCCCGAACACCTGCGGATCGAGCACCCGCATGGGCACGGGCACCACCGGGGCGGCCCGGCCCGGCAGGTCGGCGGTGTAGGTCGCCGGAAGGGCGCCGTAGTCGGCGGCCTCGCCTGCGCCCCAGCGCAGGCGGTCGAGGATCGCTTCGCGCACGAAGAAGGCGGTCTCGAACTGGGCGCCGGCCGCGCTGGCGTGGATGTCGCCGGTAAGCGCCCCGAAGGCGGCGCGGGCCTCGGGCGTGCTCAGCCCGACGGTGCGGCCGTAGAGGGCGGCGCCCGCCCCGGCCGCCTGGATAGCGTCGGCGACGCTGCCCTGGTTGCGGGTCTGGGCGATGGTGGAGAAGGCGACGTCGTTGCGGGTCAGGGTCAGGTCGACCGCGTTCGCGCCATAGCCCAGGGTGGGCGTCAGGAAGGCGAAGTTGGCGGTGACGCCGGAGAACTGGCCCTGCACGCCGCCGCCGGCGGTCAGGACGGTGTAGCGGGTGCGCGGATCGTAGGCGCCGTCGGCCGCCAGCACCTGGACGGTGCCGCCCGACAGCGTCGCGGTCCCCGTCACGGCGAGGCGGTCGGCCTGGCCGGCGGCGTTGGCCTCAACCCGGAGGGTGGTGCCGGCGGCGAAGGCGGCGTTGCCGGCCACGTTCAGGGTGCCGATGGAATTGCCCGGCGCCACCACGGCCCCGGACTGGGCCACGAGCCCGCCCATCGTGCCGGTGCCGCCGAGAAGACCGCCCGTGCCCACCGTGACGGTCCCCGCGATGGTGCCGTTGGCATAGAGGGCCCCGGTCTGGCCGATGGTGACGTCGGTGGCGACACGGTCGCTCGCGGCCATCGACAGCGTGCCGACGACGTTCCGGAAGTAGCCGGCGGCGCTGTAGAGGTCGATGCGCGCCCAGTAGCTCAGCGGCATGCCGTAGAAGGCGCTGAGCGCGTTCGTCTCGGTGTTGACGATGATCTGATTGATCGTGCTGTCCTGGAGCGCGCCATAGAGGCCGCCTTTCGGCGCGATCTGCGCGGCCGCGCTGCTGCTACCGCCATACAGAGGCGCAAGCAGAATGGCGGCATCCGGCCCGCCGGCAGGTGCGGCTTCGCGCGGCGCCTCGGCGAAGGTGAGGACCGGCAAACCATAGGTCAGGCGCGACTGGTACAAGGCCTGATTGGCGGCGGACGGGAGATAGGGGTTGCCCCCCGTGTTGGCCGCGCTCGTGGCGCAGGTCGCGACGGCGGCGCCGCAGCCGGCCGACAGGTAGCTCTGGAGTTCGCCCTGGGCCTGGGTGAAGAGCGAGGTCAGGTTGATGGCCGTGCCGGTGGTGGCGGCATTGTCGATATAGGCCGGGTTGGTGAAGGCCTGCGCGAGATTATAAGCCGAGAAGGCGCGACTTCCGATGATGTCGAGCGGATAATGGACGCCGAGCACGATGCGGCTGTCGCCGAATTCCGAGCCGCGCATGAGCATGCTCTGGTAGAGCGACGGCGTCAGCATGCCGAGCAGAATCGAATCGGTAATCCCGTAATTGGTGTGGCCGCTGGGGAACGAAGGGTTGGTGGTCAGGCCATTGATCGAGGTCGGATCGAACGGGTCGATGCCGTTCGGACGGACCTGGACCGGGCGCGAACTCCCGTAGACGTCCTGTCCGGCTTGCGTGTTGGTCACGCCGGCGGCGATATCGAGGACGCTCGTCGTCGTGTTGGGCAGCCCGTTGAAGCGGGGCAGCGTGTATCCGGCAGGCGCGACGGCGGGAACCGGGACATAGCCGGCCGGCATCACGCTCGGATTGTTGGCCGCACCGTTGGCGAAGTAGTTCTTCGCGACGCCCAGATCGGAGCTGGTGAACTTGTAGGCCCGGTTCAGGAAATCAAAAGTCCGGGCCAGCGGTCCCGTCGTGTCCGTGCTGGCGCGGATGCCCTGCTGATAGAGCGGACCCAGCACCGGGCCGTAACCACCCACCGGCTGGATCGGGTTGATCGTGCCCGGCATTCCCGGATTGCTCTGGATGGCCTGGAGCGGGAGGCCGCCGGCCAGATTGTCGGCCGGTCCGAGCTTCACCACCGATCCGTCGACCAGGGTGATCGAGCCGAGGAAGGGGGTGCCGCCCGGCAGGGCCTTGCCGCTGATGGCGAGGGCGCGCTGGTCCGGCGTCGATTGGTTGTTGATGGCGATGGCTTGCGAGAGGTTGCCTTGCAGCGTCGCCTGGCCAATCTCACTCGCGTTCAGGGACAGTAACGGTGCGAGCAGGTTCAGCACATTGGCATTGGACGGCGTGATAGTCGCGGTCTGTGCCTGCGCCGAGGCTATACCCGATGCCGCGAGAATGATGGCCGCACTCGAAACACTGTATTGGAATCGCATCGTTCGCCCCATCGAATCCGCTGGTCGGATCGATGGTTGAAATACCGAAAACTACAGCCGCAAATTGTTCATAATGATGTCACAATCTAAGCTGTGATCTTGCGTGCCATATCAGCAACAACCCCAATGCACTTCCTGAATATTGCGCCAGCAAACAAGAAGACGCCCGCTTCTAGTTATAAAGGCCCGGACGGGAAGGCTCAGGCGGCATCCTGTGCCCCGTCCCTGTCCGGAATGGCCGGATCGGAAGCCTGACCGCCGCGGGAGACCCGATTCACCGCCTCCCGCAGGGTCGCGAGGCCGGCCTCGGGCTGGAGGCCGAAGGTGGAGAGATGCCGGCGATAGGCGCGCGCGCCCGGGCGGCCGTTGAACAGGCCGAGCATGTGTCGGGTCACCGCGTGCAGGCGCACGCCCTCCTGCAGCATTCCGGCGAGGACGGGCTCGAAGGCCGCGATCGCGGCGAACGGGTCGGCCGCCGGGGCGGGCTCGCCGAACAGGACCGGATCGACGTCGAGGAGGATCGCCGGGTCGCTGTAGGCGGCCCTGCCGATCATGACGCCGTCGACCTCCGCCAGACGGGCGACCGCGTCAGCGAGGGTGGCGATGCCGCCGTTGATGGCGATGGGCAGCGTGGGATGGGCCCGCTTCAGCCGGGCCACCCGCGGATAGTCGAGGGGCGGCACGTCGCGGTTCTCCTTGGGCGACAGGCCCTGGAGCCAAGCTTTGCGGGCATGCACCACGAGGCCGTCGACGCCGGCCGCGACCACGGCGTCCGCGAGGGCGTCGAGGGCCCGCTCTGGGTCCTGGTCGTCGACGCCGATGCGGCACTTCACCGTGATCGGCACCGACACGGCCGCCTTCATGGCGGCGACGCAGTCGGCCACCACGGCGGGCTCGCGCATCAGGCAGGCGCCGAAGCGCCCGTCCTGAACCCGGTCGGACGGGCAGCCGACGTTGAGGTTGACCTCGTCGTAGCCGAAATCCTCGGCGATGCGGGCGGCGTGCGCGAGGTCGGCCGGATCTGAGCCGCCGAGTTGCACCGCCACCGGGTGCTCCAGCGCGTCGAAGCCGAGCAGCCGGTCGCGCGGGCCGTGGATGACCGCCCCGGTGGTCACCATCTCGGTGTAGAGGCGGGCGTGCCGCGACAGGGTGCGGTGGAAGGCCCGACAGTAACGGTCGGTCCAGTCCATCATGGGGGCGACGGAGAAGCGGAGGTCGCGGGCGATCATCCGGCGGACATAACGGTCCGCGCCGCCGGCTTCAACGCGGGGCGGCTCCGCTCAGTGGTCGTGATTGCAGTCCGGCCCGTGCACGTGGCCGTGCGCGCCGTGCTCTTTGGCAGGGTCTTTGGCATGATCGTGCGCGTGGGCATGATCGTGCCCATGGGAATGGGTGTGCGCGTGATCATGGCCGTGATCATGGTCATGCCCCGCATGGGTATGGCCGTGGTCGTGATCCGCGTGGTCGTGCGCGTGGTGCCCGTGATCGTGATGATCGTGGCCGCACTGGCTGTGGTCGTGGGCGGCGCGCTCGGGCTTGAAGGCGCGGGTGACCGGCGTGGCGGCGCAGCCCTGGCCGCGCACCAACTCGGCGGCGCTGCGGGGCACGTAGAGCACCTCGGCGGCGATCTCGGCCGGCACGTGGCTGCCGCCGAGCTGCCAGGCGAGGCGCAGGAGCCGGGCCGGGTTCTCGGCGCGGACCTCGAGGAGCGGCTCGCCGGCGGCGCGGATCGCGACGAGGCGCCCATCCTCCAGGCGCAGGGCATCGCCGTCCTCGAAGGCCGCCGCCTTGGCGAGCGCGAGGGTCAGGCTCAGCCCGCCTTCCCCGGTCAGGCTGTCCGGGGGGGCCTGCCGGGCGGCATGGTCGAGCACGATCGTGTCGACGATCGCATCGGCGCGGACGGCGACCTTGCGGACGATGGCGGTGGCGCGCTGCATGGAGTCCTCGCGGCGGGATGGGCGGACGGCGCCGCCCGGATGGGCCCTGATCGGCGCATCACTAGAGGGTTTTTCGACGAAACGGAAAGGCGGGACGGAACCTGAGCCGTTTCGCGTGCATTTCTCGCGCGGAATGCTTAAGCTCGGGCGGCACGAACATCACGGCCGAAGGCCGGGTCACGACGACGCACAAGGGAGTCTCGGAACCATGAAGAAGCTCATTGCCGCCACCCTCGCGGGTGCTCTCGCCCTCTCGGTCGGCGCCTGCAACACGCCGCAGGACCGCGCCCTCGGCGGCGCCGGCCTCGGCGCCCTCGCGGGTGCCGCCATCGGCGGAGCCGCCACCGGTCGCGCCGGCGGCGCGCTCGCGGGTGCCGCCATCGGCGGTGCCGGCGGTGCCATCGTCGGCGCCTCCACCGCCCCGCGCTGCCCCTACGGCACCTACCGCGACGCCTACGGCGACGTGTACTGCCGCTGAGACCCGGCAGCGCGCGGCCCGGAACGGCCGCGCCGGACCATCAGGCTCCCTCTCCCCCGAGAGGGAGCCTTTTTCGTGAGACGGCGTAATCACGCGCCTCGGGCGGCCTCCCGCTCCATCCAGGCCAGCATGCCCGCCGCAGCCGCGCGGCCCGAGGCGAAGGCCCCCTGGAGGAGGTAGCCCCCCGTCGGGGCCTCCCAGTCCAGCATCTCGCCGGCCACGAAGGTGCCGGGCCGCCGGACGAGCATGAAGCCGGCATCGACGTCGCCGAAGCGGACCCCGCCCGCCGTGGAGATCGCCCGGTCGAGGCCGCGCGGCGCCAGGAGACGGAGCGGTACCGCCTTGATCAGGGCCGCCAGGGCCTCGGCGGCCACGGGCAGCGGGTGGGCCGCCTCGCGCAGGAGGCCAATCCCAACGGGCGTCAGTGCGGCGGCCTTGCGCAGGCGGTTGGCGAGGGAGAGCCCGGGTTTCGGATCGCGGAGCGCCCGTGCCAGCGTGGCCTCCTCCACGTCCGGCCGGAGATCGATCTCCAGCTGGGCCTCGCCGCGTTCGGTGGCGGCCCGGATTCGATGTGCGAGGGCGTAGATCGCCCCGCCCTCGATCCCGTCGGCGCTGATCACGGCCTCGCCGCGCACGCGGATCCCGTCGAGGCTGAGGGCGATCCGCTTCAGGGGCGTGCCGGCGAAGCGCGCGGCGAAGACCGGCGACCAGGCCACGGTGAACCCGACATTGGCGGGCTTGAGCGGCGCCACCGCGATGCCGTCCCGTTCGAGCAGGGGCACCCAGGCGCCATCGGAGCCGAGGCGGGGCCAGCTCGCGCCGCCGAGAGCCAGGAGGACCGGGCAATGCGCGGCCTCGACCCGTCCGTCCGGGGTCTCGAAGACCGGGCCGCCCGCGTCCGACCAGCCGGTGAAGCGGTGACGGGTGCGGATGCGGACGCCCAGCCCGTCGAGGCGCTGGAGCCAGGCCCGGAGCAGCGGCGAGGCCTTGAAGGCCTCGGGAAAGACGCGGCCGCTCGACCCGACGAAGGTCGGCTGGCCGAGGTCGTCGCACCAGGCGCGCAGGGCGCTCGGCGGAAACGCCGCGATCGCCCCGGCGAGGGCGTCCTCAGCCGGCTGGTAGCGCGCCAGGAAGGCCGGTAGCGGCTCGGAATGCGTGAGGTTGAGCCCGCCGCGTCCCGCGATGAGGAATTTTCGCCCCACGCTCGGCATCCGGTCGTAGAGGGTCACGGCGTGGCCGGCCTGCGCCAGCACCTCCGCCGCCGCGAGGCCGGCCGGGCCGCCCCCGATCACCGCGGGGCCGCGAGCCTCGCGGCCGTTGCGTTCGCTGTCAGTCATGCGCTTTGGGAAGCCGCCGGGGGCCGGCCCTGTCAAGCGTGACGGCCCGATGCCCTTGATTCGCCCGGTTCAGAGTCCCAACTGCGCCTCATCGGCTGCGGGCCCCTCTGGCGGGATGCTGCATGATGCGTTCCGTGATGTCGGAGCCGATGCTTTCTCTCCTCAAGAAGCATCGACGGTCCTGCGTCATGGTTGATTTTCTGTATTACGAGTGGCTCGGCAAGCCCGTGTGGATGTGGCTCGGGTTCCACGCCCTCGTGGCCGGGTTGCTGGCCTTCGATCTCGGACTCCTGCATCGCGACAAGAATCACGAGATCGGCGTGAAGGAGAGCCTGCTCCTCACGCTGTTCTACTTCACCCTGGGCATGATCTTCGGCGGCTGGGTCTGGTGGTATCTCGGGCCCCAGGCGGGCCAGGAATACGTCGCCGGCCTCGTGGTCGAGAAGTCGCTGTCGATGGACAACGTCTTCGTGATCGCCGTCATCCTCACGGCGCTCGGCATCCCCCGCGCCGCCCAGCACCGGGTCCTGGTCTGGGGCATCCTCGCGGCCGTCCTGCTGCGTGGGCTGATGATCGGCCTCGGCGCGGCCCTCGTGCACCAGGCCGCCTGGGTGCTGTCGATCTTCGCCGCCTTCCTGATCTTCGCCGGCCTCAAGATGCTGCTCTCGAAGGACGAGGAGCCGGGCGACATCCGCGAGAACCGGGCCGTCCGGTTCCTGCAGCGGGTCCTGCGCATCACGCCCGAGCTGCACGGGCAGCACTTCGTCGTGCGCAAGCCCGACCCGAAGACCGGCAAGACCGCCCTCTGGCTGACGCCCCTGGCCCTGGCGCTCATTCTCGTGAACGGCGCCGACGTGATCTTCGCCGTCGACAGCGTGCCGGCGATCTTCGCCATCACCACCGACACCTTCGTGGTCTACACCTCGAACATCTTCGCGATCCTCGGCCTGCGCGCGCTCTACTTCGCCCTGGCCGCGATGGTAGACCGCTTCGCCTATCTCAAGACGGCGCTGGCCTTCATCCTGATCTTCATCGGCGGCAAGATCGTGGTCGCCGACACCTTCGACCTCGTCCACGTGCCGCCGTGGGTCTCCCTCGCGGTCACCGTCGTGTTCCTCATCGCGGGCATCGCCTACAGCCTGTGGCGCACCCGCGGCTCGGTGACGGAAGAGGCGCACGGGCATGGCGGCGGGGCGGTACAGCACCGGGCCTGAGCCGGCTCCCAGAGGTGAGCCGGGATCTCCCGGCTTACCCGAGCGGGATCGCAGGCCGCACGCCCGCGAAGTGCCCGTCGGCCCTGGCGCAGGCGCCTTCCTCTCCCGGGGCTCCGCGCCCACCCTCTTCCGCAGGAGGACGCGAGCGGAAGCGCGCCCTCTCGTCCCCTACCGTCCCGGCAGCGCCGCGATCAGGTCCCGCAGGGTCGTGATCGTCGAGGCGTCGGCGACACCATCGATGCGGGCCGGACGGAAGTGGCGCTGGAACGCCGTCACCACCGCGCCCATGCGGGCATCGAAGGTGGCGCTCACCGGCAGGTCGTAGCCGTAGAGGGCGAACATCGCCTGCAGCGCCTCGATCGGCGGCCCGGCATCGCCCTGCGCGAAGAAGCGGCCGTCGCGGATCGGGGCCGGCGGCACCCAGTGGCCGATGCCGGCGCGGGCGAGGGTCTCCCAGGGGAAGTGCTCGCCCGGGTCCTCCTTGCGCTCGGGGGCGATGTCGGAATGGGCGAGGATCCGGTGCGGAGCGAGGCTCCAGCGCTTGGCGAGATCGCCGCACAGGGCGATCACGGCCTCGATCTGTGCCGGGGGGTAGGCCGGCAGGCCGCCCGCATGGCCACCATTGACGATCTCGACGCCGAGGGAGCGCGAATTCACGTCGCTGAGCCCGGCCCAGGAGCCCTGGCCCGCGTGCCAGGCCCGGCGCCCCTCGGGCACCATCTGCACCACGCGGCCGTCCTCCAGCACCACGTAATGGGCCGAGACCTCCGCCACGGGGTTGGCAAGGCGCTGCAGGGCGACGGCCGCGCTCTCCATGCCGGTGTAGTGCAGGATGAGGAGATCCACCGGGCCGGACCGCCGCTCGCCGTGATTTGGCGACGGGTGGACGCTGGTGGCGACGGCGCTCTCGGGCGTCGGTTTCACGTGAGGCCCCGTTCGGCGCTGATCCGGTCATAGGCGGCGTTGATGGCCGCGAGCCGGCGGGTGGCGATGGCCACCGCCTCCGGCGGCAGGCCGCGCGCGATGGCCCGGTCGGGATGGTTCTCCCGCACCAGGGCCCGGTGGGCGGCCTTCAGCCCGGCATCGTCGACGTCGTGGTCGAGGCCGAGGACGAGGTAGGGATCGTCGGAGAGCCGGACGTGGCGGGCGGCGATGCGGCGGAACGCGGCCTCGTCGTAGCCGAAGGTCTCCGCCACCGCCCGCAGGTAGCGCTCCTCCGCCTCGTGGATGGCGCCGTCGGCCTTGGCGATGTGGAACAGGCCGTCGAGGACGTCCTCCAGCAGGGCCGGCTCATCGTGGAAGGTGGTGGCCAATTGCCGGGCATAGGCCTCGAAGCCGTTCGCGGTGCCCTTGGCGAGGTCGAACAGGCGCTGCACGCCGGGCCGGGCGCGCTCGTCCACCTGCACCACCTTGGCGAAGGCCTCCACCTCGGCCTGCGTCACCACGCCGTCGGATTTGGCCATCTTGGCGGCCAGGGCCACGAGGCCGGTGGTGAAGACCACGTCGCGCGGCGTGGTGCCGAACAGCGCGCCCTCGCGGTCGACCAGGAAGTGCCCGGCCACCCCACCGACGAGGCCGCCGAGGGGACCGCCGATGGCGAGGCCGAGGCCGGCCCCGCCGAGCTTGCCCCAGATGCCCAGGGTCATCGGACGACCCCGCGGGTGCAGGGAACGGGGCTGGCAGGGGCAAGGAGCATGGACGGTATCGACACGGGTGGGATCGACTTCGGCGCGAAACGAAGCGCGTCCTTACACCGGACGGCTCCGTTTCGGCGAGGGGCGATCGCCCGGGTCGTTCGTCCCCTCAGCGCCGGGCGCAGAGGCCGACGAGGCCCTGGCTCTCAGTGGGGCAGGCCGCGCTCAAGGTTCCGTCGGCGCCCGCCGTCACGATGGCGCTGCCGCCCTTCAGGCAGAGGGCCGAGGCGAGGATCTCGGTGCCCTCGCAGGTGATCGCGCAGCCCGAGGCCGGGCAGGTGTCCTGGCGCACCACACGGAACGGGGATGCGGGTGCGGCGGCCGCCAGGGCGGCCTGACCGGGCTCGCCCTTCTGACCCGCCGGGCCGCGCTCGCCGGCCGGCCCCTTCGCGCCCGTCTCGCCCTTCGGTCCGGCGTCCCCCTTCGGACCCGTCTCTCCCTTGGGGCCGGGTTCCCCCTTCGGTCCGGCCTGGCCCTTGGCACCCGGCTCGCCCTTGGCACCCGGCTCGCCCTTGGGCCCCTGGGGACCGGGCAAGCCGGCGACGCCCTGCGGGCCGGCGGGGCCGGTCTCGCCCTTGTCACCCGTGTCGCCCTTCTGCCCCGTCTCGCCCTTCGGGCCGGGCTGGCCGGCGGGGCCGCAATTGGCGATGACCGCCTCGCGCTCGTCCTCGCCCGCCTTCAGGGTGGCGATGCAGTTGGTGGGCACGTAAGGCAGGCGGAAGACGAAGCGGCCCCGGCTGTCGGCGATGATCGAGATGTCCTCGTCGAGCACCACCACGGTGCCGGGCTTGCGCACGCTGCCGGAGATGCGCAGGTCCCCGTTCTCGAAGCGGGCATCGTAGACCTGGATCGGCTGCGACACGACCTGGGGCCGGCGCGCCTTGGCCTCGCCCCGGGGCTGGGCCGCCGTCTGCGCGGCGGCGGGGAGGCCGCCCGCGACGGTGATCAGGCCCGACAGGACCACGAGGGCACGAGCGAAACGCATGGAGTTCTCCCGGCTGATCCGCGTCTTGTGCGCGGCGGTGAGGAGTGCTGCCCTGCCCTCGCTATAGGGTCAAGCGCGGCGGATCGGCCGGCCCGGAAACCATCGTCCACAAGCGTCCACAGCCGTCCACAGGCCAAGTCCCTGTGGGCAGGCGAAATTCCGAATCCCCCCGGAAACCGATTGAGTGTGTTCCTGTTTTGTTCTTAGCGTAGCGGGATGGAGCGGAGCCGATGAGACAGAGCCCTGAAGACCCTCCCGATGCCGAGACCGAGACTTTGCCGGCGGATCCGCCAAATCCGGATGCCGCGAATCCGGGTGCGCCCCCGGATCTGGCGGCCCTGCGCGCCCTCGTGGCCGATCGCGGAGGCGCATCCGTCCTCAGGGGCGCCCTGCCCCTCGGCATCCACGACGTCGATACGCGCCTCGCACAGGGCGGCCTCGCCCTCGGTCAGTTGCACGAGATCGCCCCGGCGCAGGCGGGCGACGAGCCGGCGGCGCTGGGCTTCGCCCTTGCGCTGGTGGCGCGCCACCTCGCCCGGGTGCGCGGCGAGGCCCTGCTCGTGGCTGGCCGGGGGCATCCCCTCCCCTACGGGCACGGGCTGGCCGGGCTCGGCCTCGATCCCGGCCGCCTGCTGCTGTTCGAGGTGGCGAGCGACGGGGACGCCTACCGGGCCCTGGAGGAATCCCTGCGCGCGCAGGGGCTGGCGGCCGTGGCGGGCCTCATCGATGCCGCCCTGCCCCTCGCCCAGAGCCGCCGGCTCCACCTCGCGGCGGCCCGGACCGACCTGCTCCTCCTTGTCCTGAGGCCGCCGGAGGCGGAGAGCCCCAACGTGGCGGCGACACGCTGGCGGGTCGCCGCCGGCAAGGCCCTGCGCGACCGCTTCGGCTGCATCGAGCGGCCGTGCTGGCAGGTGACCCTCGACCGGAGCCGCAATGGGCGGACCGGACATTGGCTTCTGGAGTGGGATCATGCCGCGCATCGTTTCGGTCTGGCTGGAGCACTGGCCGGTCACGCGGCTGAGGCGGACGCAGGCGCCGTCCGTCCCGAGCGGCGCGCCCAGCGCTCGGGCTGACGGCGACCGCGACAGCGGCCCGATGGTCGTGGCCGCCATGGAGACCAACGGCCTGCGCCTGGTGGCGGTGGATTCCGCCGCCCGCGCCCTCGGCCTCGTGCCCGGTGAAACCCTGGCCCGGGCCCGCGCCCGGATCGGGACGCCGGTCGCCGTCCATCCGGCCGATCCGGAGGCCGACGCCGCCGCCTTGCACCGCCTCTGCCTGTGGGCCAAGCGCTACACGCCCGTCGTCGCTCCCTACGGCCCGGCGGAGGGCGGCGACGGGTTCTTCCTCGACATCGCGGGGGCGAGCCACCTGTTCGGCGGCGAGGCCGCGCTGCTGGAAGACCTCGCCCGGCGGCTGTCGACCCGCGACATGCCGGCCCGGATCGCCCTCGCCGACACGCCGGCCTGCGCCTACGCCCTGGCGCGCCACGGCGGGGGCGGCCTCGTGGCCCCGGGCTGCAACGCGGAGGCCCTGCACGCCCTGCCCGTCTCGGCCCTGCGCCTCGATGGGGCCACGGCGCAGGCCCTGGCCCGCCTCGGCCTGCACCGGATCGGCGACCTCGCCACGGCGCCCCGGGCGCCGCTGGCCCGGCGCTTCGGCGAAACCCTGCTGCTGCGCCTCGACCAGGCCCTCGGATACCGGCCCGAACCCCTGGTCACGGCCGAGGACCCGCGCGAATTCCAGGCGGCGCGCGGCTTCCTCGAACCGATCGGGCAGCCGGAAACCATCGTGGCCACCGCCATGGGTCTGATGGAGGGCATCGCCCCCCGGCTGGAAGCGGCCGGCCTCGGCGCCCGGGCCGTACGGCTGACCCTGACCCGCGTCGATGGGATCCTGCGCAGCCTCGACCTCGGCCTGAGCCTGCCGACCCGCTGCCCGGCCCAGATCGGACGCCTGCTCGCCCTGCGCCTCGACCGCCTCGGCCCGGCCCTCGATGCCGGCTTCGGCTTCGAGACGGTGGGCCTCGAGGTCACCGCCACGGGCCCGATCGCGGCACGCCAGACGGCCCTGATGGAGGCCCCCGGCGGGGGCGAAGGCACCGAGCATCTGGGCGATGCCCTGCGCCAGCGCCTCGGCCGGCGGATGATGCGCCTCGGGTTTCGCCAGACCCACCTGCCCGAGCGGGCCGAGGCCGTGGAGCCGTGGCGCGCGAGCCTCCCCGCCCAGGCGGGCCGACCCGATCCGGGAGCCCGCGCGCGCCTGCCGCCGCGCCCGCTGGTGCTGCTCAGCCGGGGCGAAGCGGCCGAGGACGTCATCGCGCTGGCCCCCGACGGGCCGCCGCACCGCTTCCGCTGGCGCCGGCGCCTGCACCACGTCGCCCATGCGGACGGACCCGAGCGCATCGCCGACGAGTGGTGGCGAGCGCCGGGTCCGCTGCGGGACTACTACGTGGTCGAAGACGAGGCCGGCCGCCGCCTCTGGGTCTATCGCGAGGGCTTCCCCACGATGGAGGCGCCCGCGCGCTGGTTCGTGCACGGGCTGTTCGCGTGACGCGACGGGGGAGAACCGCGCCGGGGCGATGCCGCGCCCCGCAACCTGTGATAGCACTCCGCGCGATCGGGCACGCCGGCCCGGGGCGGAAACGCAGGGCCATCGGAATGATCCCCACCGGACGGGCGTGGAATCGGGTGCGGCCGTTCGCGGCGGCGCTGCCGGGGATCGTCCACGTCCCGACCTCGGACGCCGCGTCGGACGCTCGCGGCCGCGCCGCCTTCGTCGCGGCTCATCGCTGCGAAGTGGTCGCGCGGCTGAGCAGCATCCACCTGCACGGCCCGCGCAGCACGTCCCGGGATCGGTTCCTCACCGTGAGCATCGTCCGGACGGATCAGCGCTACGTGCAGTGCATCTTCTTCGACGAGGATACGCGGATGGGCTGCGAAGCCGCGTCGGGCGGGTGTGCGCAGGGGCCGGAGGCGTCTGGCGATGTCCTGCCCGACTCCACGAAGGCGGCCCTTCACCGGCTGGGCTTCGTGCAGCTCCGGCGGAACGAGAACTATGAGCGGGAGATTTCGCTGGGCACGCCGCCCGACTTCGATGCCGCGGCCGATCTCATGATCGGCACGCTCTACGATGCCTACGACGCGCGCGCACACGCCTCTGGAATTCCACGCACCGCGGGCGGTCCTTCCCCGCGATGCCTGTCCCGGGCCGGTCAGCGAAAACCAGCCGGCCCGGGACGCGGGGGCCTACTCCGCCGCGTCGACGTAGAGCTTGCCACCCTCGGCCTGGAACTCGGCCGATTTCGCCGCCATGCCGGCCTCGCGCTCGGCCGCGCTCAAGGGCGCGGCCTCGCCCAGCACCTGGCCGGCCGCCTCCATCGCCAGCACCTCGGCGCGCAGGTCCTGCGTGATCTTCATCGAGCAGAACTTCGGGCCGCACATCGAGCAGAAATGGGCGACCTTGTGGGCGTCCTTCGGAAGGGTCTCGTCGTGGTAGGCGCGGGCGGTGTCGGGATCGAGGGAGAGGTTGAACTGGTCCTCCCAGCGGAAGTCGAACCGGGCCCGCGACAGGGCGTCGTCGCGCAGCTGCGCCGCCGGATGGCCCTTGGCGAGGTCGGCGGCATGGGCCGCGATCTTGTAGGTGATTACGCCTTCCTTGACGTCGTCGCGGTTGGGCAGGCCGAGATGCTCCTTCGGGGTGACGTAGCAGAGCATGGCGCAGCCGAACCAGCCGATCATGGCGGCGCCGATGCCCGACGTGATGTGGTCGTAGCCGGGGGCGATGTCGGTGGTCAGCGGGCCGAGGGTGTAGAACGGCGCCTCGCCGCACTCCACGAGCTGCTTCTCCATGTTCACCTTGATCTTGTGCATCGGCACGTGGCCGGGGCCCTCGATCATGGTCTGGCAGCCCTTGTCCCAGGCGATCTTGGTCAGTTCGCCCAGGGTCTCCAGCTCGGCGAACTGGGCCGCGTCGTTGGCATCGGCGATGGAGCCGGGGCGCAGGCCGTCGCCGAGCGAGAACGACACGTCGTAGGCCCGCATGATGTCGCAGATCTCGTCGAAGCGCTCGTAGAGGAACGATTCGCGGTGCCCGGCCAGGCACCAGCGCGCCATGATCGAACCGCCGCGGCTGACGATGCCGGTGACGCGGCGGGCGGTGAGCGGCACGTGGGCGAGGCGCACGCCGGCATGGATGGTGAAGTAGTCGATGCCCTGCTCGGCCTGCTCGATCAGGGTGTCCTTGAAGACCTCCCAGTCGAGCTTCAGCGGGTCGCCGCCGACCTTCTCCAGGGCCTGGTAGATCGGCACCGTGCCGATCGGCACGGGCGAGTTGCGCACGATCCACGAGCGGATGTTGTGGATGTTGCGGCCCGTCGAGAGGTCCATCACCGTGTCGGCGCCCCAGCGGGTCGCCCAGACCAGCTTCTCGACCTCCTCGGCGGCGGACGAGGTCACGGCCGAGTTGCCGATGTTGGCGTTGATCTTCACGAGGAAGTTGCGGCCGATCGCCATCGGCTCCACCTCGGGGTGGTTGATGTTGGCCGGGATGATGGCGCGGCCCCGGGCCACCTCGTCGCGCACGAATTCCGGCGTGATGAAGGCCGGCAGGGCGGCGCCGAAGCTGTTGCCGTCGGCCAGGGCCGCCTGGGCGCCCTCCAGCATCGTCTCGCGCGCCAGGTTCTCGCGGTGCGCGACGTAGATCATCTCCTCGGTGATGATCCCGGCGCGGGCGAACTCGTACTGCGTCACCATCTGGCCGGGCGCGGCCTTGCGGATCTCGCGGGTGGCCGGACACGGGGCCACGAGCTTGTCCTCGGGCACGAAGCCGTTGTCCTCGGGCTTGACCGCGCGCGGGGTCACGGTGGCGTAGCCGCGCCGGGCGATCCAGGGCTCGCGCACCAGCGGAAGGCCGGCCCCGAGGTCGATCCCCGCATCCGTCTCCGTGTAGGGACCCGACGGATCGTAGACCCGCACCGGCGCCTCCTTCGGATCGCTCAAGGTGATCTCGCGGAACGGTACCCGGATGTCGTCGTGCCCGGCCACCGCCGCGTAGACCTTGCGCGAGCCCATGATCGGGCCGGTGGTCACCGTGGGCGCCTGCCCCTGCGGCAGATCCTTCGGAAGAACGGGTGCATTCATCGGGTTCGCTCCTGGCGTGGGAGACGATCCGGACTCGCGAACGGCGGTGTCGGATGGGACGACGCCTGAACATGCGCGCCGCGTCTTGGAATTCCCGTCCCTCCGCCGGTACGAACCGGATCAGGTTCAAGGGTCAGGGCGTCGCGCCCAATCTCAGCCCCCGCACTCGGAGCTCCCCTCGGAATGCTTCCAGATTCGAGGTCTGCGGCCGTTTTGTCAATCGCCGGCCCGACGAACTGAGACGGAATAGGGCCTGAAACGAACTTTATCGTCAGGCCCCGCGTTCCTTTACCAGAAGTTCGATCCTCGGGATCGGCATGCGAACGACAGGTTCTCCCATGAAGCGCATACTCCTGGCATCGGCCGCCCTGGTCGGGGCCCTCTCGATGATTCCCGCCTCCGCGGACGCACGTCCGGGCGGCGGCGGTGGTTTCCGTGGCGGTGGCGGCGGCTTCCACGGCGGCGGCCTGGGTGGCGGCGGATTCCGCGGCGGCAACTTCGGCGGCGGTGGCTTCCGCGGTGGTCTCGCCCAGGGCGGCGGGTTCCGCGGCGGCAATCTTGGGGGCAACTTCGGCGGCGGCGGGTTCCGCGGCGGCCTCGCGCAGGGTGGCTTCAACCGCGGCGGGACCATCGGCGTGGGCGCCGGTGCCGTCGGTGCCGGGGCGGGCCTCGCTGCTGGCAACGGCTTCCGGGGTGATCGCGGCGGCTTCAACCGCGGTGGGTTCAACCGGGGTGGCGCCTATGCCGGGCGCGGCTACGGCTACCGTCGCGGCTATGGCGGCCTCGGCCTCGGGCTCGGCCTGGGTCTCGCCGGCGCCGGGATCGGATACGGCCTCGGCAGCGCCTATGGCGGCTACTACGGCGACGACTATTACGCCGGCGGCTATGCGCCGGCCTATTACGGCGGTTACGCGCCCTATGGTGGCGGCTATGCCGCGACGGGCTACGAGGCCACCCCGGAGGTCGCGACCAGCGGCGAGGACGTCGCTTACTGCGTCCAGCGCTTCCGGTCCTACGACCGCCGCACCGGGACCTATCTCGGCAATGACGGTCAGCGCCACGCCTGCCCGTAACGGCTGACAGGCTCCGGGACGATCAGAAGGGGCTCCGCCGCGCGGCGGGGCCCTTTCGCGTCCGCGGGGCACTTTGATCGGGGGTGCGGAGGCCGGACGCGTCGGGCCTCACGAGCCCTGCAGGCTCTCGGCGAAGTCGTCCGGCACCTCGCCGAAGCTGCCGAGGATCGTGGCACTCTCCAGTTCCCCCGTCTCGTCGTCGGCCACGACCTTGATCGCCGCCGTCCCGGGAAAGCGGGCGGCCATCGCCTCGGCCTTCTTCAGGGCCCCGCTCTCCGTCACCGCCACATCACGGTCGCCCGGCGAGAGCCGCTTGCGCTTGAGCACGAAGGTCTGCACCAGGAACGTCGTCTTGAGGGCCATCGCAGGGTCTCTCCACCGGGCCGCGCCGGATCGCGTCGGATCCGGATACCGAGCGCATCTAGCACGAAAGCCCGGTTCCCACGCGACCCGAACGCCGCGGACAGGACCGGGCCGCGCTCCTCCGCTCAGGCTATCGGTTCGTGTGGTGCCTCGAGCCGCTGGATCAGGCGCCCCCCGTCCCAGAGCTCGACCGAACGGCCGTCCATGAAGGCCCGTGCCCGCTCCAGCGCCTCCGCCTCGGTGCAGCCCGCGAGGGACTTGGTGTGAAGGACGCGGCCGGCATTGTTCAGCAGCAGCACGCGGTAGGCCGACGGCGGCGTCCCCTGCCCCGGCGCATCGTCCCGCATGCCCCCCTCCCGCCTCGACGATCGCGACGGGCCGGTGCGTCGCCCCGAATTCAAGACGAACCGCGCACCGGCTCCGCATGGGTCGCAAGAGTACGGCTCGGCTCGTTAACGTACACACCGCATCGGCAAATCATTCCACGATGGGTTCAAGTCTTCCGTTCGCGGTGGTCGCGCCGCACGAGCGGATCACCACAGGCGCACCAGCCGGAAACCTGCGATCACATCTGCGAGATCGATGCCGAGCAGGTCCGTCAACAGCAGGCTGGCGCGGAACAGCGGCCGGGTGAAGGCGGCGGAGACGAGGAAAAGACCCAGCAGCACCAGCCCCGAATGCCGGGCCATCCGGTCCGCGAAGGCCCAGGGCGGGGATGGCGGCGAAGCCGGCGGGCCGGAGAGCCAGGGTCGGACGATGCCGTAGCCGTCGAGCCCTGGGATCGGCATCAGACCGAGCACCAGGGCTGTGCCCTGGAACAGCACCGAGACGGCGAGCACCGCACGCAGCGTCTCGGCCCCCGGACTGGCCAGGGCATAGAGCAGCGCGAGAACGACGAGGAAGAGGACGCTCATCGCCGGGCCGGCGGCGGCCACCGCCGATTGCCGTCCCCGGCTCAACCCGGCCTCGGGCGGACCGCCGACGCGGCCTGGCAATCCCACGCCCCCCGGAAATCCCACGCCCCCCATGACGGTGAAGAGCGCCGGCAGCAGCATGGTCACCACGGGGTTGGGGGCCCGCAGGGGATCGAGGCTGAGCGCGCCGGTCGGGGGCAGGCCCCAGGACAGAGCGGCCCGGGCATGGCCGTATTCGTGCAGGCACAGGCCCAGCACCCAGCCGGACATCAGGAACACGAAGGCGGCGCCCGAGCCCGCGAGCGCCCCGGCGCCGATGCCCAAGCCAACCCCGCAGAAGATCAGCCCGATGAGGAGCGCGTTCGGGCTCAGGCCGGGACCGCCCATGCCCTCCGCGCGGCCGGACGCGTCCCTCATGCCGCGCCGCGCCGGACCGGTGCGGGCGAGGTGGACCGGTGACGCGTCGTCAGGAGGCGGCTTTGGGGCCGGAGGCCGCTTCGGGGAGGGACGGGCGCGGGAGCATTCACGCGACGCAACATCGCTGGTGACACGCCAAAGTCCAGCCCTACCTCTCGGGGACGCCCCAGTGTCCCCTCCATCCCCAGGGTCCGGCGCGGTTCGGCGCCCCGCCACGACGGTCCGGGGTCGTCGCTCGGTCGCGGCCTCCCCTTCATCGAGCGCATGCGCCTTCTCGCTTCCCTCGTGGCCACCGCCATCCTCGGTCTCTCCGTCCTGGCCGTGACCCTGCTGACCGTCTTCCAGCGGCACCTGATCTATCCGGGCGCCTTCCGCAGCCGAGCGCCCGCCCCCGCCCGGCCGGCGCCCCCGGGCACGGAGGCGATCAGCCTGCCCACGGCCGACGGCGAGCGGCTGTTCGGGTTCTGGCGCGCGCCGGAGCCGGGCTGTCCCGTGGTGCTCAGCTTCCACGGCAACGGCTCGCGGCCGGAGCCCGGAGCGGCGCGCTTTGCCGGCGCTCCCTGGCGCGGGGCGGGCTGGGGCGTCCTCGCCATCGCCTATCGCGGCTATCCCGGCTCGACCGGGAGTCCGAGCGAGGCGGGGCTGATCGCCGACGGACAGGCGGCCTACGCGATGGTCCAGGCGCGGGTCCCCGGAACCCCGGTGCTGCTACACGGCCACTCCCTCGGGGCCGCGGTGGCGGTGGCCCTGGCCGAGGCCCGGCCGCATCTCGGCCTCTATCTCGAGGCGCCCTTCGACTCCCTCTCCGCCATCGTCGCCGGGCGCTTCCCCTTCCTGCCGACCAGCCTGCTCCTTCGGGACACCTTCCGGTCCGATGCGCGCATCGCCGCCGAGGGCGGTCCGATCGTCATCGTCCACGGCCGGGACGACCCGGTGGTGCCCCTCGCGCATGCCGAGCGGCTGGCGGCGCAGGCCGGTCCGCGCACGCGCCTGACGGTCATCGCCGGCGACCACGTCTCCATTCTCGGGACCCAGGACCGCGAGGCCGCGGCCGTGTTCCAACCGAACGACCCCGCCCAGCGCCGGCCTGTTCCGGCAGCGGTCCACTGACGCACGCATCCGACGGGAGACACCCTTGGGACGACGAGCCCGACTCTGGCGCGACGACGACCCGGCGACGCACGGTCCGCAGGCCAAGCCTCCGGTGATCTGCCCGCTCTGCGAGCGGCCGATCCCGCCCCATGCCAAATCGAGCCTGCACCACCTGACCCCGAAGCTGAAGGGCGGGGCGCGGGCCGGCACCGTGCGCCTGCACCAGATCTGCCATTCGGCGATCCACGCCCGCTTCAGCGAGGCCGAGATCGCCCGGCGCCTCGCCGACGTCGATGCCCTGCGGGCGGCGCCCGAGATGGCGGAGTTCCTGGCCTGGGTCCGCACCAAGCCGGACGACTTTCACGCCGCGACCCGCATGACCCGCGACCGCCGGGGCGCCAAGCGCGACCCGCATTGAGGGCGGCGAGAGGTGGCCGCACGCGGGCAAGGCGTGGCCCAAACCGGAGCCGGTGACGGCCCGGCCTTTACCCTCCGTTCGGCATGATCCGCGGGCGGTCCTCGCCGTATCGCCATCCTTAAGACCTGGCGCCGAAGGATCGCGGTCCTGTGGGCAGGAGCGGATCATGGCGGCGGTCGCGGTGGGGCAAGGCACGGCGGAAGGAACGATGGACGGAACGGGGCAGCGCGCAGCGGGATCCCCGCGGGATGCCGCCCGGCTCGCCTGGGTGGATGTCGCCAAGGGCCTGTGCATCATCCTCGTGGTCATGATGCATGCGACGCTCGGCACCGGGATCGCGATGGAAGGCGAGGGCTTCCTGCACACCGTGGTGGCCTTCGCGCGCCCGTTCCGCATCCCGGACTTCTTCCTGCTGTCGGGCCTGTTCCTCGGCCGGGTCATCGACCGCGACTGGCGCCTGTTCCTCGACCGGCGCCTCGTGCACTTCGTCTACTTCTACGTCCTCTGGGTGCTGATCCAGTCAACCTTCAAGTACGGCCCGATCACCGACGGAGCCGGGCCGGGCGCCTTCGTCGCCCACCTCGCCCTGGCGGTGGTCGAACCCTACTCGACCCTGTGGTTCATCTACCTGCTGGCGGTGTTCTCGGTGCTGACCAAGGCGCTGCGGCCGGTGCCGACGGCCTGGCTCCTCGGCGGGGCGGCACTGCTGCAGGTCCTGCCGATCCATACCGGTTTCGAACTGATCGACGAGTTCTGCGACCGCTACGTCTGGTTCCTGGTCGGCTACCTCTTCGCCGCGCGCATCTTCACCTTCGCCGATCTCGTGCAACGCCACGCCCGCGCCGCGCTGCTCGGCCTGGCGCTCTGGGCCGTGGTCAACGCCGCGATGGTCTTCGTCCCCACGGGCTTCCCAGCCGTGCCGGTCCTGGCGAACCTCCCGGGCCTCGCCCTCGTCCTGAGCGGCGCCGGCGCCCTCGCGATCGTCGCCATCGGGGCCCTGATGTCACGGGCCGGCGGGCCGGTGACGGCGGCGCTGCGGGCCTGCGGCCAGCGCTCGATCGTGATCTACCTCGCGTTCTTCCTGCCGATGGCCCTCACCCGCACGCTGATCGTGCGGTCGGGGGCGATCACCGACATCGGTTGGGCGAGCCTCGTCGTCACGGTGGTGGCGATCCTGGTTCCGCTGGGCTTCGATCGGATGATCCGTCACACGCGCCTGTCGTTCCTGTTCGTGCGACCGCGGGCCTTCCACATCGTCGGCGCCCGCCCGCGGCCGGGCGCTCCCGCCCTGCGCGCGGTCTGAGCCCTCAGGCCGCGGCCTCGACCCGCGGCCGGACGAGACGGTCGAGGAAGTTCCCGATCTCCGCCCGCCGGCGGGCCGGCTCCAGCAGGTCGGGGCCGAGCCGGTGGCGGGCGATCCGGTCCCGGTGTCCCTCCGGGTCAGCATGGATGCGGCAGAGGTCCGCCGCATAGGCCTCCACCGCCGCGCGGTCGGGCAGCGCGCCCGCCTCCACCACGTCCTCGGCGCTGAGGCGCAGCATCGCGGCCAGGGCGTCGAGATCGAGTTCTGGGTGGTACTGCGTGCCCCAGAACACGCCGGCCCCGTGCCGGATCTCGATCGCCTGGACCGACAGGACCGCGTTGCCCGCCAGCACCGTGGCGTGGGCCGGCGGCGTGATGACGGCGTCGAGATGCATGGCGGGGGCATCGAAGCGCTCGCCCCGCCCGGCGAGGAGCGGGTGCGCCCGCCCGGCCTCGGTGCGCACGAGATCGCGCGAGAATCCGTATTCCGGACCCTTCGGGGCGCGGGCCGCATGGCCGCCGGCCACCACCGCGGCGACCTGGACGCCCCAGCACGAGCCGAAGACCGGAAGCCCGGCGCCGAGGGCTTCGCGCACGAGGTCGATCTGGCGCCGCACGGCGTCGGACGCGTCGCAGACGTGGAGCGTCGATCCCGTGAGGAAGAGGGCGTCGAAGCCGGCGAGCCGCGTCCCGGGGGACAAAGCCGCATCGGCGTCGGCCGGGGTGATCAGGGTGCAGTCGACCCCGGGTGAGATCTGGCGCAGGACCTCCGCATAGGCTTCCGCCGAGGTGACGCCGGTGGCTGAGACGTGATCGGCCCGTCCGGACCGGTCGTTCCCATCGGCCACGAGGAGGTGCAGCATGGATGCGGTCCCATCCGGCCCCGGGGGCCGGCCAAAGGGACGGGGAACGATCCCTGACTGCCCTCGTTCCCGTCAGGCCGGACGCCGGATCGCCGCATGGCGGTCGGCGGCGATTCGCACCGAGAGCCCACGATCGGAGGCTTCGATGGCCACGCCACGTCCCGCGACCGCCCCGCTCGGTCGCGCCCGCCCTCGGTGGGCATCCCTGGGTCTCGCCCTCGCCGGTCTGGTGCCCGGCCTCGCTCCGGCGCCCGCCGCGGCGCAGTACATGGCCCTGACCGCCCCCGCGCCGAAACCGGCCGCGCCCGAGCCGCCGAAGCCGGTTCCGCCGCCGACCCGCGCGGCGGAGCAGGCCTTCGACGGACACCTGCCGAACCAGCGCACGGGACACGGGCGCGAGCGCGTGGTGCGCGACATCTGCATCGGCTGCGACCGCTGACCCCGATCGATCAGGTGTCCGCGCGGGCGCCTCGCGTGATCGCCTCCACCATGCCCTGCGACAGCCGCACGAACTGGCCGGTGCCATGCCCGCGCGCATCGAGGAGTTCGGCGAAGACCGGCTTGGCCGGCTCGTAGGCCAGGGCGTCGCGGGACCGCGGCCTTCGGCGCTTCTCCCGGAGGCGGTCGGCAAGGGCGGCAGGAACGAACGGATCGCGCAAGTCCGGCAGGCTCCTCGTCATGGCCCGCGCGGGTGGGAACCCGCCGGGCGAGGCCCGGGCTTAGGTCCAGGGTGGTTGCGGGAAGCTTAAGGCCGGGCCGCCCGTCACGCTCAGAACCCGCGATCACGGAACCGTATTCCCGCGGCCGTGGTTGGGTCTGCCGAACAGGGAGAAAACTTGATGTCTGACAGCGTGTTGGCGACCGTGACCGTTCCGTCTCTCAGGGCCGCCCGCGTGGCACGGGATCGTCTGTCGCGCGCCGGCTTCGCCCGCAACAGCATCGAGATCGACCGCGTGGACGACGACGCCTTCGAAGTGTCGATCGCGACCCGGCCGGAGAACCATGCCCGGGCCGAGCGCATCCTCAGCGGCTCGCCCCTGGGCAACGACCTGCGGGCCGCAGGACAGGCCGCGGCGAGCCGGTTCCAGGACAATCGCGGTCTCGCCCTCGGTCTCGCGGCCCTGGCGGGCTTCGCCCTGTTCGGCCTGATGCGCCGGGACTAGAACCACCCGCAAGACCCTCGCTCCGCCGGCTCCGGCCGGGGGAGCCGACCGGAGCGATGCGTGGCGAGCCGTTACGGGCTGGAGATCCGGGCGGCGAACGGCAGCGACGCGGCGGGCCTCGCCGAACTCCTGCGCGGCTCCGGCCACCCCGCCGCGAGCGAGACCCTGGCCGAGCGGATCGAGGCCCTGCGGCACGGCTCGGGCGCGGCCCTCGTCGCGGTCGACTGGGGTCCGCCGAGCGGCCTCGTCGTCCTGCACTGGTATCCCTCCCTCACGGCCAGCCTGCCCACGGCGCAGATCACCACCCTGCTGGTCGATCCCGAGGCCCGACGGCGCGGTATCGGCCGCCTTCTCCTCAAGGCGGCCTCGCAGGCGGCGCGCTCGGCCGGATGCGGCGAGATCCAGTTGCTGGCCCGCCACGACCAGGCGGATCTGCAGGCCTTCGGCGCCGCCACCGGATTCAGCGATCACGGCTCCGTCTCGGTCCGGCCCCTGCGCAAGAAGGCGTGAGCAGGCCCACCGGGTTGCGGGGGTCGAGCGGGCGCCCGCGCGGTCGCTCCCGCCGCCCCGGTCGCCCCCTGAACATCCGGTGTACGAACCGCGCGGGCCGTCGAATTTCCCCTTGTTTTTCAACGCTTTGAAAAATCAGCCGGTTAACACCCCTTAAACCCGCCGCAATTACCGTGCGCAAGCAGGGTCGCTCGAATCGCGAACGAACCTTGGGGCAGACGGGACGCATGGCGAAGGGACGTGGAGGCGCGGGCAGGGGGGAGCCGAACTTCGACGTGCCCGAGGGCCGTGTCGGGGACCCGGCCGATCTCGATCTGCGGCTCTCGCGCGCCGATCGCGCGGGAGGCGGCGTGGCACGAGGCGAGTCAGGTTCACGGGGCGGCCGCGGCGCGAAGAGCCGTGCCCCCGCCCCATCACGGGCGCTGCGCAAGGCGCCGCGCCGGGCCCGCCGCTCGATCCTCGGCCGGCTCGTCTACGGCGTCCTCGTCCTCGGCCTCTGGGGCGTGATCGGCATCGCGGGGCTCGTGGCCTACCACGCGTCGCAGCTGCCGCCGATCGACCAGCTCGCGGTCCCCAAGCGCCCGCCCAACATCGCCATCCTGGCGAGCGACGGCTCGCTCCTGGCCAATCGCGGCGAGACCGGCGGCCGGGTGGTCGGCATCAAGGAACTGCCGCCCTACCTGCCGCGTGCCTTCGTGGCCATCGAGGACCGGCGCTTCTACAGCCATTTCGGCGTCGATCCCGTCGGCATCGCCCGCGCGGTCGCCCAGAACGTGACCCGCCGCGGCGTGTCGCAGGGCGGCTCGACCCTGACGCAGCAGCTCGCCAAGAACCTGTTCCTCACCCCGGAACGCTCCGCATCGCGAAAGATCCAGGAGGCGATCCTGGCCCTCTGGCTGGAGCACAAGTACAGCAAGGACGAGATCCTCGAGCTCTACCTCAACCGCGTCTATTTCGGCGCCGGCGCCTACGGCGTGGAGGCCGCGGCCCAGCGCTATTTCGGCAAGCCCGCCAAGGCCGTGACGCTGGCGGAGGCGGCCATGCTCGGCGGCCTCGTGCAGGCGCCGTCGCGCCTGGCGCCGAACCGCAACCTGCCCGCCGCCCAGGCCCGTGCCGCCCAGGTGCTCGCCGCCATGGAGGAGCTGGGCTTCGCAAAGCCCGCCGACGTCAAGCTGGCGCTCGCGACCCCGGCCCGGCCCGCCGGCGTACGCGGCGGCGGCTCGGCCAACTACGTCGCCGACCTCGTCATGGATGTCCTCGACGACTTCGTGCCGAAGTTCGAGAGCGACATCGTCATCGCCACCACCGTCGAGACCGGCCTTCAGGCCGCCGGCGAGAAGGCGCTGGTGGACGAGCTGAACCAGAAGGGCGGCCGCTACAACGTCGCACAGGGCGCCCTCGTCTCGATGAAGCCGGACGGGGCGATCCGCGCCCTGGTGGGCGGGCGCGACTATGCCCAGAGCCAGTTCAACCGCGCCACCACGGCCAAGCGCCAGCCCGGCTCGTCGTTCAAGCCCTTCGTCTACCTCGCGGCGGTCGAGCACGGCCTGACCCCCGATTCCGTGCGGGAGGACGCCCCGATCAGCATCAGGGGCTGGAGCCCGGAGAACTATTCCCGCGATTACCGGGGCGCGGTGACCCTGCGCGACGCCCTCGCGCTCTCCCTCAACACCGTGGCGGTCCGCCTCGGCCAGGAGGTCGGGCCCAAGACCGTGGTGCAGACGGCCCAGCGCCTCGGCATCTCCTCCCCACTGCAGGCCAACGGCTCGATCGCGCTCGGCACCTCGGAGGTGACGCCCCTGGAGATGGTGGGCGCCTACGCCGCCTTCGCCAATGGCGGCACGGGGGTGATCCCCTACGTCATCGCCAGCGTGAAGAGTGCCGACGGCAAGGTGCTCTACCGGCGCAAGGACGGCGGCCTCGGCCGCGTCATCGACGCCAACGCGGTCTCGATGATGAACGCCATGATGCACGAAACCTTCGTGAGCGGCACCGCCAGGAAGGCGGAGGTTCCGGGCTGGGATCTCGCCGGCAAGACCGGCACCAGCCAGGACTTCCGCGATGCCTGGTTCATCGGCTACTCGGCCACCCTGGTGACCGGCGTCTGGCTCGGCAACGACGACGGSGAGCCGACGAAGAAGGTCTCGGGCGGCAACCTGCCGGGCGAGATCTGGAAGGCCTACATGACCGTGGCGCTGAAGGGCCAGAGCCCGGTGATGCTCCCCGGCGCCAATCGCTGGCGCAACCGCGGCCCGTCGTCCGAGCCCGCCGTCACCAACAGCACCCCGGGCGGCCTGATCGGCGCCCTCCTGGGCGAGCCGCAGGCCGCCGCCCCGCCGCGCCCGGCCGCCCGCCACGCGGATGCGAGCCGCGGCCCGAGCCAGGACGACCGCAACTTCCTCGAGAAGCTGTTCGGGGTCGGCGAGTAGCGCCGGCTCCGGATCCCCTCCAATCGTTGCTGCGGGGTGACGGGTCCGCGCTTCGCCCAGGCGCAGCGCGAGCCGGCGGATACGGTCCTGGCTCCGGTCCAGCCGGACCAATGTCAGTCGTCCGCTCCCCAGGTCAGCCCGTGCTGCGCCTGGAAGGCGGCCAGCGTCGAGACGGAGGCTTGCCCATCGGCGAGGGCCACGTAGCCGTCGGGCCGCACGAGGTAGAGGGCGTCCCGGGCAAGGCCGACGCGCTCGGCCTCGGGGCTCCAGGCGCAGACGTGCAGGCGCAGACCCTGCTGACCGCACCAGCGCGCCAGGTCCGGCGCCGCCGCCCCGTGGACCTGCACCCGCCATTCCGGGTCGTCCACGTCCGCGCCCGGCACCCAAGGCAGCCGGTCCCCGCCATGGACCCGGCCCGCCCGGCCGGCGCTGAGCGCGCTGTGCCGGTAGGCCAGGGCGATCTGCGCGATCGTTCGAAACAGGTAGCGCCGGAGGGCCGGGGAACCGGCGACGAGCCGTGCCAGCAGGGGCGCGAGGGTGGTCCGCCCGAGCTGCGCCAGCGGGGTCTCCGACGTCGCTAAGGTAAACACCCGGTCCGTCGTCGCGACGAGCCGGCGGGCAAAGCCGATCCGCTCGGTCTCGTAGGTGTCGAGCAAAGCGTCGTCGGCCCGCCCCCGGAGACAGGCGGCGAGCTTCCAGCCGAGATTCATCGCGTCGCCGATGCCGGTGTTCATGCCCTGCCCGCCGGCCGGGCTGTGAATGTGTCCCGCATCCCCGAGCAGGAAGGCGCGCCCGTCGCGAAAGCGGTCGGCGACCCGGTGATGCACCCGGTAGGTCGAGAACCAATTCACGGTCCGCGGCGCGATCCGCAGCCGCTCCAGCGCCGTGACGGCGATCTCGTCGAAGGTCAGGCGCTCGCCGCGACCGGCCTGATCGTCGCGCATCGTTCCGACGAGGCGCGCCCGCCCGCGCTCCGCCAGGGGAAACACGGCGAGGAAATCGGCGGCCCCGTCGAGGTTGAGATGGATCTCGCCGTCGATGGCCGGGCCGTCCGCGGCGAGATCGGCGACGTAGAAGAAGCGATCGTAGGTGCCGCCCGGGAACCCGATGCCCAGGGTCTCGCGCACCGTCGAGCGGGCGCCGTCGCACCCGGCCAGATAGGCGGCCGCCACCTGGGCCGGCGCTCCCTCGGCCGTGCGCAGGGTGGCGACGACGCGCGCCCTGTCCTGCGTGAACCCGATGAGTTCGGTGCCTCGCTCAACCCGGATCCCGGCCGCGGCGAGACGATCGATCAGGAGCCGCTCGTGCGCGTCCTGTGGGTAGATCAGCAGGAAAGGATAGGGCGTCGGGTTCCGCGGGTCGGCCGCGAAGGCCACGCGGGCGCGCCGGGTGCCGGCGGTCCAGACGTTGACGGCCGGCACCCGGTGCCCCGCGGCGGCGACCGCCTCGGCGAGGCCGAGGAGGCGGTAGAGTTCGAGGGTGCGCGCCTGGATTCCGAGCGCCCGGGAGGCGGTGCCGGGCCCCGCTGTCCGGTCGATGATCCGGACGCGGATGCCGAGCCGTGTCAGCCACAGGGCGAGGACCAGGCCCGTGGGCCCGGCGCCGACGATCAGGACTTCCGTGCGTTCCATGGATCGTCATGCCGACCCGGATCGCCGGGCGCGGCCCGGCCTGCCGACGCATCGTAGCATCGCCCCTGGGGCCGGCCGCAAGCCTGCCCAACGGGCTTAGGCCATCCCGAACCGCCTACCAGTAGAGCTGAAACCGCCCGATGAAGCTGTCCGCGTCGATGGTGCGGCCGCCCTGCACCGCCGACGGGCTGGTATGCGAGCGGACGTAGTCGGCGACCACGCGGATGTTGCGGTCGGGGTACCAGTTCAGTCCGACCGTGACGTCGCGCTCGATGCCGCCGCGAATGCCGGCATCGTCGAGGTCGATGGCGCTGAAGCGGGTGCCGAGTTCGAAGACGCCGATCCCGCCCCGCGAGACACGGTCGGCCTCCGCCACCTGCACGCCGGAGAAGATCGCGTAGGTGGCACCGTAATCGGGGGCGAGCTTGTAGGCGCGGCCCTTGCCGTTGAGGATGAGGCTGGCCTGGACATAGCCGCCCTGGAAGCCGACCGTGCGGGCGCCCCCGAAGCGCTCCACCTCCGTGCGGATGTACTCGGCCTGGACCAGGAACGGGCCGTCGCGATAGGCCGCCTCGAGGCCGATGCGGCGGACGCCCGCCGCGTCGCGGATGGCGCCGGTGTCGACGAAGTCGCGCTGGTACAGGAACGCCTCCGACCGGCTCGACAGCGACAGCCCCTGCCCGTCGCGGGGCAGATCGCGAAAGCTTCCGGCGAGGCCGAGATGCAGCACCCGGTCGTCCTCGTGGATCGGCGCGTAGGTGGCGCGCCCCGTGGCGGCGACGCCCTCGCTGCCGACCCCGGTATTGGCGTTGCCGCCGAAGACGCTGGCGACCACCGTCCAGTCCTCTCCGTGGCGGCCGAGCGCGAAACCGAAATTGCGGGCCGGCGCGAAGCCGTCGGCGAGCGAGCGCTCGGTGAACAGGGTGTTGTTGTCGCCGGTCAGCTGGTCGAGGCTGAAGGGCTCCTTCATGTTGCCTACCGTCAGGAGGGTGTTCGCGAAGCCCGTATAGGCGGCGGCCGCGTCGTTGATCGGCCGCATCGGGTCGGCGAAATCGTACTGGAGGGCGAGCTCCAGGCTCTTGCCGAGGGTGAGATAGCTCTCGATCCAGGCTCGGCGCACCGCGAAATTCTCCGGGAAGGGCTCGGGAAAGCCGGGCTGCCGGATGGCCGCCGCCCCGTAATCGAGCTGCAGCTTGCCGCCGATGCGCAGCTTGGCGACATCGGGGAAGCGCAGGGTGATGCCCTTCTCGTCGATCGTCAGGGTCTCGCCGTTGGGCTGGTCGGGATTGCGCGTGTCGGGCCGGCTATTGTCGGTCTTGACGTCCTCGGACAGCGCAGGGGTGCCGGCGAGGCAGCACAGGCCGAGGACGACCGGATCCAGCCATCGCACCATCGCACGCATTCCTCAAAGGGGCCCGGCGCGGACCGTCCGCGCCGGATCGTCCCCGGCCATTGGCCACAACTTCGCCCCGGCCGCTACAGCATCGGCAGGCTGCGCGGGCGCGGACCGCGCGGGAAGGCCGCCTCGAGGGCGGCGCGATCCTCCGGCGTCAGGCCGATCGACCCCGCCGCCGCGTTCGCCCGGGCCCGCTCGGGCCGCGCCGTCTTCGGAATGGTGAAGGTGCCCTCCTCCCGTGTCAGGAACGCGACGGCGATGGCCCGCGCCGTGGTGCCGTGCGCCTCCGCCAGGCGGGCGAGCACCCGGCCTCCGGCGCTTCCGGCCTCGGGGAAGTCACCGCTCCCGAAGGGCGAATAGCCGACCAGGGCGACGCCGTTGCGTCGGCACCAGGGCAGCACCGCGTGCTCGATGGCGCGCTCCTTCAGATGGTAGAGCACCTGATTGCAGGCGATCTGGCCCGGCCCCGCGATCGCCAGGGCCTCGTCGAGATCGGCGACGTCGAAGTTGCTCACCCCCCAGGACCGGATCTTGCCCGCCTGCTTGAGGGCGGAGAAGCCCGCGATGGTGTCCTCCAGCGGGTAACGGCCCGGCCAGTGCAGCAGGTAGGCGTCGAGATGGTCGGTGCCGAGGCGCTTCAGCGAGCGCTCGCAGGCGGCGACCACCCCCGCCCGGCTGGCATTGCCGGGCACCACCTTCGACACCAGGAACACCTCCGCGCGCCGGCCCGCGATGGCCTCGCCCACCAGGGGCTCGGCCTCGCCGTACATCTCGGCGGTGTCGATATGCGTCAGGCCGGCGTCGAGGCCCGCCCGCAGAGTCGCGACCGCGGCGGCGCGGTCCGCCTGGTCGAGGTGCCACGTGCCCTGTCCGATGACGGGCACCGCCGGCCCCGCCGTCCCGAAGGTTCTACTCCGCATCCGCCTCGCGCTCCCAGAATGGTGATCTCCTCTGGCAACGCATGGCGGCCACACCGGTCCCCGATCCGCGGGCCTGCGTCACCTTGGCCTTACTCGCGCCATCATGGGGCGATGATCAGGACGGGGTTCGAAGCTCGGCGCGCCAAGGGGCGCCGCCGCCTCCGGACCCATCCCCGAAGGGGTCCATCCGTTGCGCAGCGCTGCACCCTCCCCCATCCTGGCCGGATCGCCGCGGCCGGCCCCCGCCGGGGCACCGCACGAGGGACGCCGCTGATGCTGCCGCAGCACCGCTGGTTCTGGCTCCTCATCCTCTTCGCCTGCGGCGGCGCGGGCCTCCTCTACAACGTGCTGTTCGCCGGCGGCGCGACGCCCCTCGCCGGCCTGACCTACGGCCTGGCCGTGGGCGGCACGACGCTCGCCTTCGACCGGGGCATGATCCTGGGCGGCCTGCAGGCGCGGATGCGCCGGATGCCGGCGAAGCTCTACGTGCCGGCGGCCGAGCTCGCCTACGTGCTGATGATCGCCGCCGGGATCGCGCTGGGCGGGTTGCTGGTCTGGGCTCTGGGACTCACCGACGACGACCTCAGCCACGCCGTGCGGATCACCCCGCGGGTGCTGGCCTACTGCCTCGCGGTCTCGGCGATGCTCGTCTTCGTCATCCGCATGCGCGATCTCATCGGCGGCGAGGTGTTCGTGAACTTCCTCGTGGGGCGCTACCACCAGCCCGTGCGGGAGGAACGGATCTTCCTGTTCCTCGACGTCGTCGGATCGACCGCCTTCGCCGAAACCCACGGCGACCTGAAGGCCCAGGCCTATCTCGGCGCGGTCTTCGCAGCCCTCGCCGAGCCCGTCCGGCGCAACGCCGGCTCCATCGACGACTATATCGGCGACATGGCGATGATCACCTGGCCGATGGCCCGCGGCCTGAAGGATGCGCGCTGCGTCGCCTGCGTGTTCGACGTGATGGACCGCCTGGACGCGGAATCCGAGGCCTGGATGGCGCGGTTCGGCACCGTGCCGCGCCTGCGCGCGGCCCTGCACGGCGGCTCGATCGTCACGGCGGAAGTCGGAGTCGACCGGCACAAGATCGCGTATTTCGGCGATGCGGTGAACGTCACCGCGCGCATCGAATCCCTGTGCCGGCCCCTCGGCACCGAGATCCTCGTCTCGGACGACCTGCTGGCCCGGATCGCGCGCCTGCCCGCGGGCATCCGCGCCCGAGCCCTCGGCGCCCACGCCCTGCGGGGGCGCGGCCAGCCCCTCAGCGTCTCGACCCTGGAGCGCGTCGGGACGGAGACGGTGGAGTCCGGCGTACCGCCGCACGCGGTCGCCGCGCAGTGAGCGGGACCGAGCCGACCCGGTCCATCGTCGTCTACATCGACGCGGATGCCTGCCCGGTGAAGGACGAGACCTACCGGGTCGCCGGCCGATACGGGCTGCACGTCTGTGTCGTCGCCAACAGTTTCCTGGCGCTGCCGCGGGAGCCGTGGATCGAACGGGTGGTGGTCAGCGACGGGTTCGACGCCGCCGATGACTGGATCGCCGAGCGAGCCCGGCCCGGTGCCATCGTCGTCACCGCCGATGTGCCCCTGGCCAGCCGCTGCGTGAAGGCGGGCGCCGACGTGCTCGCCCCCACCGGCAAGCCCTTCAGCGAGAGCGGCATCGGCATGGCGCTGGCCACGCGCAACCTGATGCAGGACCTGCGCGAGGCCGGCGCGATCACCGGCGGGCCGAAGCCGTTCTCGGCCCGCGACCGTTCGGCCTTCCTCGGCGCCCTCGACCGCACCGTGATGCGGCTGAAGCGGGGCGGCTTCGGCTAGGCTTCCGAATCCGAACCGTCGACCGGTGCGGCAGAGCCGATGCCCCCACGACCAGGCCTCGCGGCGGCGTTGCGCCGTGCGGCCCCGGCCTAGAGCCCGGCGGCGGCCTTGAGCGCCGCGTTGATGCGATCCTGCCAGCCCGGACCGTCCTTCTGGAAATGCTCGAGCACGGCGCGGTCGAGGCGCAGGCTGACCATCTCGCGGGCGCCGGGCACGACCGAGGCCGGGGCGGCCGGCGTGGCCGAGATCGTCTTGGCCGTTCCGATGGGCTTGGCGGTCTCGACGGGTTTGGTGGTGGCGGCCTTGAAGGCCGCCTCGGCGGCCTGTCGCGGGTCGCTCGGTCGACGGGAGCGGTCGAATGCCATGGCTTCTACTCCGCCGGGCCGTCTCAGGACCGCTTGCGCTTGGGCGCGGGCGGCGGGGCGGCGGCCTTCGCCTCGGCGTCGGCGGCCTCCTTGGCCAAGCGCAGGGCCCGCAGCTTCACCGTCCGCTCGTCCACGGCCTTCACCGAGGCGAGATGCTCGGCCATGGCCTGGGCGCCTTCCTTGGCCATCCGCTCGGCCCGCTCGGCGCGCTCCTCGGATCGGGTCCGGGCGTCGGTCTCGTCGCTCATCGCATTCCTGTCCTTGAACCCTCCCGCACGCGCTCGGCGCGGCGTCGCAAATGCCCGTCGGCGCGGCCGCGTGGGCGGTCCGGGCGCCGGATTTCGGTGACCGATCAGGTCGTGACGCGCGCCGGACTCGGCCGGGAGACGGCAATCGGGCGGCACGAGAGGCTGTCCACACACCCTTGACGCGGATCGGCTCCGGGCGGGATCGTCGGAGGTTTAGCACGCCGGGCGCCGAAAAGGCCAACGTTTCCCGGCGGCTGCAACCGCTTGTCCTCAAGCTTCGCGTTTTCGAATACGCAGGGGCCGCTCAAAACACCGAGATCAGCACGATGCCGGCGACCATCAGGGCCGCACCGCCGAGCCGGGCGGGCCCGGCCTTGACCTGCTTCATGCCGACCCAGCCGAAATGGTCGAGGGCCACCGAGGTCAGGAGGTTGGCGGTGATGAGGAGGCCGTTGAAGGCACCCGCCCCCACCTTGTCGACGAAGAGCAGGCCGCCGAACACTGCCACCGCCCCGGTGATGCCGGCGAGCGGCATCCACCAGCGCACGCCGGACACGTCCTGCCGGGTGGGCAGCGGGGTCGGGCGCACGAGGAAGACCAGCACGAACACGAACACGACGGGCAGGAAGGAGACGGTGGCGGCGAGCCAAGGGTTCACCAGGGCGCCGCGCAGCTGCGAATTCCAGACGACGCCGACGGCCTGCAGGATGCCCGCGACCACGATGAAGGGGTAGAGCAGCTTCGGGTTGAGCCCATGCCCGCCGTCCTTGTCCCCGCCCGTGTCGGCGGTGGTGCGGGCGATGAAGAACACGCCGACCGCCATCAGCAGACCGCCGAGCCAGGGCATCAGCTTGAAGCCGCCGCCCCGGAGCCCGAACAGGCCGAAGGAATCCATGGCGAGCGAGGCCAGGATGTTGGCCGTCAGGGTCAGGCCGTTGAAGGGCCCGGCCCCGACCTTGTCGATGAAGGCGAGCCCGCCGAACACCGCCACCGCGCCGGCCACACCGCCCAGCGGCGCGTACCAGGGCATCTTGCCGAGGGTCTCCAGGGTGGGGAGCGGTGTCGGCATGACGAGGAACAGCGTGGCGAACACGAACACGATGGGCAGGAACGAGACCGAGGCGGCGAGCCAGGGGTTCACGAGCCGGCCGCGCAGCTGCGCGTTCATCGAATTGCCCAGCGCCTGTAGGACGCCCGCGACGAGGATGAAGGGATAGAGCAGTGCGGCGTTCACGGGGGACCTTGGGCTAGGGACTTTGGACCGGAGACTTCGGGCTGAGACGCAAGGGAGCTAGACGAGGAGCAGGCCGGCGAGCGCCAGCAGCAGCGCGGGCGGCATGACGAGCAGGCCGAGCTTGAGGAAGCGCCAGAAGCCGACGTCCTGGCCCTCGCGGCGGATCGCGGTCAGCCACAGGATGGTGGCCAGCGACCCCGTCACCGAGAGGTTCGGACCGATGTCGACCCCGATCAGCACCGCGCCCGCGACCGTGTCGGGCACGTGGGCGGTCTGCACCGCGGCACCCGCGATGAGGCCGGCGGGGAGGTTGTTGACGAGGTTGCAGAGCACCGCGATCAGGGTGCCGGCGCCCCAGGCGGTCTCGACGGGCGAGGCGGCCGCCGCCTGCTTCAGCGCATCGGCGATCATCCGCAGAACGCCGGTCTTCTCCAGTGCCTCGACCAGCACGAACAGGCCGGCGACCAGGGGCAGCACGCTCCAGGACACGTCCTTGGCGACCTCGACGAGGCCGCCGCGCTTCATCAGGAGGACGGCCGCCGTGGTGAGGCCGCCGGCCACGAAGGTCGGCAGGCCGAGATCGAGCCCCAGGGCGGAGGCGCCGATGAGCACGCCGCCGGTGGTTACGATGCCGAGGCCGGCGACGAGTCCGGTCCGCGACAGGTGCACGGCCTCGACATCGGTGGCGACCTGCTGGTCGCGCAGCACGGAATTCTGCGTCAGGCGCAGGATGGCGTAGGTGGCGACGATGGCCAGCACCGAGGGCAGCGCGAACATCGCCAGCCACTGCGTCAGCGGCGGCATGTGCTCGGCGAAGACCACGAGGTTGGCCGGGTTCGAGATCGGCAGCACGAAGCTCGCCGCATTGGCGATGAAGGCGCAGATCAGGAGGTAGGGCAGCGGGTTCTCGACCTTGGCGGCCTTGGTGGCGGCGTAGACGGCCGGGGTCAGCACCACCGCGCAGGCATCGTTGGAGAGGAAGACCGTCACCACGGTGCCGACGACGTAGATCAGGGTGAACAGGCGGGTGGCCGAGCCCTTGGCCGCCCGCACCGCGATGCCGGCGAGCCAGTCGAACAGGCCCTCCTTCCGCGCCACTTCCGACATCAGCATCATGCCGACGAGGAAGAGGTAGACGTCCGTACCCTTGAGAACGCCCTCCCAGGCGGTCCCGGCCGGCATCAGGCCGAACACCACGAGGGCGGCAGCGCCCAGCACCGCCCAGATCGCCTCCGGCCAGGAGAAGGGACGGGTGATCACCCCCAGGGTGGCCACGGCGGCGATCGCCCATGTGACGAGGTTCGGGGTCAGCGTCAGCGCACCCATCGGGTTCGGAATCCTTGGTCGGAAAGAAAGTCGGGCAGGGCGGATGCGCCCTACCAGTGGCGCCCGTTGCGGTTCGGGCCGAGCTGGGTGCCGAGGATGCCCCGGTCCGGCCAGGCGCCGACGGAATCCGCGTCGCTGCCGAGGCCCTTGGAGCGGACGAGGGCGCCGACGTCGCCGGCCGGCTCGATCTGGTCCTGGCCGACACCGCCCTCGGAATCCTGGGCGCGGACGGTGAGGCGTCCCGCGCCGGGGGGCCAGTCGACCGTGGCGCGGAAGCGGCGATCGCCCTCGGCGCGCCGCATCGGGCGCCAGGGACCGCCGTCGATGTTGAACTCGCAGACCGCCGTCCGGCCGGCACCGAGCACCAGGGCGCGGATCTCGGTGGTGCCCGAGACGATGTGGTCCTCGGCATGGGCGAGGCGGCGGTCGGCCGGCGCGGTGATCACCACGAAGGGCCAGCCCTGCGCCAGTTCCTTGAAGCGCCAGCTCACCACGCCCCGGTCGATCGCCGCGATGGTGTACCCGACCGGCCCCTCCTCGATCTGGCCCGTCGAGCGGGTCGCCGCGTAGATGGTCCGGCCGTCATTGGCGAGTTCGTTGTAGTGGGTGTGCCCCATCTCGACGAGGCGGATGCGCGAGCCGTGCACGAGTTCTGCGACCGTCGCAGCCTCGCCCTCCCCCGTCAGGTCGGCGGGGTAGCTGTGCATGAACAGGGCGCAGTCGTGCCCTTCCGCCTCGGCGGCGCCCGCCTCCCGCCGGAGCCAGGCGACCTGCCCGTCGCCGAGGCGAAAATCCGGTCCGCCGGAGCCCGGCCCGCACATGTCGAGGAACAGGCAGCGGGTGCCCGACACCGTCACCGCGTAGGGTAGCCGCGGCACGCCGAGGCCGGCATAGAACGCCGCGAGGCTCCCGCTTTCCATGTCGTGGTCGCCGGTGATGACGTGGAAAGGCCGGCGCAGGCGGTCGAGTTCGGCGCGCACCAGGGCGTACTGCGCGGGCGTGCCGTTGTCGGCGTTGTCGCCGGGCAGATAGACGAAGTCGACCCCGTCCACGGCGTTGATCTGGTCCACGATGGCGTGGAGGTCGCGGGCGTTGTCGGCGTCCGCATCGGTGAGGTGCAGGTCGCCGATATGGGCGAAGGCGAGGATGTCGTCGGTGGCGGCCATGGGGGTCAGGCCGCCGGCGCGGGGACGGGCGTCAGGCCGCCACCGTCGGCACCGGAGCGGCCGGGCTCGTAGCCGCGCGTCTCCGGCATCGCGAAGAGGTAGAGGGCGAAGCCCAGGCCCGCGATGGCGGCCAGGGACAGGAACGCGGTCGAGTAGCCCGCCGACACGATGATCAGGCCGGCGAGGGTCGCGCTCAGCGCCGCGCCCAGGCTCTGGGCCGTGGCGACGGCCCCCTGGGAGACGTTGAACCGGCCCGTGCCCCGGGTCAGGTCGGCGACGATGACGGGGAAGAGGGCGCCGTAGATGCCGGCGCCGACGCCGTCGAGGAGCTGGACGCCCACGAGATAGAACGGGTTGTCCGACAGGGTGTAGAGCACGCCCCGGATCGCCAGGACGCCGAAGGCCGCGAGGAAGATCGGCTTTCGCCCGATCGCATCGGCCTTGGCGCCGACGAACACCGCCACCGGCACCATCACCAGCTGCGCGGCCACGATGCAGATCGCGATCAGCGAGGTGGCGTTGTCCTTGCCGGAAAGCTTCGTGAGCAGCTGCCCCACCGAGGTGAGCATCGCGGCGTTCGAGAGGTGGAACAGCGCGGCCAGCACCGCGAAGAGCAGCAGGTACTTGTTCTTCAGGAGCGCGGTGAGGCCCGAGGGTTCCTCCTCGCCCTCGGTCCGGGCCTGCGTCTCGGTCTGGTCGAGACCGCGGGCGAGATCGTCGTCGATGGAATCGGAGGGCACCATCAGCATGGCGCCGATGCTGCACACGGCGAGCAGCGCCATCAGCCAGAACACCACGATCGGTCCGAAGAAGTAGGCGGTGCCGCCGGCGATCGCCGCCGAAGCGGCGTTGCCCGCATGGTTGAAGCCCTCGTTGCGGCCGATGCGCTTGGCGAACAGCTTCGGGCCGACGACGCCGAGGGTGATGGCGGCCAGCGCCGGCGGGAAGATCGCCCCGGCGATGCCGGCCACCGATTGCGTGGCGGCCACCACGTAGAAGTTCGTGATGAAGGGCAGGACGAGGCAGCTCAGCGTGACCGCGACGGCCGCCGCGATGACGATGGCGCGCTTGTGATTGGTCCGGTCGATCAGCGCCCCGGCTGGCGTCTGGGCGATGAGACCGGCGATGCCCGCGATGGTCATGACGAGGCCAGTGGTTGCCTCGTTCCAGCCCTGGTCCGGCCCCCGCACGGCGATCAGGTAGATCGCCAGGTAGGGACCGAGCCCATCGCGGACGTCGGCGAGGAAGAAGTTGAGCGCATCGAGCCCCCGCAGGACACGGGCCGACGGGTTTCGCATCGGAGCGGTGCGGGAGGAGAGCGGCTCGGCCATGAGGGGCCCTTCCGGACGTTCGAGCAGGACGATGTGAGATCGGGCTCGCAGGGGACCGGATTCCTTGCCCCCACCAGCGGTGGCACAAGCGTGCGCGCCGATGATTGTTCCTGGGGCGGGATTAAAATGTCCGTGATGACGTAAGTGGCTGCGAAACGTCAGGTTTCGCAGGCGCCGCCCGCCCCGCCGCGGAAGCGCCGGCGGACGCGTCCGGCCCCGTCGATGAATTCGAAATGCGGCGTCCGGTTGAGGGTGTGCAGGCCCGTGCCCGGGAAGCGCGGCCCCGCACGCAGGATCATCTCCACGCTCTGGGCGTAGCCCGCCGCGTCGAGGCGCCGGATCCGCGCGAGGCCGAGCGCCCCGCCATAGCCGTCGCGGCAATCCTGCACCGGCCGGAACAGGGCACCGTCCCGGGCGACGATGCGGCCGCCGGACCGGGCGGCGGCGATGTCGATCAGCACCGGATTTCCGGGATGCGCGGTCCACGGCCCGCGGAAATCCGGCGCGGACCAGAGGTGCAGGCTGTCGGAATACGATCCCCAGGCGGCGAAGGGGCCGTCATGCTCGCCGTCGTCGCGCACCGTCGCGAACAGCCACCAGCGGCCGTCGTGCCGGAGAAGAGTCGGATCGCTGGCATTCAGGCCGGAGATCAGGGTCGCCTCCTTGACCCAGCCGCCGGGGAAGGCGGTGGCGCGGTAGAGATCGAGGGTTCCGGTGGCGCCGCTCTCGGGCACCATCCAGTAGGCACCGCCCTCCGCGAAGACGAACGGATAGGAGAGGTGGTGGGCGGCCTCCAGCACCGGCACCGGTGTCCCGAGGGGGCCGTCGGCGCCGAAGCGCACGGCCGAGATCACGCCCTTCTGCAGGACGTGGCTGTAATCCTCCACGAACAGCACCGTGCCGGCGGCATCGGCGATCGGGAACGGATCGGCGTAGAAGCGGCGCCCGTCGTCCGGAAGCGTGTGCCAGCCGGTCTCCGGATGGGCCTGGAGGTCGATGAGGTCGGGACCGGCGAGCCGGCGCCAGCCGACCCGCCAATGGGGCGCCCAGGTGCAGAGGGCGTAGAGCCGGCGGGCGGCCATCCGGGCACAGGTGCGGGCGGCCCGGGCCGTTAGGGCGGCCGCCGTGAAGCCCGTCGGCGCCGGGCCCGGGATCGGGACACCCTCGGGCGCGAGCCGCGGCCCCGCTCCGCCGAGGGCGGCCAGGATCAGGCTCGCGGTCCGAACGAGAGCATCCTCGAAGGCGGTGAGCATGATGCCCCGCGCCTCGGTTCCGACCCGGCCGGAGGCGACGATCCGCCCGTCCTCGGTCAGGCTGACCACGGGCGGGCGCCCGGCCAGCAGCGAGGCGAGCAGGGCCGCCTCTCCGCAGGCCCCGTCGAAGGCGAGGCGCCAGACCGGCACGCCCGGCGGACCCGCCGCGTCGCCGCAGAGGTCGAGGACGAGGTCGGGCATTCCGTCGGCCGGGGCGGCACCGGCCAGGAGATCCGCGCGTTCGACCCGCAGGGCCGGCCCGGTGCGCGGCAGCCGGCGCAGCATCGCCTCGAGCCGGAACAGCAGCGCGGCGTTGGGCGGCAGCGCGCCCGGTCCCGGCGACAGGTCGAGGGACACCGACAGCCCGGGGCGGCGCAGGAGGCGTTCGATCAGCCGGAGGTGCCAACGGCGGCACATGCCCCCGTCGAGGCGAACGCTCAGGCGCATGGAGACGGATGTCCTCGGACGAGGGAGTGGTGCGGCCCCCCCGGCATGGCGCCTCCGGCGGGAGGCGTCAATCCGCGCGTTCGCGCGCCCGAACCGGGTTCCACCGCGGCCAGCCGAGGAGGCGCTGTGGCGCGAAGGGCGCCACCGGAACGGCGGGCGCGGCGCCGGTGGCGAGATCGGCCACCAGGCGCCCCGTGATCGGCCCCGTGGACAGGCCGATATGGCCGTGGCCGAACGCGAAGATCAGGCCGCGATGCCGGGGTGCCGGGCCGATCACCGGCAGGCCGTCCGGGGTCGAGGGGCGCGCGCCCATCCAGGGGCGGTTGTCGAGGCTCGCGCCCAGGCGCAGCGTTCCGCCCGCCTCCTGCGCGGCGGCCTCGATCTGGACGTAGTCGGGGGGAGCCTCGCGGGCATTGAGTTCGACGCCGGAGAGGACGCGCACGCGCCCCTCCCCCATCGGGGCGATGATCGAGCCGGCGCCGGTGTCGAGCACCGGGCGGGTCAGCGGCGGGCTGTCGGGATGCAGGGCGTAGTGGGCGTGGTAGCCGCGCTCCGCCGCGAAGGCGAAGCGGTAGCCGAGGCCGCGGGCGATCTCGCCGGAGGCGGCGCCCGCGGCCAGGACGACCTGGCGGGCCCGCACAGTGCCGCCGTCGTGGCGGATGCACCAGCCCTCCCCCTCGGGCTCGAGGTGCGTCGTAACCATTCGGAGCGTTCGTCCGCCGAGCCCGAGATAGAGGTGTTGATAGGCTTCCAGCAGCCCGCCCGGATCGCTCACGGCGCCGGTCTCCGGCAGGAGCATGCCGTGGGCGTAGGCCCGGATCAGGGCCGGCTCCGCGGCGCGGATGTCGTCCGGGTCGAGGATCTCGAAGGAGACGCCGTGCCGGCCCAGGATCGCCCGCTCCAGGGCCGCGCCGGCGAAGGCGGCGTGCGTCCGGTAGAGCTTGATCCAGCCGCAGCGGCGCAACAGGTGGCCGGCGCCCGCCCGCTCGGCCAGGGCGAGATGCGCGGGCAGCGCCGCGCTGGTCAGGGGCAGCAGGGACGCGGCGGCCCGCTCCCAGGCGGAGGTTCGGGCGGAGGCCAGGAAATGCGCCGTCCAGGGCAGCACGCGGGCGACGTGGGTGTGGCGCAGGCGCAGGCCCCGGTCGGCGTTGCGCAGGTAGGTCGGCAGCTTGGCCCAGAGGGCCGGGCTCGACATCGGAAAGATCGAGCCCCGGCTGATCACGCCAGCATTGCCGTAGGAGGTCCGGGCACGCGCCTCCCCGGGATCGCAGAGCAGGACGTCGAGGCCCCGGTCCCGCAGGGCGATCGCCGAGGCGAGCCCGACCATGCCGCCGCCGATGACGACCACATCCGCCTTCATTGTCTCGACGCTCATCGGACCTCGTCCCATCCCTGCCGGCGGACTGGCGCGTATCAGGGTGCGGCCCGTTGATCGAGACCGCCCGCACGCACGCCAGCCCCTCGTCCCCCGCGAGGCCGGCCCGCGCGCGGCTCAGGATGCGCCGCGTTCCCCCGCATGCTCCTGCTGGCGGTCGACCTCGTCCCGGATGCCGCGCCCGGCCATCAGGATCTCGACCAGGAAGGCGCAGACCGCGACCACGGTGCAGACCAGCGCCACGCCGAAGCAGGCGAACAGGATCGAGGCGGTCGCGGCATCGCGCAGGGCCCCGACGAACAGGGTGAGCACGGCGATACCGGTCATGACCGCGCCGGTGGAGGCCAGGACCACGGCGCCGTCCAGCACGAAGGAGCGCCGCCGCAGATACGACAATTGCCGGGAGAGGCGGACGGCCTCGTGCGGGTCGGCGGTCCGCAGACCGGCAGCCGCCGCATCGACCTTGTCGGCGACGCGGCCGAGGCGCGTCGAGAAGACGTTGAGCAGGGTCGCGAGCGCCGTCAGCAGGAACGCGGGCGCGAGGGCGATCTGGATGACGTGGGCGATGTCGTCGGGTGCGACGGGCGTGGGGGACATGAAGGCCTGATAGGCCAAAGCGCGACCGGCCGGAATACGCTCCGGTGCCACCGAGGCGAGGGGGGCAGCGTGTCCCAAGGCTCCGATCCCCGATCCTGCGACGCGACCGGGGAACCGCCCCCCGACAAGACGGTTGACGCTTACATTGGATCTGTTCTAATTCGTAAGTAGCAGCGGCGGCACGCCGCGCAGGATGGAGATCACCGACATGGCGAACGCGAAGTGCGAGAGCTGCAAGTTCTTCGACGAGCACAAGGTCAACGGCGCCGCCGCGGCGGCCGACGAGGGCCTGTGCCGGTTCAATCCGCCGGTGAGCCAGCCGGGTCCGTCGGATCACGGCCTGTGGCCGGTGGTCGGCTCGGCCGACTGGTGCGGCCACTTCGCGCCCGAGATGTCCGCCGCGGAGTAAGCGACGGCGTCGATCCCGCTTCGACCATCCCGAAGGCCAGCCGCGAGGCTGGCCTTTCCCGTTCCGGGGTCCTGCGGTTTCGGATAGCGCCTCGGTTCAGCGCGCCGGCCGCGGCGTCACGCACCGGCCTCGGCGTCGTCCGGGAAGGCCAGCACCTCCAGGGGATCGCCGACGCCGCGCAGGGGAAAGGTCCCGAGGGGCACGAGCTGGTGTCCGTCGCTGGAGCGGGCCGCGAAGGCGCCCGAGAACAGCACGCTGACGTCGAGGACCTTGGTCAGGCTCTCCAGCCGGGCCGCCACGTTCACGGCGGGCCCGATGATCGTGAAGTCCAGGCGCGAGCGCGAGCCGATGTTGCCGTACATCACCGCGCCGACATTGACGCCGATGCCGTAGCCGAGGCGCGGCTGCCCGCGCTCGGCCCGCGCCGCGTTCAGCGCTCGCATGGCGGCGCGCGCCTCCAGGGCGGCGGATTGCGCGGCGGTGCAGGCGGCCGGCGTGTCGAGGTGGAAGATCGCCAGCAGGCCGTCGCCCATGAATTTCAGGATCTCGCCCCCGTGCCGCTCGATCGGCAGGGAGATCGCGTCGAAGTAGTCGTTCAGCAGGGCGATGACGTCGTCGCGCGGCCACAGCTCGGAGATCTCGGTGAAGCCGCGCAGGTCGATCACCATGATGGCGGCCTCCACGGTGACGCCGCTGCCGCGCCGGGTCGCCCCGTTGAGGATCATCTCGCTGGCATGCGGTCCGACATAGGTGTCGAGGAGCAGGCGGGTCAGGCGGTTCTTGTGCCGGACCTCCGTGACCACCGACAGGGCCGGCAGGAGCGAGGCCAGGAGATCGAGGTCGTCGGGCGCGAACCCGCCGGGCCGATCGGCCGAGAAGGTGACGATGTGGCTCTTGCCGAGGGTGTAGTGCAGCGGCCAGGCGACGTAGTCGGTCAGGCCCTCCGCGCGCAGGTCACGGTAGATCCCGTAATCCGTCGCCGGCTGCGCCGGCTCTTCCAGGCGCTTCCGGACCCGCTCCGCGCCGTTGAAGATCTCGGCGGCCGGGCTGAGCTTGAACTGGTCGGTCTCGACGATGCCGTACTCGAAGTTCTGCAACGCGGCCGCCTCAAGGCCGGTCCGCCAGAGGATGCGGGTTCCGAGCCACAGGGGATGATGCGTCCGCAGGTGGATCGTGCCCCGCGCCACCGGGATCCCGGCCTCGCGCAGGCGCCGGCAGAATGCCACGAAGATATCGTCGAGGAAGCGCTCCCCCCGGGTTCCCGCCAGGAGCCAATCGAGCATCTCCCCGCGCAGCTGGGCCCGTGCGAAGCGACGGGTCTCGTCCTGGTGCAGGGGACTGTTCATGGCCGCGCCTCGCTGCCTGCCGTCGCCGTCCGAGCCGGGTACGGCGTGCCGGGACCGGCCGGTGATTCCGCGATCATGGAGCCGTCGGCCCGCGCGCACCAGGGCGCCTCGACATTAAGGCGCGGTCACGCCGATGCCCTGTCACGCCGAGATCTTTCGGGGATCCACGCCCGGCTCCTCCGGCTCGACCATCCGGCGCCAGCGCCCGGGGCTCACACCCGCCTCGCGGGCGAAGACGCGGGTGAAATGGCTCTGGTCGGCGAACCCGCAGGCGAGCGCGATCTCGGCCAGCGACGGGCCGGGCCCCCGCATCAGGGTCTTGGCCCGGGCGATGCGCTGACGGACGAGCCAGACATGGGGCGAAACCCCGAGGGACTGGCGGAACGCCCGGGCGAAGTGGCTCACGGAGAGGCCGCACGCCACCGCGATCGCCTGCAGGCTCGGCGTGTCGCCCAGCCCTGCGCGCAGGCGGTCCTGGGCGCGGCGCAGCTGCCAGGGGGCGAGCCCGCCCCGGGCCGGCTCCGCGGCGAGGCCCGGATCGGCATGGAGGCCGATCAGATGCGCCCCGATGGCCCGGCCGATCTGCAGGCGAAACACGGCCGCGCCGCGATCCGGCCGATCGAGCGTAGCGGCGGCGCTGGCGGCGAGGTCATGGATCGTCGGGTCGACCAGGACCCTGCCGTCGACCGGCTTCAGAGCCTCGAGCGGATCGATGTCCCCGAGGCCCATGCTCGCGGCCACCTCGACGAGGATCCGGCGCGACAGCCAGATCTGCACCGCGACGCCCCGATAGCTGGCCGGGGGCCTGATGCGGCGATCGAGGAGCGTGACGGCGCTGGCGCAGATGCGCTCGGGGGCGGGTCGGAGGGGACCGCCCGCCGGCCAGCCCCCGTCATCGGCCCGCTGCACGCGGATCAGCAGCCCCTCGCCGTAGGTCTGCGGCTGCGGTGCCGTCGTTCGCCCGACGGCGGGGAGCTCCGAGACCACGATGCCGTCCGTCTCCGCATCCGGCGACCGGGTCGTGCGAACGGGTTCGGGACCGGGCTCCCGCGGGGGTTCGACCGTGCGCGGGCGCTGGCCGGGCTCCAGGGCTGGCCGCCGGCGGCGCGGCAGCGGCGGAATCGCGAGCCGGGCCGCAGGGGTGTCGGCTGACCGATGCATCCTCGTCTCCACAGCAGACCTTCGGGTGAGGACACCCTGCCGGCGGGACGGGGCAACGGTCTTTCGCAGACTTGCTCGGCCGTTACGCGATCCTGCTCTTTGCCGGGCGCCTCAGGGCGCAAGCTGCCGGTATTCCCCCGGCGTGCAGCCCGTCACCCGCTTGAAGGCGGTGCTGAAGGCGGCCTGGCTCGAGAAACCGGACGAAAGGGCGACATCCACCAGCGGCAGCTTGCGCTCGGCCAGGAGCCGGCGGGCGCGCGCCAGCCGCTCGGCGCTGACGAAGCCGTAGGGCGTCTTGCCGGTGACGCGCTCGAACAGGCGCGCGAAGTGGAACGGGCTGAGGCAGGCGGCGGCGGCGAGTTCGGTCACGCCGAGGTCGCGATCGAGGTTGTCGCGGATGAAGGCGATCGCCCGCTGGATGCGCTCGGGACAATCGTGGTCGCCGCAGACCGGATCGGCCCGGTCCGGACGGTCGTGGCCGTAGGCCTGCGCCACCCGGGCCGTGAGGGCGAGGGCCGCAGCCTCCACCATCATCCGGCCCGCCGAGGATTCCCGGACGAGTTCGCTGAGGATCGACAGCCCGATCTGGCGGATCAGTGGATCCGGCACATCGGCGAGGTAGCGCACGGTGTCGGCGCGGATGCGGGCATCGCCGTAGAGGTTCGCCAGGGCCGCGAAGCGCTCGGCCGGCAGGTAGATGTGCAGGATCTCGGTCAACGGGGCCGAAATGTTGATGTCGTCCTCCCCGACGCCGACGGGGCAGAGCCAGATCGTGCCCGCCTCGACCGCCGTCCGCTGGCGGAGACCGGCGCCCTTGCGGCTGACATGCGCCCCCGGAACGCGGCGCGTCGCCAGGGTGATCTCCATCTGGGTCGGTACGATCGCCGGCAGATCGCCGGCCGGATGCGAGCGCAGCTCCGCCGCGACCCCCTGCCACTGCCGGCCCCGGGAGGTCGCAAGCAGGCCGGCCTTGGGAAACTTGTGGGCGCTGTGCCGGTGCAGATCCATGCCCGCACCGTGCAATCCTTGCGTCGGGCGCGCCATTATACAGGTGTATCGGAGACCCCCCGGGCGCGGTCCCGCTATCCTGTCGGACCCCGGTGGATGAGGTGCATGCGGCACGGTTTCTCGCGGCAACGGTTTGCACGCCCGACGGACTCGCGACAGGCGCTGCCGCGCCAGGTCTTCTCCCGCTGGCCCAGCCGCGCCTCCGCCTCGGCCCATGACGGTCCCATCGGCATCGACGATCTTCCGGCCTGGATGCTGGCCGCGCCGCCGGGGCGGCGCCGGGCCCGGGCGACGGCCATCGGCACGGCGGCCCTGCTGATCCTGCCATCCATGGGCCTCGCCGGCCTCGCGGGCTGGGCCGCCGCGGCCCGGGGCGGGGCGCCCGCCCTCGTCCTCGGCGCACTCGCCCTCGCCGCCGGGGGCGCGGCCCTCGCCGTGGCGGCCCGACAGGCGCAGCGGTACCGGATCGGCGAGACGCGCCTGGAGGCCATCTTCGAGCGGTCCGGCATCTCGATGTGGCGCGAGGACTGGACGGCGGCGGGCGAAGCGGTGATGGCCCTGCGCCGGGCCGGCACGGTGGACATCGAATCCCACTTCGCGAGCCGGCCGGAGGCGCTTCGCGCCCTGCGACGGCAGGTCATCGTCACCGACGTGAACGGCTTCACGGTCGAGGAGACGGGCGCCTCCGGCAAGGACGCCTATCTGGGTCCCCTGGACCGTCTCCTGCCGGACACCGACCAGACCTTCGTGCAGTGGCTGGTGGCCTTCGGCCGGGGCGACCGCTTCTTCCGCTCGGAAGCCCACGTGGTGCGCGCCGACGGCAGCGAGATCGACATGCTGTTCACCGCCATGCTGCCCCGGGACCTGGCGGGCTTCTCCGAGATCGTCGTGACGGCCCTCGACGTGACAGCCTTCAAGCAGGCCCAGAAGCGCTTCGCCCGGGCCGACACCGAACTCGCGCGCGCCTCCCGCATCACCACCGTGGGGGCGCTCAGCGCCTCCATCGCCCACGAGGTCAATTCCCCCCTGGCGGCCATCCTGGCCAACGCACAGGCCGCCACCCGCTGGCTGCGGCGCCCGGTGCCGGATATCGGCGAGGCCGCGGCGGCCCTCGACGACGTCGTCACCGAGGCGACCCGCGCCCGCGACGTGATCGCCCGGACCCGGTCCTATCTCGGCAACGCCCCGCGCGCCTCCGCCCCCGTGGACCTCCTCCAAGCGGCCCGCGACGCGAACCTGCTTGTCGAGGGCGAACTGCGCCTGCACCGGGCCGCCGTCCACATCGCGGCCGAGGGCGCGATTCCCTGGATCGACGCCGATGCGATCGGCCTGCAGCAGGTCTTCGTGAACCTGCTCCTGAACGCCGCCCAGGCGATGGCGGAGGGGGACGGACCGCGCGACGTCACCGTGACGATCCGGGCCACGGGCGAGGCGGTGACGGTCGACGTCACCGATACCGGCCCCGGCATCGCGCCCGAGCGGCGCGCCCACATCTTCGAGCCGTTCCACTCGACCCGGGCGGGCGGGATGGGCATGGGCCTCGCCATCTGCCGCAACCTCATCGATGCCCATGGCGGCGACATCTGGGCCGATGCCGCGCCCGGGGGCGGGGCCGCCTTCCACTTCACCCTCCCGGTCGCCGGACCCGCCCATGGCTGAGCCCGCCGCCGGAGATTCCGCCACCCGGAACGCGGCCCCGCGGGCGCCCGTCGTCGCCATCGTGGACGACGACCCGGCGATCCGCTCGGCCCTGTCGCGGCTCGCCCGCTCCCTCGGCTACGCCCCCGCCTCCTTCGCCGGGGCCGAGCCGCTCCTGAACGCGGCGGACGATGCGGGGATCGCCGTCGTCGTCACGGACGTGCAGATGCCGGGCCTGAACGGTCTCGACCTCCTGCGGCTCCTGCGCCTGCGCCGACCGACGCTGCCGGTCATCGTGATGACGGCCTATCCGAGCGAGTCGAGCCGTGCGCGGGCGCTGGCCTCCGGCGCCTTCGCCTACCTTGCCAAGCCCTTCGACGCCGAGCAGTTCGAACACTGCCTGGGCAGCGTCCTCGGCATCACGCGCCACCCGTGATACGCAGGTGCCTCATCCGCAGAAGATGCACCTGGCCGGCGCGTATCTTGTAAGCTTGCCCAGTGTATTCGCTTTCCTTGGAAAGATGTCCGAAGCGACCGTCCACATCGTCGACGATGATCCGGCCCTGCGTTGCGCGCTGATGCGTCTGTGCCGGTCGAGCGGATTGCTTGCGGTCGGTCACGGAGACGCTGCCGCACTCGCCGCGACACGGGTCCGGACGGCACCGGAATGCATCCTCCTCGACGTTCGTCTTGCCGGGGAGAACGGCCTCTCGGTCCAGGAAGCCCTGCGTTCGGCCGGCAGCACCGTGCCGATCATTTTCCTGACCGGCTTCGGCACCATCCCGATGACGGTGCGGGCGATGCGCGGCGGCGCGGTGGAGTTCCTGACGAAGCCGGTGGTGGCCGAGGTCCTGCTCGATGCCGTGCACCGGGCCCTCGAAGCCGATGCGGCGGCCCTGGAGGCCCGCCGCGCCCGGGAGGCTTTGGCCGAGCGTCTGCAGGCCCTGACCCCGCGCGAGCTGGACGTGATGCGCTGCGCCATCGGCGGCCTGATGAACAAGCAGATCGCCGCCGAACTCGGGATCACCGAGATCACCGCCAAGGTCCACAAGCGGCGGGTGATGGAGAAGATGCAGGCCCGATCCCTGGCCGACCTCGTGCGCATGGCCGACCAGATCGGCGTGGCGGCGACCCGCCAGCGCTGAGGCACGGCGCGAAGGTGCAAAGCGAAGCCGGATTCGACAATCCCATCCCCTCCCCCGGCCTCCAGATGCGAGCGGGCCGGCACCCGGGCCGGCGCCGCCTGCCGGGCGAGGCGGTCGGCACGGGACGATCCGGCTTGGCGGCCATGACACGGGAGGACATCGAATGAGCTGGCACAGTGCGGAGGACCCGATCCCGGGCGACCGCTTCACCTGCGACGCGATCAAGACCCTGATCGTGCCGCGCTCGCGGGACCTCGGCTCCTTCGCGGTCCGGCGTGCCCTGCCGTCGACCGAGTGCCGGATGGTCGGCCCGTTCATCTTCTTCGACCAGATGGGCCCGTCCGAGTTCCTGCTCGGCCAGGGCATGGACGTGCGGCCCCACCCGCATATCGGCCTGTCGACGGTGACCTACCTGTTCGAGGGGGAGATCCTGCACCGGGACAGCCTGGGCACCGCGCTGCCGATCCGGCCGGGCGCGCTGAACTGGATGACGGCCGGGCGGGGCATCACCCATTCCGAGCGCACCGGGGCGGACCTGCGCCGGACCGGCTCGACCCTGTTCGGCCTTCAGAGCTGGGTGGCGCTGAGCCGCCAGGACGAGGAGACCGCGCCGGCCTTCGAGCATTACGAAGCCGAGGCGCTGCCGATCCTCGGCGGCGAGGGCAAGACCGTCCGGTTGATCGCCGGCGAGGCCTTCGGGGCGTCATCGCCGGTGCGGACCTCGAGCCCGATGGTCTATGCCGACGTGAGGCTCGAGGCCGGCGCGGTGCTGCCCCTCGACCCGACCTACGACGAGCGTGCCATCTACACGGTCTCGGGCGCCATCGACATCGCCGGGGACGGGTTCGGCCCGGGCCAGCTCCTCGTCTTCCGGCCGGGCGACCGGATCAGCGTGCGGGCGACCGAGACCGCCCGCTTCATGGTCCTGGGCGGCGAGCCGATGGACGGCCCGCGCCACCTCTGGTGGAACTTCGTCTCCTCCCGGCCCGAGCGGATCGAGCAGGCCAAGGAGGATTGGCGCCAGGCCCGCTTCGACACCGTGCCGGGGGAAACCGAGTTCATCCCCCTGCCCGAGCAGCCGGCCCCGGTGCGCTACTCGTGAGCCGGATGCCCGCGCCTCAGACCCTCTCCGGTCGATTCCTCCGGCGCCCTTCGCGCACGGATCCCCTCTCCTGGAAGGAGAGGGACAGGGCGAGGTGTGTGACTTCCGCGGATGGGGTACGGCGCTCACCCCGACCCTCTCCCCATGGGAGAGGGGGCCTGTCCCGACCGGTCCAATCGACGCGATCGACGGGAAAGAACGTTCAGTAGCCGAGGGCGCAGCCGTCCTTGCGCGGATCGGATCCGGCGGCGCGCATGCCCGTCGCCGGGTCGATCCAGATGATCTGGCCGCCGCCGATCGGGACCGGGGCCGGCACCGTGACGTGCCCGCGCGCGGCCAGCCCCTCGGCGAGCCCGGCGCCGAAGCCGCCTTCCACCTCGATGCCGCCGCCATAGGCGAAGCTGCGCGGCGCATCGAGGGCCTCCTGCACGTCGAGGCCCCGGTCGATGATGCCGGTGAGCAGCTCGACATGGCCCATGGCCTGGTAGTGCCCGCCCATCACGCCGAAGGGCGCCACCACGGCGCCGTCGCGCATCAGCATGCCGGGGATGATGGTGTGCATCGGGCGCTTCGAGGGCGCGATGGTGTTGGGATGGCCGGGCTCGACCCGGAACGAGAAGCCGCGGTTGTGCAGCAGCACGCCGCTCTCCGGCGCGGTGATGCCGCTGCCGAAGCCCTGGAAGATCGAGTTGATCAGCGAGATCGCGTTGCCGTCGCGGTCGACCACGCAGAGGTAGACCGTGTCGGTGTGCCGGATCTCCGGCCACAGCACCGGCGTCTGCGCGTGGGCCATGTCGATGGCGCCGTGCGCCCGCGCCTGCCAGGCCTGGGAGAGCAGGTGCTCCACCGGCACGGCGTTCACGACCGGATCGGCGAAGAGCGCGTCGCGGTGGTGGTAGGCCTGCTTGCAGGCTTCCGCGAAGAGGTGGACCCGGTCCAGTTCGGACAGCGCGCCGACGTCGTACTGCGACAGCACGTTCAGCATCATCAGGGCGGCGAGGCCCTGGCCGCTCGGGGGACATTCGTAGACGTCGTAACCCCGGTAGCGGGTCGAGATCGGCGTCACGTATTCGGGCGCCGCGTTGGCGAAATCCTCCAGCGTGTGCAGGCCGCCGAGTTCGCGCAAGGTGCGCACCATGTCCTCGGCCACCGGGCCCTCGTAGAAGCCGGGGGCGCCGTGCTCGGCGATGCGCCGCAGGGTGGCGCCGAGCTTCGGGTGGCGCATGATCGTGCCGACCTTCGGCGCCTCGCCGTCGACGAGGTAGGCGGCGGCCGAGCCGGGATCGGCCCGCAGCTTGTCGCGGTTGCGCGCCCAGTCGTAGGCGACGCGCGGCTGCACCGGATAGCCCTCCTCGGCGTAGCGGATCGCCGGCTGCAGCAACTCGCCCAAGGTGCGGGTGCCGTGATCGGCGAGCAGCCGCGCCCAGGCCGCGACGGCGCCCGGAACCGTGACGGCGTGCGGCGAGGTCGCGTCGATCGCCACCTGGTTCTCCACGTACCAGGCGTCGTGCGCGGCGGCCGGGCTGCGGCCGGAGCCGTTCAGCGTGACCGGCACGGCGGCGCCCTTCGGCGCGTAGAGGGCGAAGCAGTCGCCGCCGATGCCGGTCATGGCCGGCTCGACCACGCCCTGCACCGCCACCGCCGCGATGGCGGCGTCGACGGCGTTGCCGCCGGCCTTCAGGACCTCGATGGCGGCCAGCGAAGCGAGGGGATGGGAGGTCGCGACCGCGGCGTTGGCGGCATAGACGGGCGAGCGGCCCGGTTTCGAGAAGTCTCTCACGGCGTCGGGTCCTTGGGGGTCAGGAATAGCGGGTGTCGGCGACCCAGTGGCCGGGAGCGACCTCGACCAGGCCGCCGATGGCATCCGGATCGGCGGGGGGCAGGAGGGAGGCGGCGCGCAGGCGGCCGCGCTCCTCCACGGGGTTGGGCACCGGCACGGCGCTGAGGAGGCGCCGGGTGTAGGGATGGCGCGGATCCTCGTAGAGGGCATCGGCCTCGGCGAGTTCCACCACCCGGCCGTGCCAGAGCACGGCGACGCGCTGGCAGAGGTAGCGCACCATGCGCAGGTCGTGGGAGATGAACAGGTACGAGATGCCGAGCTCGTCCTGCAGGTCCTGCAGCAGGTTGACGACCTGGGCCTGGATCGAGACGTCGAGGGCGGCGATCGGCTCGTCGGCGACGATGAAGCTGGGTTTCAGCGCGATCGCGCGGGCGATGCAGATGCGCTGGCGCTGCCCGCCGGAGAACTGGTGCGGGTAGCGCCGGGCGAAGCGCGGATCGAGTCCGACCCGGGCCAGCAAGCCCTCGACCTCGTCGCGGCGCTCGCCCCGGGCCATGCCGGGCCGGTGCAGCCGGAACGGCTCTGCCACGTAGTCGCCGATGCTCATGCGCGGGTTGAGGGCCGCGTAGGGGTCCTGGAACACCATCTGGATGCGGGCGCGCATCCGGCGCATCTCCCCGGCGGAGAGCTTGGCGAGGTCGGTGCCCTCGAAGGCGACGGTGCCGGCGCTCGGCGGGTTCAGCATGGTGACGGCACGGCCGATGGTGGACTTGCCCGAGCCGGATTCCCCCACGAGGCCCAGCGTTTCGCCCGGCCGGATGTCGAAGCTGACATCCTGGACCGCCCGGAACACCGCGCTTTTGCCGCCCCACCAGCTGCGCAAGGGGTAGTGCTTGCTCAGGTTGCGCACCGAGAGCAGCGGATAGCGGTCGGCGGGCTCAGGCCTCATCGTGCGGCTTCCTCGGCGGCGAGGCGCGCCGGCAGGTCGTACCACGCCGCCACGAGGTGGCCCGGGGCGGCGCCGGGGGCCTGGGCCAGGGGCGGCGCCTCGGTGAGGCAGCGCGACGTCGCGTACGCGTTGCGCGCGGCGAAGGGGTCGCCCGGCGGCGGATGGCGCATGTCCGGGGGAGCGCCCTCGATCTGATGCAGGCGCCGGCGCCCGGCCCGGCCGCGGCTCAGGTCGGGCAGCGAGCGCAGCAGACCGAGGGTGTAGGCGCTGCGCGGATCGCGGAAGAGGTCGTCCACCGGGCCGCGCTCGAGGATGCGGCCGGCATACATGACCTGCACGGTGTCGGCGATGCCCGCCACCACGCCGAGATCGTGGGTGATCCAGATGATCGCCATGCCGATCTCGCGCTTGAGCTCCTGCACCAGACCGATGATCTCCGCCTGCACGGTGACGTCGAGGGCGGTCGTCGCCTCGTCGGCGATGAGAAGCTTGGGGCGGCACGACAACCCGATGGCGATCATCACCCGCTGGCGCTGGCCGCCGGAGAACTCGTGCGGGTACTGGTCGAGGCGGGCGCCGGCGTTCGGGATGCGCACGAGGTCGAGGAGGTCGCGGGCCCGGGCCCGCGCCGCCCGGCCGTCGAGGCCAAGATGGATGCGCAGGGGCTCGATGATCTGCGCGGCCACCGTCATGCCGGGGTTGAGCGAACTCATCGGGTCCTGGAACACGAAGCCGATCTGCCCGCCGCGCACCTTCCGCAGGTCGCGCTCCGGCAGGCGCAAGAGGTCGCGGCCGGCGAACAGCACCTGCCCGCCGGTGATGCGGCCGGGCGGGCGCGGGATCAGCCCCAGCATCGCCAGCACGTGCACGCTCTTGCCCGAGCCGGATTCGCCGACGATGCCGAGGGTCTCGCCCTCCTTGAGCGTATACGACACGCCGTTGACCGCGTGGACCGCGCCGCCCTCGCTGTCGAAGGCGACGCCGAGGTCGCGGACGTCGAGCAGGGGCTTCGGGCTCTCCGGAACCATGGTCAGGTCCTCTGCCGGGGGTCGAGGGCATCGCGCAGGCCGTCACCGAGAAGGTTGAAGGCCAGCACCGCAAGGAAGATCGAGGCCCCGGGCCAGATCGCCATCCAGGGCGCCTGCTCGAGGAAGTTCTTGGCGACGTTGAGCATCGAGCCCCAGGACGGCTCGGGCGGCTGCTGGCCGAGGCCGAGGAAGGACAGGCTGGCCTCGGCGATGATCGCCGCCGCGATGGTCAGGGTCGCCTGGACCAGGATCGCGGGCACGATGTTGGGCACGATGTGGCGGATGGCGATCCGCCAGGGCGGGTTGCCGACGGCGCGGGCAGCCTCCACGAACTCCTCCGCCGCCACCGCCTGCACCTGCGCCCGGGTCAGGCGCACGAAGGTCGAGGTGGCCGAGAGGCCGATCGCCACCATGGCGTTGGTCAGGCTCGGACCGAGGAAGGCGGCGAGCGCGATGGCGAGGATCAGGAACGGAATCGCCAGGAGGGCGTCGGTCAGGCGCATGATCGCCAGGTCGACCATGCCGCCGGCATAGCCGGCCAGCAGGCCGAACGGCAGGCCGAGCGCCACCGCGAGAGCCACCGAGGTCAGGCCGGCGCCGAGGGAGGCCCGCGCCCCGAAGACGATGCGCGACAGCACGTCATGCCCGACCTCGTCGGTGCCGAAGGGATGCGCCCAGCTCGGCGGAGAGCGGATGGCGCCCCAATCGGTTGCGATGGGATCGTAGGGCGCGATCCCGTCGGCGAAGATTGCCATCAAGATCAGCGCCACCACGATGACGAGGCCCACCATGGCGGTGCGGCGCGCTTTCAAGCGCGTCCAGAATTCGCGGATCGGGCTCGGCTCGGCGCGGAGCGCGGGCTCGGCGGCCGACAGGGCGATGCCGGGCGGGGCGATGGCAGCCTTGGTCATCGGGCGCCACTCCCGTCGATCGGTTCCTGCCAGGCGATCACGCGCTTCCCTCCCCCTCGTGGGGAGGGATCGAGGGTGGGGGTGGCGCCGTTAGCCTTCGCATTTGGAGGGTCACCCAGCCTTCTACTCCGCCCCACAAGGGGGAGGAGAGACGCGCTCGATATCCCCGCGATGCGGTGCTCCTGCACAACGCCCATGCTCACGCGCGCCTCAGCTTCGGGTTGACGAAGGCCGCGAGGAGGTCGGCCGCGAGGTTGAGGAGGACGTAGGTGGTGGCGGTGCAGATCACGACGCCCTGCACGGTGGCGTAGTCGCGGTTGAACACCGCATCGACCATCAGCTTGCCGAAGCCCGGCACCGAAAACACCTGCTCGGTGAGCACCGCGCCGGAGAGAAGCTGCCCGAATTCGAGGGCGCCCAGGGTGATGATCGGGATCGCGGCGTTGGGCAGGGCGTGGCGCAGGATCAGGCGCAGGGGCGAGACGCCCTTGGCCCGGGCGGTGCGGACGTAGTCCGAGCCGAGCACGCCCAGCATCGCCGCGCGGGTGTGGCGCATCATCACCGCCGCGATGGCGTTGCCGAGGACGAAGGCCGGCATCGCCATGGAGCGCAGGTTCTCGGACAAGCTCACGAAGGGCGAGACGTAGCCGGACGCCGGGAGCCAGCCGAGCTGCACGGAGAACAGCAGGATCATCAGGATGCCGAGCCAGAAATTCGGTACCGACAGGCCCCAGAGGGCGATGCCGTTGGCCAGGGTGTCGGCAGCCGTTCCGCGCTTGACCGCCGACAGGATCCCCATCGGCACGCCGATGACGAGCGCCACCAGCATGGCGAGGCAGGCGAGTTCGAGGGTGACCGGCAGCTTCTCGATGACGAGGTCGAGGACCGGCTTCTGCAGGCGGATCGACTCGCCGAGATCGCCCTGCAGCACGCCGCCGGCCCAGAGGGCGTAGCGCACGGGCAGGGGCTGATCGAGGTGGTACTTCTGCCGGATGAAGGCGATGACCTCGGGGTCGCGCTCCTCGCCGGACAGGGCCGTCGCGGTGTCGCCCGGCAGCAATTGCTGCAGGGTGAAGATGATCATCGAGGCGATCACCAGGGTTGGGATCGCGAGCGCCAGGCGCTGGACGAGAAAGCGCAGCATCGGCCGGGCCTCCGCCTCAGTTGAGCGTGAGGCCGGTGAAGCGCACGAGGCCGTCGGGATAGGGCGTGAAGCCGGTGAGCTTGGTGCTGTAGGCCCAGAACAGCTTGCGGTGGAACAGGTAGATCAGCGGCCGGTCGGCCATCACCCGGTCGGCGAGCTGTTTCCAGGCCTCGGCGCGCTGGCCGGGATCGACCGTGGCACGCTCGGCGCCGAGCGCCGCGTCCGCCTCCGGGTTGCAGTAGCGGGCGTAGTTCAGGGGCGTCTTGCAGGCGAGGAAGCTGAAGGTGTTGCCGTCGGGATCGGGCCGGCCGCTCCAGGAATAGAGGTAGGCGTCGAAATTGCCCTTGTCGGCGGCGTCCAGCGCGGTGGTGAAGTCGGTGGCCTGGAGCTTCACATCGAAGCCGGCCTCACGGGTCATCGCCTGGATGACCTGGCCCACCTGGGGCGCCTCGTTGTTGGCGTAGACCGTGAGGGTCACGCTCGGCTTCGGCACCCCGGCCTCCGCCAGCAGGGCCTTGGCCTTGGCCACATCCCGCTTCGGGATCGGATACGCCTGCACGTAGGCCGGGTGCTTGGGCGAGACCCACTGGTTGCCGGGCAGGAACTCGCCGCTGAACACCACCTGGTTGAGGGCGTTGCGGTCGATGGCGAGGTCGAAGGCGGCGCGCACGCGCGGGTCGGCCACCGCCGAGCCCGCCCTGTTCGGGTTGAACACGATGGACTGGAAGCCGAGCTCGATGGTCGAGCCGATCTTGAGCTTCGGGTCGCGGCTCACCTGCGGCAGGTCGGTCGGGGTCAGCCGCTCCAGCAGGTCGAGCTGGCCGGCGCGGAGGTTCGTCAGGCGCACGGTGCCGTCGGGGATCGGCCGGAACTCGATGCGCTGAAGGTGGATCTGGTCCTTGTTCCAGTAATCGTCGAAGCGCTCGACCACGATCCGGTCCTGCGGCACCCGCTCGACGAACTTGAACGGCCCGGCGCAGACGGGAGCGGTGGAGAACTTGTCGCCCAGGCGCTCGGCGGCCTTGGGCGAGACCATCATGCCGGCGCGGTCGGTGAACTGCGCCATCAGGGGGGCGAACGGCGTCTTGAGGAGGATCTTGAAGGTCAGGTCGTCGACGACCTCGACCCGGTCGATCGGTGCGATCTCGCCGCGCCGCTGCGATCCGGGCAGCTTCATGTGCCGCTCGAGGCTGTACTTGGCCGCAGCCGCGTCGAGCTTCTCGCCGTCGTGGAACAGCACGCCGGGCCGCAGGGTCATGGTGAGGGTCTTCTGGTCCTCCGACAGGCTCCAGCCGGTGGCGAGCTGCGGCACCGGCTTCAGGTCGGGGCCGATATCCACGAGCTTGTCGCACAGGGCGGCGAAGACCATGCGGCCGGCGAAGGTGCGGGCCAGCGTCGGGTCGAGGGCGTCCGGGTCCTCCATCAGGCCGAAGCGCAGGGTCTGGGCCTGCGACGCCCCGACGAGAACGGGCGACAGCGCGGCAATGCCCGCGACGAGGCCGACAGCGAACAGACGCAGCATCAAGCTTCCTTCAGAACAGGGATCGGTCCGGATCGCGGATCGGTCGCACCCGAGGGCCGATCGGCACGAGCCGGGAAGACGTTCGAAAGTGCATACATTATCCGTGCCAGCGGATGCTGGCGCAAGCGCGGCCAATTACCAAACCGCCACTTGCCCATCGCGGCGCGGATCGCTGGCGCCGACATAGCCCTCGGTGCCCGCATCCCCCATGCGCCAAATGAACTGGCCGGCGCCGAAATCCTGGTAGCTGTCCTGGATCACGTCGACCCGGTGGCCGCGCTCCACGAGGCCCTGCAGGGTCGCGGCCGGCATCGTCGCCTCGGCGTTGATCTCCAGGCCCGCGTTGAAGCGCCAGCGCGGCGCGTCGCAGGCGGCCTGCGGATTCTGGCCGTGGTCGATCATCCGCACCAGGGTCTGCAGGTGGCCTTGCGGCTGCATGTTGCCGCCCATCACGCCGAAGCTCATCACGGGCGCGCCGCCCTGCGTGAGGAAACCCGGGATGATGGTGTGGAAGGGCCGCTTGCCCGGCGCCACCACGTTCGGACTGCTCGGGTCCAGCACGAAGCCGTAGCCGCGGTTCTGCAGCGACAGGCCCCATTCGGGCACGACCACGCCCGAGCCGAAGCCCATGAAGTTCGACTGGATGAAGCTCACCATCATGCCGGATTCATCGGCCGCCGTGAGGTAGACGGTGCCGCCGCGCACCGGGTTGCCGGCGCCGAAATCCTGCGCCTGGCGCGGGTCGATCAGCTTGGCGCGGTCCGCCAGATAGGCGGGGTCGAGCATCGCCTCCGGGCTGACCTGCATGCTGCGCGCGTCGGCGACGTAGCGGTAGGTGTCGGCGAACGCGAGCTTCATCGCCTCGATCTGCAGGTGCTGCGCCGCCGGCCCGTCGGGGGCCAAGCCCGCGAGGTCGAAGGAGTCGAGGATGCCGAGGGCGATCTGGGCGGCGATGCCCTGCCCGTTCGGCGGGATCTCGTGCAGGGTGTAGCCGCGGTAGTCCTTGGCCGTCGGCGTCACCCATTCGGGCCGGAAGGCGGAAAGGTCCGCCACCGTCATGGCGCCGCCATGGGCCGCGGCGTGGCGGGCCATGGCCTCCGCGATCTCGCCCTCGTAGAAGGCCCGCCCCTTGGTCTCGGCGATGGCCCGCAGCGACCGGGCGATGCCCGGCAGGGTGACGCGCTCGCCCACATGGGGGGCGCGGCCGCGGGGCAGGAAGGTTTCGGCGAAGCCGGGCTGGCTCACGAGATCGGCGACCGTCGCGGCGGCCGCCCATTTCTGCTGCACCACGACCGGCGCGAGGTAGCCGCGCTCGGCGATCTCGATGGCGGGCTGCAGGAGATCGGCGAAGGGCAGCGTCCCGAAGCGCTCACTCAGGGCCACCCAGGCCGCGACGGCGCCCGGCACCGTGACGGAATCCCAGCCCCGCATCGGCGGGCGCTCGGCTGCCCCGTATTTCCGGGCGAAGTAGTCGGGGGTCCAGGCCGCCGGCGCCCCGCCCGAGGCGTTGAGGCCGTGCAGCGCCTTGCCGTCCCACAGGATGCAGAAGGCGTCCGAGCCGAGGCCGTTGCTGCAGGGCTCGGTGATGGTCTTGGCCGCCGCCGTGGCGATGGCGGCATCGACCGCATTGCCGCCCTGCCACAGCATGCGGATGCCGGCCTGGGCCGCGAGGGCGTGCGAGGTCGAGACCATGTTGCGGCCGAAGATCGGCATCCGCACGGTGGGGTAGCCGGTGGTCCAGTCGAACGGCTTCATCGGATCGGGGTCTCGCGCATCGGGGGATCCGGCGATGATGGAGACAAACGCCGGGTCCGCCAAGTCGCGGGCGAAGCCCCGGCCGGTGGCGGATGTCAGGGAATGACCCGCTCCGCCCGCAGGCGGGCGAACAGGTCGAAGAACGCGTCGTCGGTGGCCTGGTAGTCGAGGAAGCCGAGGCGCCGGCTCTTGCTCATGTCGGTGACGACCTCGATGGGGCGGCCGAGATCCGCATCCGTGTGCCAGGCCGAGGCGAGGCGCCCGAGATCGGCCTCCTTGAGGCCGTGCCGGGCGGCGAGTTCGGCCCAGAGCGGGGCGGCGCCGTCCATCTGCTGCTCCAGGGGCAGGACCGTGCCGTCGAAGGGCGCCGGCTGCACGCCGAACCAGTCGGCGATCCGGCCCCACATCCAGCTCCAGCGGAAGACGTCGCCGTCGACGATGTTGAAGGCCTCGTTGCGGGCCGCCGGCGTGGTGGCGGCCCAGGCGAGCTGGCGCGCCAGGATGCGCGCATCCGTCATGTCGGTGAGCCCGTTCCACTGGGCGGCCGAGCCCGGGAAGCGGAACGGCCGACCGGTCTCGCGGCAGAGCGTGGCGTAGACGGCCAGGGTCACGCCCATGTTCATGGCGTTGCCGAGCGCGTAGCCGATGATGGTGTGGGGCCGGTGCACGCTCCAGCCGAAGCCGTCCCGTGTTGCGGCGGCGAAGACCTCGTCCTCCTGCGCGTAGTAGAAGTTCTCGACGTCGAGGCGGCCCTGCTCCTCGCGGAACGGCGTGGCCGGCAGGGTGCCCTTCCCGTAGGCCTCGAACGGCCCGAGATAGTGCTTGAGGCCGGTGACCAGGCCGACATGCGCCACGCCGCCGTTCGGCCGAAGGGCGTCGAGGAGATTGCGCACCATCGTCCCGTTGACGCGGATGTTCTCCGCCTCCGTCTCCTGGCGGAGCCAGGTCGTGATGAAGACGTCGGTGGGGCGGACCTCCGCCAGCGCGCCGCGCAGGCTCTCGGGGTCGAGGAGGTCGGCGGCCACCGGCGTGACGCCGGCCAGGTCGGCGGGCGGGCGCCGGGCGAGGCCGGCCACGGACCAGCCCTCCGACACCAGGTGACGGGCGAGGTTGTTGCCGACGATGCCGCTGACGCCGGCGATGAGGGCCGTCCTGGTCATGGAAGTCTCCGTCTTGATCTGAGACCGACCTATGGAGACAGTCCGCCCCTGACCAGACGGCACCGATTGGGGTCATAGGCACCAAACGGTAACCAGCAAAGGGCGACGACCATGGAGAGGCTGAGTGCGGACGAGACGTGGCGCGAGGACTGCGCACCGCGCCGGGTGCTCGACCTGTTCGCCACCAAGTGGACCAGCATGGTCCTGCACACGCTGCACGCCCGCCACGGCGGGGCGGCGCGCACCGGCGTGCTCCAGCGCAGCCTGCCCGGCATCTCGAAGAAGATGCTGACCCAGACCCTGCGCGACATGGAGGCGAGCGGCCTCCTCACCCGCCACGTGGCCGGCACGGTGCCGCCCGCCGTGGACTATCGCCTGACCGCGCTCGGGGGCCGCTTCGTCGAGCCGGTCGAACTCCTCTACGCCTGGGGCCGCGCCAATGCCGACGCCCTCGACGACCTGAAGCCCCGGCCGACCTCCCGCCGCTGACGGGCGGAGGCCGCTCCGGCAAGCCTCCTGCATGGGAGGGCCGCCGAACCGGCAACCAGGCGGAGACGACGACACGATGGCGACGCGATCCAAGGTGGCCTTCATCGGCACGGGCGGGACGATCGCGTCCCTCGGCTGGGATTCCCTCGACGTCCTCGACTACACCGCCACCGGGCAACGCCTCGCGGCCGACGCGATCCTCGAGCGGGTGCCCGAGGCGCGCACCGTGGCCGAGGTGGTCGCGGTGCCGTTCCGCGCGGTGGCGAGCCCCGCCATCGGCTTTGCCGAGTGGCGTGCCCTCGCCGCCCTCTGCGCGGAACTCGCGGAGGCCCATCCCGACCTCGCCGGCATCGTGATCGGGCACGGCACCGCGACCCTGGAGGAGACCGCCTACGCGCTCGGCCTCACCCTGACGGTGGCCTGTCCGGTGGTCCTCGTCGGGGCCCAGCGCCCGATCAGCGCCCTGTCGAGCGACGCCGGCCTCAACCTCGTCGCGGCCCTGCGGGTCGCCGCCGACCCGGCCTCGCGCGGGCGCGGGGTGCTGGTGGTGCTCAACGACGAGATCCAGGCGGCCCGCGAGGTGACGAAAACCTCGGTCGGCCGGCTCCAGACCTTCCGCACGGCGGATTTCGGCGTCCTCGGCCACGTCGATGGACCGCATGTCCGCTACTACCGCCGCCCCGAGCGACGGCACGCCCCAGGCACGCCCTTCACCCTGGAGGGGCGGGCCGCCCTGCCCCGGGTCGACGTCGCCTACGCCTATGCCGACGCGGACGGCACCGCCGTGCGCGCCTTCGTGGCAGCCGGCGCGCAGGGACTCGTCTCGGCGGGCCTCGCCCCCGGCATGACGCCCCCGGGCGAGGCCGACGCCCTGGCCGAGGCCGTGGCCGCCGGGGTGGTGGTGGTCCAGTCCACCCGCGCCGGCAGCGGCGTGGTGCCGGTCACGACCCGCCTGCGCGAACGCGGGATCCTCAGCGCCGACAACCTGACGCCGCAGAAGGCGCGGATCCTGCTCGCGCTGGCGCTGACCCGCACCCGCGATCCGGTCGACATCGCCGCGATGTTCGCGACCTACTGAGCGGCAGGGCGCGCTGTTCGACGGGTGCGGATGGGGCGTACGGCCGGCCCCAAACGCGTCGACGCCGATCGCCCGCAGAGGGCAAGCGAAGACGCGCAAACGGAAGGCGGAGTGCCGCCCGAACCACCCGCGCCCGCGCCTATTCCAGCGAAGTCTGTGACCTTTCGGCGTTTCGGCCGTTGACGAGACATGCCGAACCGGTCGCGACGGCGTGACCGGCCATCCCGAACCATCGACGCGAGGTCCCTTTCATGAAGTCATTCGTCATCGCCACCGCCCTCCTCCTCACCCCCGTCGTCCTCGCGGGCACGGCGCAGGCCCAGGGCACCATCCGGGGCGCCGAGCGCGGCGTCGAGGACGGCAACCGCGCGGCCGGCCCGATCGGCGGCGTGGTGGGCGGCGCCGTCGGCGCGGCCACCGGCACGGTCGGCGGCGTCCTCGGTGTCGATCCGGATCGCCGTGAGGACCGGATCGAGCGTCGCGAGGAGCGTACCACCATCACGCGCGAGCGCCGCGACCGCTAAGCCGACCGCCTCGGCCCCGTCTCGGGGCCGAGGCCTTCCCGGGCCTGTCCGCCCAATCCCCGCCGGACCGCATGCGCCCCGATTCCGATCCGCACGCCCACCTCCTGGCCACCGCCCGAGGGTTGTCCCATGCCCTGCACGACGCCCTCGCGCGCCTCGGGCCTGTGCCGGTCGAACCGCCGACCCACGCCCATGTCGCGGACCGCCTCGCCCTCGAGGTCGTGAACCAGCAGATCTCGACCCGCGCCGCGGCAGCCATCTGGGCCCGCGTCGAGGCCGCGGCGCAGCTGCGGAGCGTGGCCCCCCGCGACCTCTTCGTCGAAGCCCATGCCGAGACCCTGCGCGGCTGCGGCCTCTCGGGCGCCAAGGTGCGGGCGGTCCAGGCCATCCGCGCCGCGGACGAGGCGGGCCTGTTCGGCCCCGACCTCGCCACCCTGCCCCACCCGGACCGCGCGGCGATCCTGCGCAGCATCAAGGGCGTGGGCCAGTGGACCGCCGACATGATCGGCATCTTCCACTATCACGACCCGGACATCTGGCCGGCCGGCGACGTCGCCGCCGTCGGCAGCCTCCGGCGCCTGACCGGCTGCACGGACACGCAGGCGTTCACGCGCCCCTTCGCACCCTATCGCTCCCACCTCGCCCGCGCGATGTGGCGGGTGCGTGATCTGGTGCCGGCCCCGACCCGCGCGGCCTGATCAGCGCGCCCCGAGGGGCGGCGTGCTCGCCGGCAGCCGACGCAAGGTCGTCGCCTGCTCGAAGGCGTAGGCGAGACCGAGGAGCTTCGCCTCGCTCCAGGGCTGGCCGAGCAGGTCCATGCCGACCGGCACGCCCTCGGGCGCCGTCGCGGTGGCGGCCGAGAACCCGGCCGGGACGTCGATGGCGGGGAAGCCCGTCAGCCCCGCGACGATCCCGTTGCGATCCGCCTGGTTGAGTTCGCCGATGGGCACCACGAGCCGCTTCTGCAGCGGGTAGACCAGGGCGTCGAGCTTCTGCGCCGCGAAAACCTCGGTGACATGCGCCTTCAGGGCGGCGATCCGTCCGAGACGGGCCCTGTACTCGGGCTCGGCCATGCCGTCCTGGCGCGCCTCGGCGGCCGTCAGGAACGACTCCAGGGCGGCGCGGTGGAACCGGCCCGAGGCCAGGATGCCGGCGAGATCCTTGTGCGGCGCATTCGGGATCGTGGCCAGATAGCCGTTCATCAGCGCCCTGTACTCGTAGGTCTGAACGTCGTCCTCGCGGTTGAGGGCGTCGGCCTCGAAGGCCGGATCGTCGATCCGCACCAGGGTGGCGCCCGCCGCCTCCAGGGCGTCGAGGGCCGTCTGCATGACGCGGTTGACCTCCGCGTGCTCCGGCTTGGTCCCGAACAGGGCCCGGACGACGCCGAGGCGGGCGCCCTTGAGGGCGTCGGGCTTCAGCGCATCGGCGTAGCTCCGCGCGACCTTGCCGATCGCCGCGGCCGTGAGGGGATCGGCCGGGTCGGGGCCGGCCATGGCCTGCAGCAGGGTCGCCGCATCCGCCACCGTGCGGGTGATCGGCCCGATGGCATCCTGCGTCTTCGAGACCGGCATGATGCCTGCGAGGCTGATCAGCCCCTGGGTGACGCGCAGGCCCACGAGGTTGTTGGCCGAGGCGGGCGAGCGGATGGAATTCACGGTGTCGCTGCCGAGCCCCCCGAGGGCGAAGCCGGCAGCCAGCCCCGCGCCGACGCCGCCGCTGGAGCCGCCGGGGGTGCGGGTCAGGTCGTAGGGATTGCGGACCTGTCCCCCCAGCGAACTCACCGAGACCCCGCCGAGGGCGAGTTCCTGCATGTTCGCCTTGGCCAGCACGATGGCGCCGGCGGCGCGCAGGCGGGCCACCGCCGTGGCGTCCTGCGCCGGCTGCGCGCCCGCCAGCGCCGCCGAACCACCGGTCGTCGGCAGTTCGACGGTGTCGTAATTGTCCTTGAGGAGCAGGGGCACGCAACCGAGGGGCTTGGCCGCGCCCGCCGTGCGATCCGCGTCGTAGCCCTCGGCCTGGGTCAGGGCCTGCGGGTTCAGCGCCCGGATCGCCGCGAGCTTCGGACCGGCCTGATCGTAGGCGGCGATGCGGTCGAGATAGCCCTGGACCAGGTCGCGGCAAGTGATCCGCCCGGAGGCGAGGGCCTCGCGCGCCCCCGCGATCGTCGCCGCCTCGACTCGGAAAGGCGCCGAAGCCGGGTCCTGCGCCGCCACGGGGGCGGCTTGGGCGAGGACGGCGCCCGCGAGGGCGAGGATGCAGGCAGGTCCGGGATAAGCGATCTTGGGCATGGGATTCCGATGCGGATCGAAGAGGCCCGCGATCAGGCAGGTTTCGGGCCGGAATGGTCAAGCCGCTTCGTTGACGGCGGGCCGCTCGCGGGTGATCCCGTCGCCCGGCGATATGCCCCGGCCCCGAGGAGATCCGACTCCATGCCCTCCCCCCTCCTTCTCGTGACCAGCCTTCCCGCCGCGGACGAGGCGGCCTGGCGGGACGCCCTGGGCGCCGCCATGCCGGGGGAGCGGATCCAGACGGCCTCCGCGGGTGCCCCGGCGGACGCGGCGGAAGTCGCCATCGTGGCGAACCCGCCGCTGGGGTCCCTCGCGGGCCTGCCGAACCTGCGCTGGATCCAGAGCCTCTGGGCCGGCGTCGACCGCCTCGTCCTCGACGACACGCTGCCCGACGTGCCCGTGCGGCGCCTCGTCGACCCGACCCTGGCGCGCGCCATGGCGGAGGCGGTGGCGGCGGCGGTCCTGCACCTGCACCGCGACTTCCCGCTCTACGCCGCCCAGCAGCGCGCGGGAACGTGGCACCAGCACCCCGTCCGCTTAGCCGGCGCGCGCCGCGTGACGCTCCTCGGCCTCGGCGAGATGGGCCGGGCCGCGGCCGACCTCCTGCGCGCCCTCGGCTTTCCCGTCCGGGGCTGGAGCCGGTCCGGCACCGCACACGGGACGATCCCGGTCGCCAGTGGCCCGGACGGCTTCGTGCAGAGCCTCGCGGCGGCCGACATCCTGGTCAACCTGCTGCCCCTGACCCCGGACACCCGCGGCATCCTGAACGCCGACGCCTTCGGCCACCTTCCGCCGGGCGCCGCCCTGGTGAATTTCGGGCGCGGCGCGCACGTGGTCGAGGACGATCTCCTCGCCGCCCTGGCGACGGGCGCCCTCGGCCACGCCATCCTCGACGTCTTCCCGGAGGAGCCCCTGCCCCCGGATCACCGCCTCTGGACCCATCCGGCGATCACGATCCTGCCCCACGTCGCGGCCCCAACGAACATGGCCTCGGCCGCCGCGCTCGTCGCCGAGGCGGTGGCGGAGTTCCGGCGCACCGGCCGTGCGCCGGCAGGGATCGACCGGAGGCGGGGCTACTGAGGGCCTGCGCCCCCGCGCCACCCGCGTGCGGCGCCTCGCACTCGACCGGAGCGGGGGGGACGCGGACACGCTTCGTCACGCTGGCGGCAACGGCGCGACAAACGGGCCGGCTATCTCCCGGTTCGAAGCGGCCATCGCCGCTCCGACTTCGGAGACAGACCCATGAAGACCACGATGTTCGCCCTCCTCACCGCCGGCCTGCTCGCGGCGGCCCCGGCCCTCGCCGTCGACGGACACGGCAACGCGTCGAACCCCGAGCAGGTGAAGCCGAACCTCGGCACCGTCTCCGGCGGACCGAACCACAGCGACGATCCCCGGGTGCGGGAGACGCAGGACAAGGGTCCCGACGGCAAGCCGCTGCATTCCGACACGGACGGGCATGCCCACGGCCACGGCCACGGCAAGAAATAGTCCCGCCGCCCCGGCCCGACGCCGCCCCCGCTTCCCGCAGGCTCACCCGCCTGCGGGAAGCGGGCCCGAGGGGCGAAGACCCTGGCGCTGCCGGAGGCCGTGAGGACCACCCGCGGCGGCGGCCCCAGGGGAAAGCCCCGACGATGATGAGCGCGAGGGAGCCGCCGTTGCCGCCCAAGGGAGAAGCCGCGTTCGGTGCGCGGGGAAGTCGCCGGCCCGCGCGTCACCGCGGCGTCGCCGTCATGGGCGCCGGTGGCGGGGACATGGGCGCCGGTGGCGAGGACATGGGCGCCGCTGGCGAGGAGGAGTCCCACCCGGGTGACGCGCAGATGCGCCGGGGCGAAGATCGACAGGGCGGTGGTCGGCACGGAAGGGCGCGGACCGGCGCCGGGCTCGGGCAGGGGCCGGCACACCCCGACCACCGGGCGCGCCGGCTCGAGGGGACGCACTGGGGCGGCGCCGCATTTACACCGGACAACCACGGCGCGATCACACCCATCCGAACGGATCTCCCATGACCACGAACAGACGCAACGCCCTCAGGGTCGCGGCCGCGGCCGCCGCCGGCACTGCCCTTCGGTCCACCGGGGCGACCGCCGGGGAAGCCGGGACGGCCCCGGGCGGCGCCGCGCCCCGGCCGCTGTTCGCCCTGCCCCCGATCACGATCCCCATCGTCGGCAGCGCCGAGGTCTTTCCGGTGCGGCGGATCTACTGCATCGGGCGCAACTACGCCGCCCATGCCCGCGAGATGGGTTCGGACCCGACGCGCGAGCCGCCGTTCTTCTTCCAGAAGCCCACGGACGCGATCCAGGTCGTGCCCGTCGGCCACGTGGCCGACCACCCCTACCCGTCCCTGACCCGGAACTACCACCACGAGCTCGAACTGGTGGCCGCCCTCGCGTCGGGAGGCCGCAACATCCCGAAGGAGGCCGCCCTCGACCATGTCTACGCCTACGCGATCGGCCTCGACATGACGCGGCGCGACCTGCAGCGTGGCATGGGCGACCAGAAGAAGCCCTGGGAGATCGGCAAGAGCTTCGACCAGGCGGCGCCGATCGGGCCCCTGCATCCGGTCTCGGCCCTCGGCCACCCGGTGCGCGGCGCCATCCGCCTCAGTGTGAACGGCACGGTCCGCCAGGACGCCGACCTGTCGCAGATGATCTGGTCGGTGGCCGAGCAGATCGCCAACCTGTCCGAGGCCTTCGAGCTGAAGGCCGGCGATCTGATCTATTCGGGCACGCCGGAGAATGTCGGGCCGGTGGTGCCGGGCGACGTGCTCCTTGGGCAGATCGCCGGCCTGCCCGACCTGTCGATCCGCATCACCGACCGGGCCTGACCGCCCGTCGTCGGCGCGATGACGAAACCGCGCGGCTGAATGGCCGCGCCGCGCGTTGATGCCCCGACACTCGCGACTTGGAGCCGCATCGATGACCGAATCCCACACCGTATCCACAGCCGATTGGGCCGGGATCGTCGCCCAGGGCTACGCCGACGCGGCGGCACCGCCGCTGACGCCGGAATTGCTGGAGACGGTTCGGGAAACCCTGCGCGGGGCCGGCCTCGACCGTCCCCAGGCGGAGTCCCTCGATGCCGCCACCGTGGCGCGGGTCAACGAGGCCCTGGACGCCTTCGAACTCGAGATCAACGCCGTGGTCGGGCCGCGCCTCGCCGCGCTGCCGGCCGGTGCGCCGCCGTCCTTCGTCCAGCGCTCGGAGGCCGGGCGGCCGCTGCGCGCGTTCGGCGGCCAGTGACGCGCGACCAAATTCACTTCCGAATTTTTCTCATGTGCTGCTATGGGGAGGCCTATAAGAACACTGCGCAGAATCTGGTATTTTGAATACCAAAGGGGTAGGATGAACGCATGAGCGCGCATGACATCGGCGAGGTTCGCCGCTTCGAGCACCCTGGCAAGGGACGCAACCGAGCCAGGCCCGTCCCCAAGGGACGGCAGGTCGAACCCGTGGCCAAGGTCGAGATCGAGCGCCTGCTGGGCGATCGGTCGCGGCAGCGCGACCTGCTGATCGAGCACCTCCACCTCGTCCAGGACACCTACGGGCGGATCAGCGCCGCCCACCTGGCGGCCCTGGCCGACGAGATGAGCCTGGCCTTCGCCGAGGTGTTCGAGACGGCGACGTTCTACGCGCATTTCGACGTGCTCAAGGACGGCGACGCCGACCTGCCGGCCCTCACCGTGCGCGTCTGCGACAGCCTCACCTGCGCGATGTTCGGCGCCGAGCCCCTGCTGGAAGCCCTGCGCGAGACCCTCGGCAGCGGGGTGCGCGTGGTGCGCGCGCCCTGCGTCGGCCTGTGCGACCACGCCCCGGCGGTCGAGGTCGGCCACAACTTCCTGCACAAGGCGGACGTCGCCAGCGTCACGGCGGCCGTCGAGGCCGGTGACACCCACGCCCACCTGCCCGCCTATCCCGATTACGACGCCTACCGTGCGGGGGGCGGCTACGCCGTCCTCGACCGGCTGCGCTCCGGCGAGCTTGGCATCGACGCGATCCTGCAGGTCCTCGACGACGGCGGCCTGCGCGGCCTCGGCGGCGCCGGCTTCCCCACGGGGCGCAAGTGGCGCTCGGTGCGCGGCGAGCCCGGTCCCCGCCTCATGGCGGTGAACGGCGACGAGGGCGAGCCCGGCACCTTCAAGGACCAGCTCTACCTCAACGCCGATCCGCACCGCTTCCTCGAGGGCATGCTGATCGGCGCCCACGTGGTGGAAGCAGCCGACGTCTACATCTACCTGCGCGACGAGTACCCGATTTCCCGCGAGATCCTGGCCCGCGAGATCGCCCGGCTCCCCGCCGGCGGCCCGCGCATCCACCTGCGCCGGGGTGCGGGCGCCTATATCTGCGGCGAGGAATCCTCGCTGATCGAGTCCCTGGAGGGCAAGCGCGGGCTGCCGCGGCACAAGCCGCCCTTCCCGTTCCAGGTTGGCCTGTTCAACCGCCCGACCCTGATCAACAACGTCGAGACGCTCTACTGGGTCAGGGACCTGATCGAGAAGGGCGCCGATTGGTGGAAGAGCCACGGCCGCAACGGCCGGGTCGGCCTGCGCTCCTACTCGGTGTCGGGGCGCGTGAAGGAGCCGGGCGTCAAGCTCGCCCCCGCCGGCCTGACCATCCGGGAGCTGATCGAAGAATATTGCGGCGGAATCAGCGAGGGGCACCGCTTCGCGGCCTACCTGCCGGGCGGCGCCTCGGGCGGCATCCTGCCGGCCAGCATGGACGACATCCCCCTCGATTTCGGCACCCTCGAGAAATACGGCTGCTTCATCGGCTCGGCCGCCGTCATCGTCCTGTCGGACCAGGACGATGTGCGCGGCGCCGCCCTGAACCTGATGCGGTTCTTCGAGGACGAGTCCTGCGGGCAGTGCACGCCCTGCCGCTCCGGCACGCAGAAGGCGCGCGTGATGATGGAGAACGACGTGTGGGACACCGATCTCCTCGGCGAGCTTTCGCAGTGCATGCGCGACGCCTCGATATGCGGCCTGGGCCAGGCGGCGTCGAACCCGCTCACCACCGTGATCAAGTACTTCCCGGACCTGTTCCCGTCGCCGCAGCGGATCGCGGCTGAATAGCGATCCATCCCCGATCCGACGGCGCGGCTGCCCCCTCGCGGCAGCGGCCCGACCCCGATTTTCCTGCGCCATGACTGGAGCGGAACCATGAGCAGCGGCACACAGAACAGTGGTCTCAGCGGAGCCCACGCCACCACCCCCACCGGCCCCCAGGATGCGGGCGGCAAGGCGGACGGCGCCAACCCGGGCGCCGGGAGCACCTACTCCGAGGGCACCCAGTCGGGCGGCCAGGCGGGTCCGGCCCCGAGCGGCACCTTCGGCCTCAAGGAGATGCCGGCCGGAATCCCGGGCGTGATCTTCGAGTTCGACGGGCAGCAGGTCGAGGCCGCCCCGGGCGAGACGATCTGGGCCGTCGCCCAGCGGCTGGGCACGCACATCCCCCACCTCTGCCACAAGCCCGCCCCGGGCTACCGGCCGGACGGCAATTGCCGCGCCTGCATGGTCGAGATCGAGGGCGAGCGCGTGCTCGCCGCCTCGTGCAAGCGGGTGCCAGGCGTCGGCATGAAGGTGAAGTCCGCCTCGGAGCGGGCGACCAAGGCCCGGGCCATGGTGATGGAGCTCCTCGTGGCCGACCAGCCGGCCCGGGAGATCTCGCACGACCCGACCTCGCATTTCTGGGCGCAGGCCGACCATGTCGCGGTCACCGAGAGCCGCTTCCCGGCCGCCCAGCGCTGGGAGGGCGACTGGAGCCACCCGGCCATGCGGGTCAACCTCGACGCCTGCATCCAGTGCAACCTCTGCGTCCGCGCCTGTCGCGAGGTGCAGGTCAACGACGTCATCGGCATGGCCTACCGCTCGGCGGACGCCAAGGTGGTGTTCGACTTCGACGACCCGATGGGCCAGTCGACCTGCGTCGGCTGCGGCGAGTGCGTCCAAGCCTGCCCGACCGGCGCGCTGATGCCGTCGGCCTACCTCGACGACAGCCAGACCCGCACCGTCTATCCCGACCGCGAGGTGGACTCGCTCTGCCCCTATTGCGGCGTCGGCTGCCAGGTCTCCTACAAGGTCAAGGACGACAAGATCGTCTACGCCGAGGGGCGTGACGGACCGGCCAACCAGAACCGCCTCTGCGTGAAGGGCCGCTTCGGGTTCGACTACGTCCACCACCCCCACCGGCTGACCAAGCCCCTGATCCGCCTCGACAACGTGGCCAAGGATGCCAACGACCAGGTCGATCCGGCCAATCCCTGGACCCATTTCCGCGAGGCGACCTGGGACGAGGCGCTGGAGCGCGCCGCCGGCGGACTCAAAAAGATCCGCGACACCGTCGGCCGCAAGGCGCTGGCGGGCTTCGGCTCCGCCAAGGGCTCGAACGAGGAGGCCTACCTCTTCCAGAAGCTGGTGCGCCTCGGCTTCGGCTCGAACAACGTCGACCACTGCACCCGGCTCTGCCACGCCTCCTCGGTGGCGGCCCTGATGGAAGGCCTGAATTCCGGCGCCGTCTCGGCTCCGTTCTCGGCGGCCCTCGACGCCGAGGTCATCGTCATCATCGGCGCCAACCCGACGGTGAACCACCCGGTGGCCGCGACCTTCATCAAGAACGCGGTCAAGGAGCGCGGCGCCAAGCTGATCATCATGGATCCGCGCCGGCAGGTCCTGTCCCGGCACGCCTACAAGCACCTCGCCTTCAAACCGGGCTCCGACGTGGCGATGCTGAACGCCATGCTCAACGTCATCGTGACGGAGAAGCTCTACGACGAGCAGTACATCGCCGGGTACACCGAGAACTTCGAGGCGCTCAAGGAGCGTATCGTCGAGTTCACGCCGGAGAAGATGTCTCCGGTCTGCGGCATCGACGCGGAGACCCTGCGCGAGGTGGCCCGCCTCTACGCCCGCTCCCGGGCCTCGATCATCTTCTGGGGCATGGGCGTCAGCCAGCACGTCCACGGCACCGACAACTCGCGCTGCCTGATCGCGCTCGCCCTCACCACGGGCCAGATCGGCCGTCCCGGCACCGGCCTGCACCCCCTGCGCGGCCAGAACAACGTCCAGGGCGCCTCCGATGCCGGCCTGATCCCGATGGTCTATCCGGACTACCAGTCGGTGGAGAACGAGACCGTCCGCGACCTGTTCGAGACGTTCTGGGGCCAGTCCCTCGATCCGAAGAACGGCCTGACCGTGGTCGAGATCATGCGCGCCATCCACACGGGCGAGATCAAGGGCATGTTCGTCGAGGGCGAGAACCCCGCGATGTCGGACCCCGACCTCAACCACGCCCGGCACGCGCTCGCCATGCTCGACCACCTGGTGGTGCAGGACCTGTTCCTGACCGAGACCGCCTTCCACGCCGACGTGGTGCTGCCGGCCTCCGCCTTCGCCGAGAAGGCGGGCAGCTTCACCAACACCGACCGGCGCGTGCAGATTGCCAAGCCCGTCGTCCCGCCGCCGGGCGACGCCCGCCAGGATTGGTGGATCCTGCAGGAGCTCGCCCGACGTCTCGGCCTCGACTGGACCTATACCGGCCCGGCCGACATCTTCACCGAGATGGCCCAGGTGATGCCTTCCCTGAAGAACATCACCTGGGAGCGGCTGGAGCGCGAGGGCGCCGTGACCTACCCGGTCGACGGTCCCGATCAGCCCGGCAACGAGATCATCTTCTACGCCGGCTTCCCGACGGCGAGCGGGCGGGCCAAGATCGTGCCGGCCCACATCGTGCCGCCGGACGAGGTGCCCGACACCGAGTACCCGATGGTGCTCTCCACGGGCCGCGTGCTGGAGCACTGGCACACCGGCTCGATGACCCGGCGCTCGGGCGTCCTCGACGCCCTGGAGCCGGAGGCGGTGGCCTTCATGGCGCCGAAGGAGCTCTACCGCCTCGGCCTGGAGCCCGGCGACACCATGCGCCTGGAGACCCGCCGCGGCGCGGTGGAGCTCAAGGTCCGGTCCGACCGCGACGTGCCGGTGGGCATGATCTTCATGCCGTTCTGCTACGCCGAGGCCGCCGCCAACCTCCTGACCAATCCGGCCCTCGATCCCATGGGCAAGATCCCGGAGTTCAAGTTCTGCGCCGCCCGGGTCGAGGCGGTCCGGCCCCGGCAGATCGCCGCCGAGTAGGGCGGGCGCCCCTCACCACGCGACGGCCGGGGGCCGGAGGCGACGCGCATCGGCGTCGCCTCCGGCCCCTTTTTCGAGGGCGGGGCGGCCTTCGCCTGGGGAAGGCCCTGAACCGATGCCAAGGTTGGCCGTTGGTCCTCGCCGACCGCGATCCGAGGAGCCTCGATGTCCCACAGCCCTGATTCCCACGCCGGAGAGTCGGTGGCCGTCACCTTCCGGGGGCGCGGCTTCGCCCGCCTGCGCGGTCAGACGCTGTCCGTGCTGGTCTGCCCCCGCTGCTCGCAGCGCAACGCACCGAAGGTCGCCGACAAGGGCTACTGCCACTGGTGCGCCTACGAGCCCTCCCGCGAGGACATCGAGCCGGCCCAGGCGGCCTGAGCCGGGGCCTGCCTCTTAGACCCTGCAGCGCGGACAGGAACAGGCGCGACTCCCGGATGCGCGGCGCATCAGACGGGATGCCGGCCCGTCCGCAGCGATGGGGCCCCGGCGGCCTGGTGTCGTCCCCGCCGCGTCCAGAACCATCGGCGTCAGCGTGGCGTTACCCGAGGCGTGCTTCACGCCAATCATTCGGGAGAAACGCCATGAAGGCCCTCGCACTCGCCCTCGCCGGCACCTTCGCCAGCACCCTCGCCCTCGGTTCGGTCGCCCTCGCGGCCGAGGGCGGCTCCGGCACCACCCGGTCCGGGACCATGAACACCACCGGTCCGAACGATGCCGGGGCCGGCTCCTCCCCGGGCGCGGCCGGCAGCGGCCCCTCCACCGGGGACAAGAGCCGGTCCGGCACCTCCAACAGCACCGGCGCCAACGATGCCGGATCCGGCGCCTCGCCGGGTGCCGCGGGCAAGGGCACCGGCGCGCCCACCCGCTGATCCGCGACGCGGCGCGCGATGGCGCGCGCCGCAGGCTCGCCCCGGCCGGCCCGGCACCCCATATCGGTCCCGCGCCGCCCGGCGGCCGCGCGGACGGGAACGGACATGGCTGGCCTCAAGGACAAACGCGGCTTCATCGACAAGGATCGCCTCGACCTCTCGGAGCGCAAGGCGGTGGAGTTCTGGATGAAGCGCTGGGGCGTCACCCAGGACCAACTCGCCGCCGCCCACCGCAAGGTCGGCCGGATGACGAAGGACATCGCGGCCGAACTGGGCAAGAAGCGCTAGCGACCGGCCCGCGCCCGCCCCTGCCCCGCCCGCCCGCGCCCCCCTATCTTCCCGCGCAGGTCATGCGCGCGGGTCACCGCGCCGAACGGGAGCCGGCTTCGATGCCACGCTACTACTTCCATACGCATATCGGGGACGACGTGGTGGTGGACCCAGACGGCCGGGACCTGTCGAGCCCGGACGCCGCCTGGGCCGCGGCCCAGATCCTGGCCCGGCAGCTCCTCCAGGGCGCCGACAGCGACCCGCAGCTCCTGCGCGCGGTGCTGTTCGTGGAGGACCAGACCGGAGAGATCGTGCTGGAGTTTCCCCTGACCGAAGCCCTCGGGATCGAACCCCTGTCCGATCCGCCGGACGGTACGCGGCACTGAGGCCGGCGGAGCGCTCCGGCGCGCGATCGATTTGGAGCAGGGGCCGAGACGGGCCAGGACAGGTCTCGACAGGAACAGCGTCTCGCCGGGCACCCCGTTCCAGGCCTCTGCGAGTCCTGGCGGAGTCCCGCCAGCGTCTTGGTCACGGTCACGTGAGTCCCGCGCGGCGCGATCGGCTGCCGATCCACCATCAAAAGCTTGCGAGGGTGGTCTTAAAAGCACAGCCTTCACGTTCGCACATTCGATTCCACAACGCGCATTGCGCGTTTCCCATGGTCGTAGCAGCATGCTCCACAGCCGTGCCGTCCGTGCGCGGAGAGGAAGCGCAAGACGCCATGTTCGCCTACGTCACGATCCATCTTGCGTGCTTCGCGCTCGTGCTGGAGATGGCCGGCCGCGCACCGCTCTGGCCCGACGAAGTGCCGGTTAGCCCGCGTCGCTGAGCGCCAGCTGGCCCGCGCAGCTAGGCGCCGATCAGCCAGAGCGCTCCCCAGCCCAACAGCCCGACCCATCCCAGTTCCAAGACGGCAAGCGACCCCAGAACGATGGGGGTCAGGTAATCACGTGGGGGCTTGCCTTCTGCGGACGTGGTGTCAGCCGTCGCGGCCAGGGCTTGTTCCGCCATGAGCATGTCCGATGTGAGAGGTGGATGTGTCCGTAACGCGGTCCCGGCGGAACCGTTTCAAAGTTTATCCAAAATTGGGTTCAAGTTCCGCGCCGGGCAACCATTGCGGCAAAACTGCGACACGAACCGTTTTCGTACGCGGGTGCTGTCCCTCGACAATCTCCACCGGTCCATCGGGCGGTTTATCCCGGCTGATTGCGGCGGCTCTCTTGCGGTTGCGATCGCGACCGACGCGCGGCTCGTCGCCAGCGCGCCCTCCGAGCAGGTGGTCGCGGGGCGTCGGCTCCCCATGCGACACTGCACGACGTGTCCTGCCGGGGGTCAGCGAAGGTCGTTGCGGCCCACGCGTCGAAACCGGCGATCCCCCAACAGGCGGCCCGGCCTCGGCGATGCCATGAGGCCCCCCGCATCCGGCCGGACCGGAGGGCGCACCACCGGGCGCGGCACCTGAACTCGCCCGCGCCCGCTTGCCCCATGAGCCCAGGGCGCTACCCTGTCGCGCAGCAGGTGCGATCGAAGGCACCGCGCGTGCGTCCGTTCCCGGACGGCGCGCGACGGGGCACAGGCAGAAAGGGACCTGGGATGAGAGATGAGGTTCGGTACCCGCAGGTCATTCCCATGGTGCAGGCCGTGCTCGACACCCTCCGGGCGGGCATCGCGGCAGAGGAAGCGGCCGCGTCGGAGCTCGCCGCACTGGCCGACATGATGCGCGACGCGCAACCGAAGACGGCGGCCGCGATCCTCACGACGAGCCGCAACCATGCCATCAAAGCGCTGGCGCTGCGCGGCAGGCGGGCGGCGCTCCTGGCAGAGTACGGTCTGGAGTCGATGTGATCTCCGCGCGCCGCACCGGCGCGGCGGCCGCGATCTCCGGCAGGCCCCGGGCGTAGAGCTTCGCCACGGCGGACCAGAAGTGCCCGGCATCCTCACCCTGGAGGAGGCGCAGGCGCCGATCGATGGCCTCGCGCGCCGCCTTCGCCATCGCGTCCAGGTCTTCGGCGGCTTCGAGCAGCAATGACATCGCGGCATCCTCATGCTGTGACGCACCATGGGGAACGTCCGCGCCGCACGAACCGATCCCTCGCCGGGAAGACGGGCGGCCAACGGCGTCGCCGGGCACCCGCGGGCCGCCTCGATCGTCACCGTCCGGATCGTGCGCAAGCCTCTGGATCAGGTCGGCTTCGCCGTGCATCCGCGCCGGTGGTGGTCGAGCGCTTCTTCGGGTGGATCAGCCGCATCCGCCGCCTGTGGAAAATCCCCAAAGCGACCCTCTCTTCCGCTCAAGCCTTCCTCCTCGCTGTTGCCCTCATTGATCCTGCGCTGGGGTCAACGCCAGAGCAGCAAGTCAATTTCCAGCGGTCAACGCTCG